>CAZZWM010000052.1:0-15906 GCA_964657945.1 uncultured Steroidobacteraceae bacterium
TCAGGGTTTGGACGCCGAGCGCTGCGTCGCTCTCGATCCCTTGCCCGGACTCGCCCGGCGCCGCACGCTCATGTTGACGACAGTCACTACACCGGCCGCGCGCGACGCAGCGGCCGCGCTGTTCGCCAGCGACGGGTTGCCGGTTACCGTCATCAATGACAGTGCCGGCTTCGTGGTGCAACGGGTGCTCGCGACCATCGTCAATATCGCCGCGGACATCGCACAGCGGGGGATTGCATCGACCGCCGACATCGATGCTGCGGTGACCTTGGGGCTCGGGTATCCATCAGGTCCACTGGCCTGGGGTAATGCCATCGGCCCGGCACGCGTGCTGCAGATCTTGCAGAATTTGCATGCCACCACGGGCGATCCACGCTATCGAGCGAGCCCCTGGTTGTCGCGGCGGGCGGCGTTGCGCCGTTCGCTCCTGTCGCCGGAAGCGGTGCGTTGATGGGCGCCGCCACGGATCGCGCGAATCTGACCGGTTGGATCGGTCGCGAACAGCGGATAAGCCAGACGCTGAACCCGTTTCCGGCGCGCGCGCTGGCGGCCATGTTGGATCATGCCCGCCTACCCGATGCCGGCGATGCATTGCCGGTCGCATGGCACTGGCTGTATTTTCTCGAGACCCCGGCTTCGGCCGGCACCGGTCTCGATGGCCATCCCGCCAAGGGGGTGTTCTTGCCGCCCATTCCTCTGCCTCGCCGGATGTGGGCCTCGGGTTCATTGGAACTGTCGGCGCCGCTGCGCTTGGGAGAGCCGGCGCAGAAGGTGTCGACGATTCGCGCGGTGGAGCACAAGCAGGGTAAGAGTGGCGAGTTGTTTTTCGTGACGATCGACCATGACGTGCATCAGGGCGGCAATCTCTGTGTCCACGAGCAGCAGACCATCGTCTATCGGGAGATGCCCACCGAGCACGTGCCGCTGCCGCCCGGTGAATCGGCGTCCGGCGCCGGCGATTGGCAGCGCACAGTGCATATCGATCCCGTGCTGCTGTTCCGCTTCTCGGCGCTCACCTACAACGGCCACCGCATTCACTATGACCGAGACTATGCGACCCATACCGAGGGGTATCCGGGCTTGGTCGTGCACGGGCCGCTGCTGGTCATTCTATTGCTCGACCTGGTGCGCGCCCAACAGCCCGAGCCGCATGTAAAAGCCGTCCGCTTCCGCGCCTTGCGCCCGACGTTCGATCTTGGAGCATTGTCGCTGCACGGCCGCCGCGACGGCTCGCTCGCGACGCTCTGGAGTGCGGATGGTGATGGCTATCTGGGGATGAGCGCCACTGCGACCTTGCGTGAGGAACCGTGACCCACAGTGTCAAGCCGCTGGCATTGCAATTGGAGGGCATGCTGCGTCTGCTGCGTGCCGCATTCTCGAGTCACGTTCAAGCCTTGGCCCGTCATTGCAGCATCGATGGCGCGCTGGATGCCGCGCGGGTCGATCGTTACCAGGTGCCGAGTTATGAATTGGCGGTGGCCGGAGCCGAGTTGCTGGCGGCGGAGACGGTGCTGCGCGAGTTATCGCCGGCCAGCACTGAACTTGCGGTGCGTCTGGCGCTCACCTTTGGCGCCGAGGCGTGTCGCTCGGTCGAGGAGAGGCTGCGACGAGTGGGCCTCGATGTTGAGGCTGACCTGGCGCCGTTCACTGCGGAGCTGGCGCCGCTGACGGCGTGCGCGGCGGAAACCCGCGAACTCTACAAGCTCGTGCTGAGCGGTGCAGGTCTCGACGAGACGGGCCGTATGCTCAACGAGTCTCGGGATGAGCTCGGGCCGATCGCGCTGCGCGACGAGCTGCTCATGGCTCAGGCCGAGTGTCGGCGGTTCGCGGATGAGGTGCTCGCGCCCGCAGCCACGCAGATTCACCGCGAAGACTTGCTGGTGCCGGAATCGATCTTGCAACAGCTGCGTGAGATGGGCGTGTTTGGTCTGTCCATTCCCGAACGCTACGGGGGCAGCGCACCCGATGATCGTGAAGACACGCTCATGATGATCGTCGTCACGGAAGCCCTGTCCGAAGGATCCCTCGGCGCCGGCGGCAGTCTCATCACGCGCCCGGAGATCCTGTCGCGTGCGCTCTTGACGGGCGGCACGGCCGCGCAAAAGGAACATTGGCTCCCGCGGATCGCGGCCGGTGATTCCTTGTGCGCTATCGCGATCACGGAACCTGGCCATGGATCGGATGTCGCCGGTGTCCAGCTCAAGGGCACGAGGACCGCCGGCGGTTGGCTGCTGAATGGCGCGAAGACCTGGTGCACGTTCGCCGGCAAGGCCGGCCTTCTCATGGTGGTCACCCGGACGAACGCCGACCGGTCCTTGGGCCATCGCGGCCTGTCCGTACTGCTGGTGGAAAAGCCGGTCTACGACGGCCACGCATTTGACTTCGCCCAAGCGGGCGGCGGCCGTCTCGCCGGCAAGGCCATCCCCACCATCGGCTATCGGGGCATGCACTCCTTCGATCTGACCTTCGAGAATTTCTTCGTGCCCGACGCCAACGTGATTGGCGAGGAGGCAGGGCTCGGCAAGGGATTTTATTTTACGATGACCGGCATGATCGGAGGGCGGATACAAACCGCCGCGCGGGCTTGTGGCCTCATGCGCGCCGCACTCCGGGCGGCGATGCGCTATGCCACCGATCGCCGCGTGTTCAGCGCGCCCCTCGCGGATTACCCGCTGACGCGTGCCAGGCTCGCGCACATGGCGGCGCGGTTCGTCGCCTGCCGGCAATTGACGTACGCGGTCGGCAGACAGATCGATGCCGGTGGCGGGCGAATGGAGGCGAGTCTCGTCAAATTGTTCGCGTGCCGCTCGGCGGAATCGCTGACCCGCGATGCGCTGCAAATCCATGGCGGGATGGGGTATGCGGAGGAAACCAGCGTCAGCCGCTACTTCGTTGACGCGCGCGTACTGTCGATCTTCGAGGGCGCCGAGGAAACCTTGGCGCTCAAGGTGATCGCGCGCAGTTTCCTCGAGAATGCCTTGAAGACTCCGGTCGCGGCGGTGGCATGGCGCCGAAATTCAAGCGGGTAACAGGGCAGCGGCTCGCGTGACGCCGGGAATTCTGGCCGGTATGCGTATCGTCGAGGCGTCGGCGTTCGTCGCGGCGCCCTTGGGAGGGATGACGCTCGCGCAGATGGGCGCGGAGGTGATCCGGATCGACTTGCCGGGCGGTGGGCTCGACTATCATCGGTGGCCCGTGACCGATGAGGACCGGAGTTTGTTCTGGTGCGGCCTGAACAAGGGCAAGCACTCGGTCTGCATCGACTTCTCGACGGCCGAAGGCAGGGAAATTGCCATGGCGATCATCAGCGCGCCGGGCGATGACGCCGGGATGCTGCTCACGAATTACGCGCCGCGCGGCTGGTTGTCCCATGAGGCGCTGTGCGCGAAGCGGCCGGATCTCATTCAGTTGACCATTCAAGGGAAACGCGATGCCGGCAGCGCGGTGGACTACACCGTCAACGCGACGGTGGGCATCCCGTTCCTGACGGGCCCTCGCGAGATCGATGGACCCGTGAACCACGTGCTGCCTGCCTGGGACCTGTTGACGGGTCAATTGGCGGCGACCGGATTGCTGGCCGCGGAGCGGCATCGCCGCCGCACGGGTGAGGGACAGCATATCAAGCTCGCCCTCGAGGACGTGGCCTTGGCCACCCTGGGGAATCTGGGCTTCATCGCGGAGGCGCAGCGCGGCCAGGTGCGCGAGCGAATCGGCAACTATTTGTACGGCGCATTTGGTGGAGATTTTCAGTGCCAGGACGCGCGGGTGATGATCGTCGCGCTCACGCTCAAACAATGGACCGCGCTGTGCGCAGCGCTCGACCTCGATGACGCGGTTGCCGAACTCGAGCGCAGATCGGGTCTCGATCTGTCGCGGGAGGGCAACCGCTACCGCGTGCGTGAGGAGATCGCATCGCTGGTGCGCGCGCGGGTGGGCGATAGATCCGTCAGGGAACTGGGGCCGCTGTTTGATCGCATGGGCGTGTGCTGGAGCCGCTATCAAACCGTCAGCGAGTTGGTGGCGGTTGATCCAGCGTGCTCGTTGGCCAATCCCTTGTTCGCGCTCACCGACCAGCCCGGCGTGGGCAACATTCTGGCACCGGCCATCCCGCTCAACTTCACCGCGGGTGGACGCTTGCGCCCGGCCGCGGCGCCGCGGCTGGGCGAGCACACGGACCAGGTGCTGCGGACCGTGGTAGGGCTCGGTGAGGTCCAGATCGACGGATTGCGGGCCCGCGGCATCATCGGCGGCCGCCCGGCCTGAAATGCTTTACATCGTTTAATAAACACCGTAAATTAAACACGTGGCGCGAAGTTCCCTATCCCTTGCCGAGGTCGAGTCGATGCGCAATCGGCTGTGCGGCGCGGCGCTGGCGATGTTTCGCGACGGTGGCATCGATGCGGTGACATTCCGCGGCCTCGCGGATGCCGCGGGTGCCAGCCACACGCTGCCGTACCGTTACTTCGAGAACAAGGACGCCCTGTTGGCGAGCGTCCGGGTGATGTGTTTCGAACAATTCGAGGAGTTCGTGCGGGCACGCGAAGAGGCGGTGGGCGCCCGCGACGGGGCGATCTCCCACAATCTGGACCGTGTCCTCGCGGTCATGGATGCCTACGTGGAGTTCGTCTATCAGCATCCTGTGGAATACTCACTGATCTTCGTCAGTCCGCAGCCTCCGCCTCAGCGGTACCCCGAGTTGCTGGCCGCGCGCCGCCGGTTGTTCGAGCACTCGGTGCAACTGGTGCAGCGTTGCATCGATGAAGGCGCGGTCCACGGCGATGCGCGCCAGATCACGCACGCCGTGTGGGGTAGCGTTCACGGTCTTCTGAGCCTCCACGTCGCCAACCAGTTGGTGCACGGTTGCCGTATCGAGGAGCTGGTCAGGCCGACGATCTTCAGGATTCTGGGGCTGCCCGCGGGTCCACGGGTATCGCCATGAGCGACCGGAACATTTCATTCGATCATCTGACGCCGGAACAACGGGCAAATTTCAAGTCGTTGACGAGTGCGCCGCCGATGGCGTGGCCCACGCTGTCGCTGTGGGTGGTGCTCAATGTGGCGTTTCTCTGTTCGGATGTGCTGGGTGTCAGCGGCCGCATGCCCCTGTGGGAGGGCATGCTGGTCAACAGCATCGTCGGCTACGTGGCGTTCAGCGTGGTCCACGATTCGATTCACCGGGCTATCTCGACCAACACGAAGCTGAACGATTGGATCGGGCAGTTGGCGCTCCTCTTGGTGGCGCCGTACGTCAGCCTCAAGCTGTTCCGCTGGGGACATGTGCTCCATCACCGCTTTGCCAATGGCCCTCTCGATCCGGATCGCGTACTCGATGGTCCATGGTACGAGCTGCCGTTTCGATGGATGTTCATCGACGGTTTTTACCTGATCTATGCGCTCACAAAAGGCGACAAAGTATCAAAGCCCTTTCTGGTGCAGTCCTACTGGTTCGCTGGAATTTTCATCAGCCTGCTGGCGGTGCTGACCTACCTGGGATACGGGCTCGACGTGGTCATGCTCTGGTTCATTCCGTCCCGGGTGATCTTCTTGACATTGGGTTTCAGTTTCTTCTGGCTCCCGCACGTGCCGCACGACGTTGAACAGGAGAAGAATTTCACGGAGGCGACGACCATCCGTGAAGGGGCAGAATGGTTCATGGGACCGGTCTTGCAGAACCAGAATTTTCATCTGATCCATCACCTGTTTCCGATGACCCCGTTCTACAACAATCACAAGGTCTGGCGTCTGCTCGAACCTGAGCTGCGCAAGAAGGATCTGTCGATACAACACGACTTTTCGATCCAGCCGACGCGATACCCGGCAGTGCAATCGGCCGCACGACCCTAGAGAATTGCCATGCGAAAGTACAAATGCAGGTTTTGCTCCCATGTTTACGATGAAGCGGCGGGCGATCCGGAATCCGGCATCGTAGCGGGAACGCGCTTTGAAGACATTCCCGAGGATTGGCTTTGTCCTGAATGCGGTGCGACCAAGTCGGATTATGAATTAGCGGACGGCTAACCTGACTGAGCAAAGGGTGCGTCCGTATCATCGCCGCAGCGCGCGCACTGCCACCCAGCAAAAAAGAGATCGCAATGCCAACCCGGCAAAAATAGTACCCTTGCAGCGACAATCTGAGCATCGCTGATTTCATACAAGGCGCGGTCCGTGGACATCAAAGAGTTTTTCGAGGCACCGCTTCACGGCAAGGTAACCGTTTCGCGCGTCTTTTGGCTTTACGGGATCGTCGGGTCACTTGTATATGGGCTTCTCGAGTTTCTCATAGATCCGGCGAATGTCTTTCTCATGCGTTTGTACAGCGTTGGAGGACTCCTCTATACCCTGTATGTGATTCTCGCTACTCACCGCAGCGCGGTGAACTGCAAGTCGACGCGGATGGCCAGTTTCGTGAGAATTTCCTGCGTGGCTTCCCTCTTGATACTGCCGCTGATCGCATATCTGGACCTGAGCGGCTCGCTGAGCCTCGATATCCGAGGGCTGGATCAACTCGACATCGGCAGCCGGTGATCCATTTTTGGAATATATATAATGGGCGCATGAAATCGGGCTTCGGCATCCTCGGTCTACTGTCCCGCCTGCCCTGGTTCGCGCTGTATGGCTTTTCGGCATTCGTCTACTTTTTGGCCTACTACGTGGCTCGACACCGCGAGCACGTCATCAAAGAGCAACTGCAAAAAGTCTTCCCCGAGAAGAGCGAAGCAGAGCGTACGGTCATTCATAAGCAGTTCCTGAAGAACTTCTGCGATGTCTTGGTCGAGATGTTGAAGTCCGTGTCGATGAGCGAGGCTGACATGATTGCGCGCATGCGCATGGTGGATGTGAGCGCGGCGCGCAAGAAGCTCGATGAAGGACAGTCGGTGATGTTGGTCACCTCGCACATGGGCAACTGGGAGTGGTTGGTGCATGGGGCGGTGTTGCAATTGGGACATCCGCTGGATGCTGCTTACAAACCTTTGCACGATCAATGGGCCGAGCGTCTGATGCTCAAGGTGCGCTCACGTTTCGGCGTGCGCCTGATTCCCGCCAAGGAGTTGCTGGGAGATTTCATCAAGCGCCGCGGCATCGTTCGGGCGGTGGGTGTGAATGCCGACCAGGCGCCGGTGTCCACGGATCAGCGCTACTGGACCACGTTTCTGGGGCAGGACACGGCTTTCTACGTGGGCACCGAACAGATTGCACGCGCCATGCGCCTGCCGGTGTTTTACGTCAGCGTCCGCCGGGTGGGTCGCAGCCGCTATGAAGCCGATATGCAGCCGCTGTGGGACGGCCGCGAGATTTTGGATCCAAATCAGATCACCGAACGCTATGCCAGGGCCTGCGAAGCCGACGTGCTGCGGAGCCCGGCCGATTGGCTGTGGTCCTACCGGCGCTGGAAACTCAAAAAGCCGTTATACGGCAACGGATAACCCGGTTTATGATGGATGCCCGCGGCGGGTCCGCTGCCTCAGGAGCTCAACATGAGATTGGATGACAGCCGCCGCAGCGACAATGTCGAGGACGAACGTGGCTCGGGCGGAGGCGGATTCATCGGGCGTGGCACCTTGGGGATAGGCGGTACCCTGGTGGTCTTGGTCATCGGCTATTTCATGGGCATCAGCCCCTCGACGCTGCTCAATTTGTTGAACGGCGGCGATCCACAACAAGCGGCCGGCAACGCCCCGACTCAGGCGACGAGGGCGGCGGACGCCAATGATCCGCAAGTCGACTTCGTTCGCGCCATCTTGGGTGAAACCGAGGATGTGTGGGGCGCCTACTTCAAGAACATCGGTAGGACCTACACGCGGCCGCACTTGGTGCTGTTCTCCGGCCGGGTAAATTCCGCCTGCGGCTTCGCCAGCTCAGCCTCGGGCCCGTTCTATTGTCCCGGCGATCAGCGCGTCTACATCGACTTGTCGTTCTATCGCCAACTGGCCACCGAGTTCGGCGCGCCGGGCGACTTTGCTCGAGCCTACGTGATTGCCCACGAAGTCGGGCATCACGTGCAAAATCTCTTGGGGATCACCGATAAAGCCGCGCAGCTCGAAGAGAGCGCCGGCAAGGTCGGCGCCAATCACGTTTCGGTCGAGGTCGAGCTGCAGGCGGATTGTTTCGCCGGGGTCTGGGCGCAACAGGCCAATCAGGCGCGCAAGATCCTGCAGCCCGGCGATTTGGAGCAGGGATTGGCGGCGGCCTCCTCGGTGGGCGATGACACCTTGCAGAAACGCGAGCAGGGCACCGTGGTGCCCGACAGCTTTACCCACGGCAGCTCTGCGCAGCGCGTGCGCTGGTTCAAGGCAGGCTATGCCGCCGGCAAGATCGAAGCCTGCAACACCTTCAGTGCGGGGTCTTCGCTTTGAGCTTTTTCTCCAGGTGCTGCGCCAGCTGCCCTATGGTGGGATAGTCGAACAGCTCGGTGAGTTCGATCAAGCCGGGGAAGTCGCGCTCGATGTTTTCATGAATTTCGATCAGCTTGAGGGAACTTGCGCCGATTTCGAACAGGTTGTCGTTCACATCGATGCGCTTGCCCGGCAGCGCGGCTTCGCAGATGGTTTGTAATTGCGCCGCCAAGCCCTCTCCCGCCAGGCGCGAGTCCCCTTGGGCTTCCCTGAGGCTCTTGAGCTCCCTCAGCTCCGCATCGAATTCACCGTCGATGAAGCCTTGTTCGAGCAGGTGACGCTGCACCTTGCCGCTGGTGGTCTTCGGAATACGTTTCGTCGGCACCACCTGCGCGACTTCGAGGCCGGTGTGCTCGTTGATCAGGCGGCCCACGGCCGTGGCGATCGGCAAAAACTCCTGCATGGTGCCGCGGTGAAGGACGAACAGGATGAGTTCCTCGCCCTGGGCCCCGGGCGTGAGCACGCCGGCGGCAGCTACCTTGTTCAAATCCAAACCCGGCGCCCGCTGCGCGATGTTTTCCAAATCGTACGGGTAATAGTTCTGGCCGTTGACGAAGATGATTTCCTTGGCGCGTCCTGCTATGTATAGCCCCGCCTCGTGATAGAAGCCGAGATCGCCCGTGTCCAGCCAGCCATCCTTATCGATGGTGGCGGCAGTGGTTTCAGGATCGGCGAAGTAGCCCTGGGTGGTGGCCGCGCCACGGATCAAAATGTGACCGACCGTGCCGTCCGGCAAACCGGCCCGGTTGTCGTCGCCGATGAGCATCTCGGTATTGTCAGCCACATGCCCCACACACATGAGTTCGAGCGCATTGCGAGACTCGGCGGGATTGACTTCAACCTGATTGCCGACGCTCAAGCGGTGGCGATTCACCCGGATCCAGCGGTAGTCTGTTTCGGCGTCGGGCAGGCCCGCGGCCAGCGTGGCTTCCGCAAGACCGTACACCGGGTACATGGCGCTGCGCTTCAACCCCGTATAGGCCAATGTCGCTATGAACTCATTGCACAGCGGCACCGAAATCGGTTCGGCCCCGTTGTAAATAATGCGCAGACTCGACAGGTCGACATCCTCCAGCTTGCGATCTCCGAGCACCTTCAAAAAATGCCTGTAGCCGAAGTTGGGTGAGGCGGTCGCGGTCGCGCGTTTCCGCGATGCCAGCTGCATCCACAGCAGCGGGCGCCGCACGAACAGATCGGTGGGCATGAGATTGATGTTGGCTCCGGCGGCAAACAGCATCAGGTAAAAGCCGATCAGCCCCATATCGTGGGTCAAGGGCATCCAGCTCACAGAGATGTCCTCGTTGCTGAATTTGCCACGGTGGGTGCACGCGTATGCATTGGCCAAAATATTGTCGTGCGTCAGCATCACGCCTTTCGGGACGCTGGTGGAACCGGATGAAAATTGGATGAACGCAATGTCGTCAGGCTTCGGCCGCAGCAACCTGGCTTGCTTGGATATATCGGTGATGGATTCGACCAGAAAGGCACGTGCCTTGATCTTGGCGAAGAGGTCCGATTCGCCGGATTCGGTGGCCAGACTTTCGAGCCGGCTCAAACTTTTCGCGTCGGTGTAGAGGATGGGGTTGCCCAGCTTGCGCGCCACGCGCAGCAGCTTGTGGCGATGTTCGTCGCTGATGCCCACCGCCAGGGGCACCGGGACGATGCCGCCGACCATGGCAGCCCAAAAGCCGTCGAGAAACTGCTCGTTGTTGTTCAGGAAGATGATCATGTGGTCGCCGGGTTTGGCGCCGGCGGCCTGCAGGTGATGCAAGATACCCAAGGCGCGGGGCACGATGTCGCGGTAGTGCACGCGCCGCTCGGCGTTCTCACCCTCGATGAAGGTCACGGTGCGGTTCAGATCCTGGTTCTTCTCCAGCATGTCGATCAACGTGGTGAAACCCATGCGCAAATTCGAGTCAGTCATCGATTTTCTACCGTCATCATGAGATTGGAACGCGGCCGCAAGTTGATCTGCGCCTCGAACACAATCGGTTCATTGGTCGCGCGCTTCAGGCGGAAGCGGCGCGTCATGGCGTGCATATGCACCAGCATCTCGAACATGGCGATATTCTCGCCGATACAGTGGCGCGGGCCCACTGCGAAGGGGATGTAGGCAAATTTGTGGCGCTCCGCGGCATCCGCACCCGCAAATCGCTCGGGCTGAAACGTCTCCGGATCGCTCCAAAACTCCGGGTGCCGGTGCAGCAGGTACGGACTCAAGAACACATCGGTGCGCGGCGCGATGGCATAGCCACCGAGCTCATCGGCTTCCACCGAGCGTCGGGTGAGCAGCCAACCCGGCGGATACATGCGCAGCGATTCCTGCAGGACTTGATGGGTGTATGACAGGGACTCGGCGGCATCCAAGCTCAATACGCCATCGGCCGCGTGCCGGTCCGACTCGGCCTCCAGGGCCGCCGCGACCTCCGGATGCTGGGTGACCAGGTACCAGGTCCAGGTGAGGGCCGCCGCAGTCGTTTCGTGTCCGGCGACGATCAAGGTCAGCACTTCATCGATGAGTTCCCGGTCGCCCATGGGCTGGCCGGTCTCGCGATCGCTGGTGAGCATCAGCATGCTCAAGAAATCGAAGTGCTCCTCGCCCGATTCGTGCCGGGTCCTGATCAAGTCCAGCACCAGTTTCGCCAGCGAACGAAACTGGAACGCAAATTTCAGGTCGCGGTTGGACTGCTTGGCCACGACCTCGAACGGGTTCTGCCCCATCTGGCGTTCCAGCTTGTCCAAGTCGGTGCCGAAGATGGAGCGCAGCACGATTTCCAGCGTCAGTTCGCTGGTGTCCTCCGACACGTTCACCGCCTCGCCGCTTGCCGCGGCCGCTGCCCAGCGAGCCTCGTATTTCCGGTTCACCTCATGGATCAGCCGGCCGAATTGATCGATGACACGGCGGTGGAAGGAGGGCTGCATCATGCGGCGCTGCCGCCGCCAGAATCCGCCCTCACTGGTCATGATGCCGTTGCCCAGCAGGATTTTGACCCGGTCGATGCCTTCGCCCTTGGTGTAGTTGCGATGGTTGGTCAGCATCACCCGTTTGACGTCGTCCGGGTGGTTGATGACGTAGTTGTACACCCCGCGGGCCGGGGCGAAGACGCGATAAATATCGCCGAAGCGCGCGAAGTAGTCGCGAAGTCTCTCCAGCGATTCTTCACTGCCGCCAAGATCGAACCCCTCCGAGGGTCCCGGCGGTACGGCTGTGGTTTGCATCGCCCATTGTAACTTACACGTTGCGCCCCACGGGTCGCATGCTGACAATACCCCGTGCCAAACGAACCGGAAGAAGGTGGGCTTCGCAACTCCATCTACGCTCAACAGACGCCCTCGGGCCGGCGCCTGACGCCCGGACGATTGCGGCTGTACAGGTTCGCTCGGCCGATCGCGCTCACATTGATGCGCATGGTGTGGAATTGGGGGCGGGTGGTGCGCGTCGTCGGCGAGGAAAATATCAGCGCCGCGATCGCGCGAGCGCCTTCGTTCATTCCGGTGTACTGGCATCAACATCAGTTGATGTGCGGCAAATACATGTTCCAGATCCGCGCTGTCGGCGTGAAGCCCGGAATCCTGGTGAGTCCTTCAGTCGACGGTGAATTCGGCGCCATGCTGGTGCGAAGCCTGGGAGGTGAAGTCATTCGCGGCTCGTCCAGTCATACCGGCGCGCGGGCGCTGCGCGATTTTTATCAGGCCTTGGTGAAGGATTCCGTTTCGCCGGTGATTACGCCCGACGGGCCCAAGGGCCCTGCGTTCAAGTTCAAGCCCGGCGCGTTGTTGCTGGCGCAGATCGCGCAACGTCCCATCATTCCTTTCTCCTACTACGCGCGCCATGCCTGGAAGATAGCCTGGGATCGCTTCGTCATCCCATGGCCGGGAACGCGCATCGTGATTGCCGTGGGTGAGCCCGTGTATGTGGCCAAGCATCTGGACGCCGCGGGGCTCGAAGCCTTGCAAATCGAAATGGAACATCGGCTGGCACGGCTATTTGAAACCGCTAAAGCAGCTCTCGCCTAACAAGGGCCACTCAAGCCCTATTAATACAATCGCTTAGCTTGTAATCCTTATAACTTATGCGAGAATCCGACTCTATCTAACAAAATATCGTCGTGCCGAAGTGTGGGACACATTCGATATTCATCAGGGAATGAGTGGCAAACTGTTGATATACAACCGTTACTCCTACTTCAGCGGGATCAGTGAAGGCGCATGGCTATAGCTCCAATCGACCCCCGCCATCCTGACCTGACCGCCTCGGACATATTGGCCCCGCAAGTCTGGCCCAAGCGTGAAGTGAAGCTCACCAGCGGACTTGACGTAATCTGCACCAAGATTGCGGTCGATTTTCAGATGATGCGCGCCAATAACGCGCTCGATACCATCACCGCCAACCTGGAACTGCTGCGCGAAGCCGCACGCGTCGACGTTGCCTTCCATATCACGCTGGACACGGAAGTCAGTGCCATCAACGAAATCCAAGTCGCCCGCGGCCTGCTGTCGACGGGTAACCCCGAGCAGCTGCGAGGCCGGCCCGTGGACACCATGCCCTGGCTGCAGTCGCGCTTGGCGCATCTGCGCGTCTCAGAGCTGAAGGACACCTCGGCTCCCCGGGAAGAACAGGCCGCCGATGCCGGCCAATGGAATCACCTGGGCATCGGTTCGGTACTGCTCATCAGCTATTACATCGAGGGCAAGCCGGCCGGGATCCTGGCTGTGGCCAATGCGCGTCCGCGCGACAACTGGGACGTCCAGCTGCACCTGCTGATGAAGCTGGTGGGCAGCAGCCTGGCCAGCGGACTCGAGCACATCGAGATTCAACGCCACCTCGAGGACTTGCAGGAGCGCAACGAACTGGCGTTGTTCAGCGCCAACGACGGGCTTTGGGACTTCGACACCCTCAACAATCGGGTGTATTTGTCGCCGCGCTGGAAGTCCATGTTGGGTTACGACGAAAGCGATGTGGGGCAGGCGCCGGACTGGCGCACGCTGGTGCATTCCGATGACATGTCGCGAGTGCAGACCGCGATTCGCGATCACGTGGCCGGCAGGACGCCGATCTTCGAGAGCTTGCACCGCATGCGTCATGCCACGGGCGAATGGCGCTGGGTCATCAGCCGCGCCAAAGCCAAGGTGGACGAAAAAGGCCGCCTGCTGCGCCTGGTCGGCGTGGAACTCGACATCACCGAACGCAAGCTTTACGAGGATGCGCTGTTTCGCGAGAAGGAAAGCGCACAAATCACCCTGCAGAGCATCGGCGATGGCGTCATCACCACCGACTCCAAGGGCGTGATCGATTATCTGAATCCGGTGGCCGAGGCGCTCACCGGCTGGCGGCTCGAAGACAGTCAGGGCCGCGCCATCGAGGAGATCTTCCGCGCCTTCCACGAAGAGACCTGTGAGCCATTGGAGAATCCGCTGGCCGTGGCCATCCGCCGCACGCGCTCGATCAAATCCGTGCGCCCCATGCTGCTGATCCGCCGCGACGGCAACGAAATCTACGTCGAAAGCACCGCTTCTCCCATCCGTGACGGCAGCGGCGCGGTTTCGGGCGGCGTGCTGGTATTCCACGACGTCAGCGAAGCGCGCGAACTGAACCGCCGCCTGAGTTATCACGCCAGTCACGACGTGCTGACCGGCTTGGTGAACCGGCGCGAGTTCGAGAACCGCATGGAGCGCGCACTGAAGAGCGCCAAGGCTCGCGAGACTTCGTATGCGCTCTGCTGCCTGGACTTGGACCAGTTCAAGATCGTCAACGACACCTGCGGCCACAGCGCCGGCGATGCACTGCTCGGACAGGTGGGCGCGCTGCTCAAATCCAAGGTTCGCTGGCGCGATACCCTGGCGCGATTGGGCGGCGATGAATTCGGCATTCTGCTCGAAAGCTGCTCGCTGGATGAAGCCATGCGCACCGCCGAGGCGCTTCGCGAAGCGGTACGCAACTTCAAGTTCACCTGGGAAGAGCGAACCTTCCGGCTTGGAGCCAGCATCGGCGTGGTGCCGATCTCGGCCGACAACGCCGATGTCGCGTCGGTTTTGAGTGCCGCCGACAGCGCCTGCCAGGCGGCGAAGGAAGCCGGCCGCAATCGCGTGCACAGCTTCGAAGAGAACGACATCGACCTGATGCGCCGCCGCCGCGAGATGCAATGGGCCGCGCGCATCAACAATGCACTGGAAGAGGGCCGATTCGAGTTGTTCCGTCAGACCATTCTGCCGCTGCAAAAAGCCGAGACCGGATCGCATTACGAATTGCTGCTGCGCATGCGCGATGAGGCCGGCAAAATCGTCTCCCCCGACAACTTCATGACCGCCGCGGAACGCTACGGCATCACGCCGAGCATCGATCGGTGGGTGATCGAAAACGCCTTCCGCTGGCTGGTTTCCGAGGCCGATGAGCGCGAGAAGCTCACCATGTGCTCGATCAACCTGTCCGGCCAGAGCCTGGGCGACGACAAATTTCTGCCCTATGTCATCGATCAGTTCCATCGCAGCGGCCTGGATGCCACCAAGATTTGCTTCGAAATCACCGAGACCGCGGCGATTGCCAGCTTCTCGCAGGCGAATCGCTTCATTCAGGCGTTGAAGGAACTGGGCTGTAAGTTCGCGCTGGACGATTTCGGCACGGGTCTGTCTTCCTTCGGCTACCTCAAGCACTTCCCGGTGGATTATTTGAAGATCGACGGCAGCTTCGTCAAAGAGATCCTGCACGATCCCATCGATCGGGAGATGGTGCGCTCGATCAACGAAATCGGCCATCTCACGGGCAAGCAGACCATTGCCGAGTTCGCCGAGAACCAGGAAATCATCAACATGCTGCAGAGCCTGGGCGTCGATTACGCCCAGGGCTACGGCGTGTCCCAGCCGCAGCGGGTTTTGAAGGCCGCTAACGCGTAAGCGTCACTGGCGCCACTCGAAGCGCATCGACAGATCCACGGCGCGCACGTTCTTGGTGATGCCGCCCACTGAAATGAAATCCACGCCGGTCTCGGCAATTGCGCGGATGGATTCGTGGGTGATGCCGCCCGACGCTTCGAGCTTCAGCGGCTTCGAGCTGCCGGCGTTCAGGGCCACTGCCTCGCGCATCAGCGGCAGTGAAAAGTTGTCCAGCATGGCGATGTCGGCGCCGGCCGCAATGGCCTGCGCGAGTTGATCGAGGGTCTCGACTTCCACCTCTATCGGAACCTGGCGCGGCGATTGCTGTGCCGTTGCGACCGCATTGGCGATGGAACCTGCCGCCATGATGTGGTTTTCCTTGATCAAGATGCCGTCGAACAGTCCCATGCGGTGATTGAACCCGCCGCCCACCGTCACGGCATACTTCTGCGCCGTGCGCAGTCCAGGAACGGTCTTGCGGGTATCGAGCAGCTTGCAGCTCGTGCCGCGGAGCAACCGGCTATAAGCGCGCGCGGCGGTCGCCGTGGCCGACAGCAGCTGCAGAAAGTTCAGGGCGGTGCGCTCGCCGGTCAACAGCGCGCGGGCGGGGCCGTCGACGGTGAAGAGAGCCTGGTCTGCCTTG
>CAZZWM010000052.1:15916-23716 GCA_964657945.1 uncultured Steroidobacteraceae bacterium
CCTTGGCGGAGTCTCCCTCTTGAATCTTCCATTGGAGAGAGACCCGCGCGTCGACCTGGTGGAATGTTTCGGTGACCCAGGGGAAGCCGCAAATGACCGCCTCCTCACGGGTGATGACGGTGGCGCGGCCCTGGCGCTCAGGTGGAATCAGCGCGGCGGTCAGATCCCCCGCGCCCATATCCTCCGCCAACGCCGTCGCGACTTGCCGCGCCAGATCAGCGGGCCATCCCGGCATTTAGAACGGCAGACCGTGCATGGGTCCGACCATGCACATCAGCATGGGAACGGACAGCAGGAAATTGGTGCGCGATGCATACAGCGCCACTTTGCGCGCCTTGGCTTTCTGTTCGTCGGTGGCCGGGACCAGCCCTAGGATCTTCTTCTGGTTCGGCCAGATCAGGCCCCAGACATTCAATAGCATGATGGTGCCGAACCAGGCGCCGATGCCCATGACGAGGTTGGGACGTGAGTGATCGGACAAACCCAAGCTAAAGGCGCCGATGAAGCGGCCCGGCGTCTGAGAAAGCAGGTAGGCGCCGAGCAGCCAGGTGCCGAGAGCCGACCAGCGGAACCACAGCAGGGCGCGAGGCGCCACATACTTGTTGATTCCGGCGCCGCCGGGGCCACCCTTGTCGGCCGCCGCAACGGCCATGGCCGGGGTTTGCACCGCATTGAAGTAATACAGCAGGCCGATCCAAAATATGCCGAATATGATGTGCAGCCAGCGCGTCAGGGCCGCCAGGCTGGTATGGTCGAAGTGCAGGCCTCCCTCGACAACCAAACATATGGCGATGGCAAGCGCGAATCCGATGATCAGGGGCCACTTGACGGTAGTTAACGGATTCATGCGATTTCCCTCCATAATGTTATCAGCATCTGCCGCCACGGTATGAACCGATCGGTCGACGGCGGGCTGGAAGAATAGGGTAGTGACCCCAATAATTCAATTATGACTGCTGACCCGGCACCCCCTTCGCCCTGCGTCAAGAATTGTGCTTTGGATGCAAATGGTTACTGCCAGGGCTGTTGTCGTACAATCGAGGAAATAACCCGCTGGCGCAGCATGAACCCTGATGAACAGAGGGCCGTGCTTCGAGCACTGGGTGACCGCCGTGCCTACGTGCGCATTGCTTGAGTAAATTGGAGACAGCCATGACCGTGATCGACCGTATCAAAGAGCAGCTTTCGTCCGCACCCGTGGTGCTTTACATGAAGGGGACGCCTGACTTCCCGCAATGTGGATTCTCGGCTCAGACCGTCGGCGCGCTGCGCGCGGTCAAGGCGAAGTTCGAGTACATCAACATCTTCGAGGACCCTGAAGTGCGCGAAGCGCTGAAGACCTACTCGAACTGGCCCACCTTCCCGCAGTTGTACGTCAACGGCGAACTGGTCGGCGGCTGCGACATCGCGCTGGAGATGTATAAGAGCGGCGAACTGAAGCAATTGCTGGCGGAAGCCGGGGCCGTGCCCGCCTAGCCAGAGAACAGGCCCTAAGGGATTCGGTCGACCGGATCCGATTCCACGCCCGAGGGTTCGACCTCGAGCGGTCCCATGGCAGCCAGCCGGCGGCGGCTGGCGTCGAACACGCCCTGGAATTGATTGCATACCATGCAGAATAGATCGGCGGTGCGCTCCGCATCGTAGGCCGCCGAGTGCGCCGACGCCGTGTCCCACTCCAATCCTGCCGCCAGGGTGGCGCGCATCAACACGGTTTGTCCGAAGGCCACGCCACCCAAAGTCGCGGTGTCGAAGCAGGAGAAGGGATGAAACGGATTGCGTTTTATCTGGGTGCGCGCCACCGCGGCATTCAAGAAATTCAAATCGAAGGCTGCGTTATGGCCGACCAGCACGGCGCGGGTGCAGTCGGCATTGCGGATGGCGGTGCGCACCTCGCGAAAAATTCGTTGTAGCGCATCGTCTTCTTGAATCGCGGGGCGCAGCGGATGGTGCGGATCGATGCGGTTGACCGCCATGGAGGCAGGTTCCATGTTGGCTCCGGGAAAAGGGGTCACGTGGAAGCGGTGCGTTTCTCCGCGCGCGAGACTTCCGTCCGAGCGCATGTCGATGAGCACGGCCGCAATCTCGAGCAATGCGTCCGTTTGCGAATTGAAACCGCCGGTCTCGACATCCACCACGACGGGCAGGAAGCCGCGAAATCGCGTGGCAAGAGTGATCGGTTGGATTTGCGTCATGCCGGGGTCGGCTCCAACGCCCAAGCGATGCTCTCGCCGGCCCTGAAGGGCACCACCGTGCCGCTGCCGAATTCATAGGCTGGCGGCGCAATCCATGCCTGCTTGGTCAAGGTGATGCTGTCCTTGTGGCGCGGCAGCCCGTAGAAATCCGCGCCGAAATGACTGGCAAAGCCTTCCAGCCGGTCCAGGCTGCCGACGGATTCGAAGGCCTCTGCGTACAGCTCGATGGCCGCGTGCGCGGTGAACATGCCGGCGCAGCCGCAGGCATTCTCCTTGGCGGCGCGCTCGTGCGGCGCGCTGTCGGTGCCGAGGAAAAATTTTGGATTGCCGCTGCTGGCTGCGCGCAGCAGGGCTTCCCGATCCCGCTCGCGCTTCAAAATCGGCAGACAGTAATAGTGCGGCCGAATGCCGCCGGCGAAGATGGCATTGCGATTGTGCAGCAGGTGTTGCGGCGTGATGGTGGCGGCGATGCCGGCGTGTGAGCCGGCGATGAACTGTACCGCCCGCTCGGTGGTGATGTGCTCGAACACAATCCGCAGTTGCGGAAACCGGCGGGTCAGCGGCTCGAGCACGGAATCTATGAAATGGGATTCACGATCGAAGACATCGATGTCGGCGTGCGGCGACTCGCCATGCACCAGGAAGCGCATGCCGGCCTCTTCCATGCGCGCCAGCACTGGATACACCTGTTTGATGGCCGTGACGCCGGCATCGGAGTGCGTTGTCGCACCGGCTGGATAGAGTTTGACGCCGTGCACGAAACCGCTGTCCAGGGCGCTGTCGATTTCCTTCGGCGCCGTGGTGTTGGTCAGATACAAGGTCATCAAGGGTTCGAAGCGCGCATCGGGCGGCAGCGCGGCCTGAATGCGCCGCCGGTACGCCGCCGCTTGTGCGGTGGTGATGACGGGTGGCTGCAGGTTCGGCATGACGATGGCGCGGCCAAAACGCCGTGCGGTGAACTTGACCACCGATTGAAGCAGAGCGCCGTCGCGAAGATGCAGGTGCCAGTCATCCGGCCGCCGGATCGTCAGCGTTGTCATTGCTTTCGCTTGGCGGGCCAGCCGCGGCGCAGCAGTTCCACCGTGTAGCGCACGCCAAAGCCGGTGATTTCAGTGGCGATGTGCGCGAGGCCGCCATGACGCATGCCGGCGGCCAAATCCAAGTGCAGCCACGGAACGCTCTGCGGTACGAAGCGATTCAGGAAGCGCGCGGCGAGGATGTGATCGCCTTTGCCGTCGGTCGCGCATTGCACCACATCGGCGACGCTGCTCTCCAGGTCGGTGTCGTAGTCCGCATCCATGGGAAAACTCCAGACGCGCTCGCCGCTGCTCACGCCCGCGGCCTCGATCAGTTCGCGGCAATCGGGGCGATTGGTGAACGCGCCGCTGTAGCGCTCGGTCAGCGCGTACACGCAGGCGCCGGTCAGGGTGGCGTAGTCGATGATGCCGCCGGGCTTCCTGCTGGCCGCCAGACTCAAGGCGTCGGCCAGCACCATGCGTCCTTCGGCGTCGGTGTGAATCACCTGAATGGTGGTGCCATTGAAAGCGCGCACCACATCCTGCGGCTTGTAGGCGGTCGGGCCGATGCGGTTTTCGGTGATGGCAAGCCAGCAGTCGACCGCAAGCGGCGAGTTGAGTTGGTGCAGTGCGTACAGGCTGCCGAGCGCCACGGCGCTGCCTTCCATATCCGTGTGCATGTCCAACATGCTCTTGTGCGGCTTCAAATTGGTGCCGCCGGTGTCGAAGCAAATGCCCTTGCCCACCAGGCTCACGGCGGGCGCGGAAGCACCGCGGGGTCGATAGGTGAGGAGGGCTATGCCGGCATCGCGTGTGGCATTGCCGCGCGAAACGGCGAGAAATGCGCCGGCACCCAGGCGCTTCAACTGCGGTTCGCCGTAGAATCTGAAATTCAACTTCAGCCGCCGCGCGAATTCCTTGATCAGACGCCGATAACCGCCCGCGTCCAAGGTGCTGGGCGGCAATGCCGTGAGCCAGCGCGCCAAATTATTGCCGCCGGCGCTCGCCAAGGTCGCAGCCAGTTCCGGCAACTTACCCTTGCGGCCGATGTCCAAGCGCAACAGACGTTCGCGCGATTTGGGTTTGCTCTTGAAACTGGCGAGTCGAAACGCAGCGGCCTGTATCGCGGCGACGGCCGCGACAAAAGTGGCATCCGCGCTGTCGATGGGGCAACCCTGCTGCCACAGAAGCACCGATCGAGGTTCGCCGTCGAGCGCCGCGCGGGCGAGTTTGCCGGCCGCCTGCAAGCGATCGAAGGTGCTCGCATCCGTGGCCAGGCACGCGACCACCACGAGCGTCTCGGCGCGAGCGCCGACACGAAGATGAAAGGTGTCGCCGGCTTTGCGGATCTTGCGCTCGAACAAGGAGCGCAGCATGGAACTGTGGGGCAGCGCCGACCAGTCTGCGGCTGTCGGCCGCAATGGCAGAAACAGCAGAGCGCTCGTGTAGCGAGCGAGGATTCGCGCGGTGATTCGCGCGCCGATCTGGCGCGTCGGCACGAGAAGTTGATCAAAGGGCAAGCGGATCGGCATATCGTTCAACCGCAAGAGTAGCGCGGGCCAAATACCTTGCTTGACCGTGAAAAAACAAACCCCGAAGATAGAGGACTAACAAGTGACCGACATCTTATCAGGACACGTGAGCGTGTGCATTCTATGACCCAACAATCGCCGTTTGAAGACATCGATCCTATCGAGACGCAGGAATGGTTGGAATCGATCGATTCGGTGCTGCGTGCGCAAGGACCCGAACGCGCGCACTTTTTGTTGGAAAAGCTGGTCGATTTCACGCGCCGTTCCGGCACCTATCTGCCCTTCAAACCGAACACCGCCTACCTGAACACCATCTCCAAGGCGCAGGAACCGGAATATCCGGGCGACCGCTCCTTGGAGAGGCGCAACGAAGCTTATATCCGCTGGAATGCACTGGCGATGGTGGTGCAGGCCAACCGCACCAACTCAGAGTATGGCGGCCACATCGCCACCTATGCCTCGGCCGCTACCTTGTACGAGGTGGGCTTCAATCACTTCTGGAGGGCGCGCAGCGCCAATCATCCGGGCGACATGATTTTCGTCCAGGGACACTCCAGCCCGGGCATCTATGCTCGCGCCTATTTGGAAGGCCGCTTGGATGAAAGCCAACTGCAGCGCTTTCGCCAGGAGGTGAAGGGCGGCGGGTTGTCTTCCTACCCGCATCCCTGGCTGATGCCGGATTTCTGGCAATTCCCGACCGTGTCCATGGGCTTAGGTCCCATGACGGCCATTTTTCAGGCGCGCTTCCAGCGCTACATGGAACATCGCGGCATCGTGCCGCCGTCCGACCGCAGGGTGTGGGCATTCCTCGGTGACGGCGAGATGGACGAGCCCGAATCGATGGGCGCGCTCACCATGCCGGTGCGCGAAAAGCTCGACAACCTGATCTTCGTCATCAACTGCAATCTGCAGCGGCTCGACGGTCCGGTGCGCGGCAACGGCAAGATCATTCAGGAACTGGAGGCCGCGTTCCTCGGCGCCGGCTGGAACGTGATCAAGGTGCTGTGGGGATCGCGTTGGGATCCGCTGCTCGAGAAGGATCACAAAGGACTGCTCAAGCGATTGATGGAAGAGTGCGTCGATGGCGAGTATCAGAATTTCAAATCGAAGGGCGGTGCCTACACGCGCGAACATTTCTTCGGCAAATATCCTGAGCTGAAGGAGATGGTCGCCAACATGTCGGATGAGGAAATCTGGCGCTTGAATCGCGGCGGCCACGATCCGCAGAAGGTGTATGCGGCTTACGCCTCCGCGGTGGCCAACAAGGGCGCACCGACGGTGATTCTGGCGAAAACCGTCAAGGGTTTCGGCATGGGCAAGGCGGGCGAGGGATTGAACTCGACCCACCAGCAGAAGAAACTCACCGATGAGAATCTCAAGGAGGTACGCGATCGCTTCAACATTCAGATCACCGACGAAGAAATCGCCGGCCTGAATTTCCGCAAGCCCGACGACACCAGCGAAGAACTGAAGTACCTGCACGAACGGCGTGCTCTATTGGGCGGCTATCTGCCCGCGCGCAGCTCGGTGGCTGCGCCGCTGGTGGTGCCGCCCCTGGAGTCCTTCAGTTCGCTGCTCGAAGGCACCGGCGAGCGCGAGATTTCGACCACCATGGCGCTGGTGCGCATGCTCACCGCCTTGGTGAAGGACAAGAACATCGGCAAGCACGTGGTGCCCATCGTTCCCGACGAAGCGCGCACTTTCGGCATGGAGGGCATGTTCCGGCAAATCGGCATCTATTCCTCGGTGGGCCAGCTGTACACGCCGCAAGATGCGGATCAGCTGATGTTCTATCGCGAGGACAAACAAGGTCAGATCCTGGAAGAGGGCATCAACGAGGCCGGCAGCCTGTGCTCCTGGCTGGCGGCTGCCACCGCCTATGCCAATCACGGCGTCAGCATGGTGCCCTTCTACATCTACTATTCGATGTTCGGCTTCCAGCGCGTGGGCGACTTCATTTGGGCGGCCGGCGACAGCGGCGCTCGCGGGTTCCTGATCGGCGGCACTGCCGGCCGTACCACGCTGGCCGGCGAAGGCCTGCAGCATCAAGACGGACACAGCTTGTTGGTGGCCACCACCGTGCCGAACTGCGTGGCCTACGATCCGACCTACGCCTATGAACTGGCGGTGATCGTCCAGGACGGACTGCGCCGCATGTACCACGACCAGGAAAACGTCTTCTACTACATCACCTGCATGAACGAAAACTATGCGCACCCGGCGATGCCCGAAGGCGCCGCGCAGGGCATCTTGAAGGGCATGTACCTGCTGCAAACCGGTGGCCGCGGCAAGGTGCGCGTCACCTTGTTCGGTGCAGGCACGATTTTGCGGGAAGTTTTGGCCGCCGCGGCGCTGCTGGAGGAGAGCTTCGGCGTTCCGGCGGATGTCTACTCGGTCACCAGTTTCAGTGAACTGCGCCGCGATGCTTTGAGCAGCACGCGCTGGAACATGCTGCACCCCGGTGAACCGGCGAAGAAGACCTACATCGAGGAAGCGCTGGCCGGGCTCCCCGGTCCTTTCATCGCCGCCTCCGACTACATGAAGACCGTCGCGGATCAAATTCGTCAATGGATACCGGGTCGCTACGTCGCGCTGGGCACCGACGGTTTCGGCCGCAGCGACTCGCGCGCCGAACTGCGCCGCTTCTTCGAGGTGGATCGTCACTATGTGGTGGTGGCCGCGCTCAAGGCATTGGCCGACGAAGGCAAGATCGATGCGCAGACCGTGAACGTTGCCATGAAGAAATTCGGCATCGACCCGGAAAAATCCAATCCCTTGACCGTCTAGGCGCAACGTGGCGAATCCAATCGAAGTAAAGGTTCCGGACATCGGCGGCTTCAAAGACGTCAACGTGATCGACGTGCTGGTGAAGGAAGGTCAGCAAGTCGAGAAAGAAACGCCCTTGGTCACCATCGAAACCGAAAAGGCCGCGATGGATGTGCCGTCGCCGGCGGCCGGCAAGATCGCGCAGGTCAAACTGAAGACCGGCGACAAGGTTTCAGAGGGGTCTTTGATCTTGACGTTGGAGGCCGAGACCGCCGCCGCGACCGCCGCCGAGAC
>CAZZWM010000053.1:0-15449 GCA_964657945.1 uncultured Steroidobacteraceae bacterium
CAGAAGGAATCATGATGACGATGACCACCGGGACGCCGCCGGCGCCCGCTGCCCCCGCTTCACGCCACCTCCGCGGCATCCGGCAAGGTGCGCTGCGCATTGATGAACGAGGTCACGAAGGGATCCGCCGGGTTTCGCAGCAACTCACCGTAGGTGCCGCTCTGCACCACCGCGCCCTGGTGCAGCAACGTCATTTTCTCGGCCAAGTACACCGCCTCGCCCAGATCGTGAGTCACCAGCAACACAGTCTTGTCCAGCCGGGCGAAGATGGCCTTGAGTTCGGATTGCAGCGCTCTCCTGATCAGGGGATCGAGGGCGGCCATGGGCTCATCCAGCAGCATGACGGTCGGATCCATCATGGCAGCCCGCATGATGGCGACACGCTGCCTCTGGCCGCCGCTCATCTCATGGGGAAATCGCTTCAAAATGGCCGCATCCAGGTCCACCAGCTTGCGCAGCTCCTCCACCCTCGAGTCCGCCTTCCCGCGGCTCCAGCCGCGCAGCTTCGCGATCAGCGACACGTTCTGTTTGCCGTTGATGTGCGGGAACAGGCCCCCGTCCTGCGGCACGTAGCCGATGCGCGCTGCCCACTCCGCCGGCGTCAGAGACAGCAGCGCCTGGCCGTTGATCTTGACGTAGCCTCGGTCGAAAGGGATCAACCCCAGCGTGATGCGCAGCAGGGTGGTTTTTCCGGATCCGCTGGAACCGATCAGCGCATGCGTCGCTCCATCATCGACATGCAGGCTGACATCGCGCAGGACCTCGCGGCCCTCGAAGGTCTTGAAGATGTTTTGCAGCTGCAGCACCGGTTGACTTTGCCGGCTCCACTCACGCCTGCGCGGCGATGACCGCAATCTCGATCTTGAAATCGCCTGCGGCCAGCAACGGACTCGTCACCGTCGCGCGGGCCGGCGTGGCGCCCGGCACCACCCATGCTTCCCACACCTTGTTCATTTCCTGAAAGGTGCTCATGTCGGTCAACCAGATCATGGCCGACAGCAGCCTGCTCTTGTCGGTCTTCGCCGCCGCCAGCAGACGATCGATGGACGCCAAGATCTCGGTGGTCTGAACGGTGACGCTCTTGCCGCGTGTGGACTCCGCCACCTGTCCCGACAGGTAAACCGTCTTGTTGTGGATGACCGCCTGCGACATGCGAGGTCCGCTTTGTATTCTTTCGATAGCCAAGACTTCTCTCCCCTTCAAGTTGCGTGATCGCACCACCGGCTATACTGTCGTTTAGCGCTCATTGCAAGCACCGATACAGATTTTGACCGGGGAGGAAGGCATGGATTTGGGTATCCGCGGACGGGCCGCCATCGTTTGCGCTTCCAGCCAAGGGTTGGGAAAAGGCTGCGCCATGGCGCTCGCCGAGGCCGGCGTATCGCTGGTCATCAATGGCCGCAACCGCGATTTGCTCGACCAGACGGCTGAGGAGATTCGCCGCACCCATGGCGTCGCAGTCACAGCAGTCGTCGCCGACGTCGGCACCGCCGAAGGTCAGGCGGCCCTGCTTTCCGCCTGCCCCCATCCCGATATCTTGATAAACAACAACGGCGGTCCGCCGTTCAAGAATTTCCGCGACCTGAACCGGCAAGCCATCCTGGATGGCCTCACCATGAACATGGTCACCCCGATCGAACTGGTGCAAAAGGTGATCGATTCCATGGCGTCGCGAAACTTCGGCCGCATCGTCAACATCACCTCCATGAGTGTGAAGATGCCGATTGCCGGATTAGATTTATCCAGCGGCGCGCGTGCCGGCCTCACCGCCTTCATGGCCGGCGTCGCGCGCGGCATCGCCGACAAGAACGTCACCATCAACAACCTACTGCCCGGCAAGTTCGACACGGCGCGGCTGCGCGGCGGATTCGGCATCGCCGCCAAACGCCAGAAAACCACGGAAGCCGAGGCCGAAGAGCGCACCAGAGCCGACATCCCCGCCAAACGCTTCGGCACCCCGGCAGAGTTCGGCCAAACCTGCGCCTTCCTGTGCAGCGTGCACGCCGGCTACATCACCGGCCAGAATATCTTGCTGGATGGCGGACTGTATCCGGCCGCGTTCTAGCGGCCAGGCTCAAGTGTCAGCCTGAAGACGTTTCCGCGGCTGTCCTTCGCGACACCGATACCGAGCGGCGATCCCTTGGCTTCCGGCGTGATCTGTCCGTTCTCCACCAGCACAGTGGCGCCGAGCTTGCAGGTCAATAGCGTGCGGCGGACGGACGTGCCCAACACATGGTCGACGAAAAATCCCCTGCCATAAACCATATCCCACTCGCGCGCCAACGGGCTTTCGGACACCGTGCCCACCGTGTAGTCGGACCCGTCCCCGAGACAAACTTCGCCATCTTCCAATGTCACGGTGAACGTCGGCGGCGTGTTGACCACGAACAGCCGGGGCGGGGATGTCTTGGTCGACAGCGGACCCTGCACGGGTATCAGCCTGGCACCTCTGACGCATCCGGTCAGCAGCACCGCTACGGCACACGCATATGCAATTTTCATTGGGTCAGGCCTTTGAGGCAAGCGATGGCAACCACGCTCAGCGCGAGTATGCTTTCAAAAAGAACGCCACGGTGATGCCGGTTGAAATGATCACCGTGCCCCACCGCACCACCTTCGCGTTCGCCCGCCGTCCCAGCATGGCGCCGAAGTAGCCGCCCACCGCCGCCGCCGCCAACATCACCACGGTCTCCGGCCAGCGCACCGAATCCGTAGCGATGAAAATCACCACCGCCACGGTATTTGCCGCGCTGACCAACAAGGTTCGCGGCGCATTGAAACTTTTCAGCGATCGATCATCCAGCAGACCCCACACCGCCATCATCATCAGTCCCACCGCGCCGCCGAAGTAGCCACCGTACACACCCAGCAACAATTGAATCGCGATCACTGCGGCGGCGCCGATGTGCCAACGGCGCCGCAGGGCTTCCCCTAGATTCCTGCCGAACGCCAACGCGACGGTCGCCACCAGCAACAACCAGGGCAGCGCGCGGCTGAAGGTATCGGAACTCGTCAGCAGCAGCAGCGTCGCGCCGGCAGCGCCGCCAACCAGTGTCGCAACCATCAGTATCTTGATCGGCACCGACCCTATCGGCCCCAAGCCGTCGCGATAGGACCATGCCGTCGTCAGTTGCGCCGGGTACAGCGCCACCGTGCTCGAGGTATTGGCGATGACGGACGGAATGCCCACCGCCATCATCGCCGGCAACGTGACGAATGTACCTCCGCCCGCCAGCGCATTCATCACGCCGGCCAGCAATCCTGCCACCGCCAACAGCACGAATGGATGCGCGGCGAGCGATGCCATCACTGGGGCCAGAACGGCTTCACTGTACTTGGCCGACTGTTGACGAGCGATCAGTCGGCCGTGAGCGAACCGAACGCGTTCACCGGCGCAAGATACCCATAGAGAACCGCAAGTTCATGCGACTTCGACTCCATCTGCACCAACAGCACCGGCGCGGTCTTGGAGAATCCCTCCAGCTCCGACGCCGAGAGGTGCCGTGCAGGCATCTTCACGAACAACACGTTGTCGCCGGTGTGTTGAAACGCCGAGTGGATCTGCGTCTGGAAATTCTGCACCACCGATTCCGCCAAAGGGTCTTCCGCGTTCTTGATGCTGATGCCGGTTCCCACCAAAGCGACATGGTCCGCCTTGCGCACGATGAAGCCATCGTGAATCTGCGCACCGGCCACCCGGGTCGGGCCCGACGCCCTGAAGAAACACACCTCATCGAAATCATCCCCGCCGTTGAGGTCCTGACAGCTCCAATGCGCCAACGAAGGATTGCGCTTGCTGGCCTGCCACGATCCACCCAGCTGAATGCCCAACATTCCGCCCGGCATGAAGGCCGCCGGTGTTTGCGGCAGCGTTTCCTCGCCATTCGCCGCCATGCCGGCGGTCGATGCGAGAATCGCGAGCGCTGTGGCGCAAAGCAGGGCCATTCCGGCATAGCGACGATCGTGATGCACTGAGTTCTCCAGAGTGTGACTCGGCTTTCGCGGCGACTCACCCGAATTGACGGCCACGCACGGTGGAAATAAAGGCCGTCCTACAACGGGATACCGTCTCGATGTAGTCTAGCAACGTCCCAAACTCAAAGGAGTGTACAAAACGTGAGCAGCGTCATACTGCAATCAATCATCACCTGCCCGCGAGCAACTGCTGTCGAACAGCCCATCCATCGTGCTTGAAGCCAACCTGTTGCCTCAGCCCGAGCCGGGCGACTTTGCACCCGTCACGCTGAGCGAACTGGAGGCAGCCGCCAGGTTGGTTCACAGCGTCATGCCGCCGACACCGTTGCTCGCATGGCCCAAGCTCGCGCGCCGCAGCGGCTGCCAGGTGTTCGTCAAACACGAGAACCACACGCCTGCCGGGGCCTTCAAGGTCCGCGGCGGCCTGGTCTACATGGACCGGCTCAAGCGCGAGCAACCCAAAGTGCCGGGCGTCATATCCGCCACGCGCGGCAATCACGGACAATCGATTGCCTTTGCCGCATCCCGCAACGGCATCCCGGCCACCATTTACGTGCCGAGAGGCAATTCGCCCGACCAGAATTCCGCGATCGCCGCTTTCGGCGCCACGGTGGTCGAGTTCGGCAAGGACTTCGACGAAGCCAAACACGAGGCCCTGCGCGTTGCGGCCCACAAAGGCTTGCACCTGATTCCCTCTTTTCACCGCGACCTGGTGCTAGGCGTAGGCACCTATGCGTTGGAAATGTTTCGTGCCGTCGACGATCTGGATGCCGTCTATGTCGGCGTAGGCATGGGCTCCGGTATCTGCGGATTGATCTCGGCGCGCGATGCGCTCGGCCTCGAGACCGAAATCATCGGCTGCGGACCCTTCAATGCGCCCGCCACCGCGCTATCCTTCGCCGCCGGCAAAGTGACCCACTCCGATTCGGCCAATACCTTCGCCGACGGACTCGCCACCCGCGAACCCAACAGCCAAGCCATCGACATCATCTGCCGTGGCGCATCACGCTTCGTGCAAGTCACCGAAGATGAAATCGCCGCCGCCATTCGCATCTACTTCGACGACACCCACCACGTCGCGGAAGGCGCCGGCGCCACGCCCCTCGCCGCCCTGATCAAGGACGCACCGCGAATGCAAGGTAAACGGATCGGCTTGGTCTTGAGCGGCGGCAACATCGAGCGCGCGCGCTATTTGAAAGTCCTGATGGGCGAAACGCCGGGCTAGGCTAGTTCCAACGATCCCACTGTTCCTGCGACACATTCCCTCGGTCCCGCCGCTCATTCAGCGCAACGAGGGGGTCGTCCGCAGCCTGCCCCAATTTCACGCCGCCATCCGGCAAAGGCACCCTGATGGGAATGACCGCTACCTTGGCGACGCCTTTGCGCCTCGACAAGCCAATCGACTGTGCCGTACCCGGCGACAAGTCCACGATACGACCGTCCACATAGGGCCCCCGATCCTGAATGGTCACCAACGCACTCTGCCCCGTCTCCAGATTGGTCACCTTGGCCGTGGTACCCAAAGGCAGTGTGCGGCTCGCCGCATTGCTGTCGTGCAAACGAAACACCTTGCCGTCGGCCATCTTGCGGCCGCCGAAGCGATCTGCGTAGAACGACGCCTTGCCGACCTGTTTCGTGCCCGAACGATCGATCGCTGGTTTCGCCGAGGCAGGCGCCGCAGACTCCTCAGCCGCAGACTCCTCATCCGAGCTTGTTCTCGCATCTCCGCCGGCGGCCACGCCAGGCGTGGTTGAATCGGCCCGAGCCGCGCTCTCGTAATACGCCGTCAACGCCATTCCGCCAAACAACAGGATGATGGCCAGGGCCGAAAAAGTTAATCGTCGTTCTTGAACAGTCATGTGCCAACCACTGGTTAATTGGTGGAGTCATGGTGTTCGACGGCCCTCCCGCGCCAAACCGGCCGCAGTCTTAAATCTCTGTAGGACAAGCCTTAAAGATACGTTAAATCAACCATTTAGGGCTCCAAATGCGCAGTCGGCCACGCCGCAAGCACCTCACGCATGCCCACGGTAGAAAGTTTGTTCGCACTCGTTCAGGGCCAAAATCAGGCGCTGCGCCCATTCGATCTGCCCTGCCTCCTCGCCAATCAAATCCTGGCGCACTTCGATTTCCACATGCGGAAGGCCCCGGCCCTCCCCGTGACGCGGAATGGTGAAATCGGTTTCATCACTGACGTAATAAGGCTGGTTGTCGGCGATGACCAGGGATGGATGGCGCCGCAGCGCGTCGAGCATGAGTCCCGCGAAGCGGCGATCCCGGTTGTACAAGATAGCCGCATCCATCTCGCGCAACACCCCCTTGTAAGAATTCGTCATGCTGTGCTGCGCCACCAGAATCGTGCGCCGTCCCTCGGCCTTGCGCTGATCCAGCAACTCCGTGATCCGCCGATGATAAGGCGCGAAAATCTCGTCGTGTCGGGCCTGGCGATCCGCGTCGCTCAGATCGGCATTGCCCGGGATTTCGCTCGACTCGCTGATCAGCGGGATCGAAGTCGCTACATTCGGATCGCGGTTGCAGTCGATCACCAAACGCGAATAGTTCTGCGCGATCAACGTGGCGTCCAAGGCGTCGGAGACACGCCGCGCCACGGCCAAGGCGCCTATGTCCCACGCAATGTGACGCCGCAGTTCTCCGGCCGGCAAGCCCAGGTTGTTCAAGCGCCGCGGTATGCGCGCGCTCGCATGGTCCACCACGATGACGAAGTTGGAGCCGCCCCGCGGCCGTGATTCGCTGAAGGCCGGCGGCTCATCGGCCCCTAGCAGCGGTTCAATGGACGTCAGCATCGCGTCGGCAACTCGGTCTCGTTCCTCATTCTCACCATACAGACTACGCCAAGCGCGCCGCACGGGGCACTCCCTTGACACGAGCTCTGATATAATTATGATATCACCACAATATCAATAGCCCGGAGAACTCAAAATGCCTGCCCAACTCGTCCAATCGCCAACTGCCGAACGCATGGTGGATGCCGCCAGCGGTTGGCTCATGCTGGCTGTCGACTTTGCGCTTCTGATCAGCGGCGGCTGCCTGATCGGATTTCAAGACAGCATCGGCACCTTCGCTCCCTGGCTCGGCGGCCTATGCATCTTCCTGGCCTTGGTGACGCTGATCGGCTTCTTTACCCTGCAGCCCAATCAGGCCCGCGTGCTCATCTTGTTCGGCGCTTACAAAGGCACGGTGAGCAGGGCCGGTTTTCATTGGGCCAACCCGTTCTACTCTCGGAGCCGCGGCACCGCCAAGAAAGACTCGACGCCGGGCGAAAGCGCGCAACGCAATCGCCAAGGCAACCGAGCCCAAATCCCCTCCTTCCAATTCATCAGCACCAAGCTGTCGCTGCGCGCGCACAATTTCAGCAGCGACGCCATCAAGGTCAACGACAAGCGCGGCAATCCGGTGGAGATCGCCGCGGTGGTGGTGTGGCGCGTCGCGAATACGGCGCAAGCCGCCTTCGACGTCGAGGACTACACCAGCTACGTCGAGATCCAGAGCGAATCGGCCATCCGCAGCATCGCCAGCCGCTACGCCTACGATCACGGCACGCAGGAAGGCGCCGATGACAATGAGATCACCTTGCGCGGCGGCGCCGATGAAGTCGCGCTGGCCCTGAAGGATGAGTTGCAGGCCCGTCTGACCAAGGCCGGCGTCTCGGTGGAGGAAGCCCGTTTGACCCACCTCGCCTATGCGCCGGAAATTGCGCCCGCCATGTTGCGGCGTCAGCAAGCCGAAGCCATCATCGCGGCCCGCAAAATCATCGTGAGCAACGCGGTCACGATGGTGCACATGGCACTCGATGAACTCGATCGCAAGAACGTGGTGCACTTGGATGACGAACGCAAGGCGGCCATGGTGAGCAACCTGCTGGTCGTGCTCTGCGGCAACTCCGAGGCCACCCCGGTCATCAACACCGGCACCCTCTACACCTGATCGTGGCGGAACAGCGCAAACCATTCTTGCTGCGGGTACCGCCGGACTTGTGGAAGGAAATCGAGAAATGGGCGGCCGACGATCTGCGCAGTGTGAATGCGCAGATCGAATTCCTGCTGCGGCAGGCCGTGACCCGCAGAAAAGGGCCGCCGTCCAGGGACAAGTGATGGATCATATGGGCATGCGACGTGCTAGGCTTGAACACCGATGAATTTCGACGTCAAGACAACTGCGATGGGCGCGATGCTGGCGGCCTGTGCGCTCGCCGCATCCCTCGCGCACGCCACCGTCTACACCCTCACCAAGCCCGATGACACCGTGGTGGGCCAGGACCAGACCATCAAAACGGTGTACAGCGACACGCTGTACGATCTCGCCGCCAAGTTCAGCTTAGGCTCCGAGGAATTGATACGCGTCAATCCCGGCGTCGATGCCTGGATACCCGGCGAGGGCAAGGAAATCATCGTGCCCGGTCGGCATATTTTGCCGCCCGGTCCGCGCGAAGGCATCGTGGTCAATCTGCCGGAACACCGGCTCTACTATTTCCCCAAGCCGAAGCGCGGCGGCCCCATCGAAGTCATCACCTATCCGGTGAGCATCGGCAAGATGGATTGGCGTACACCCTTAGGCGTAACCCACGTGACCCAGAAGATCAAAGATCCCGTGTGGTATCCACCCGAATCGGTGCGCAAGGAACACGCGGAGGCCGGCGATCCGCTGCCGCCGGGGCCCGTGAAAGCCGGCCCTGACAACCCTCTCGGCGCGTTTGCCATGCGCCTGGCCGCCGGCAACGGCACCTACTTGATTCACGGCACCAACAATCCCATCGCCGTCGGCCTGGCGGTGACCCATGGCTGCATCCGCATGTATCCCGTCGATGTCGCCGCGTTGTTCCCCTTGATCCCGGTCGGCACCCCGGTGCGGCTGATCAATGAGCCGGTGAAAATCGCCTGGGTCGACGGCGAGTTGCTGCTGGAAGCGCACCCCCCGGTCGATGCGCAGGGTCAGAGCTTCGAACCCGACCTCGATCAATTCTCGGCGCTGCTGCAAAAGGCCGTGGGCGACACGACGGTCGCCATTCACTGGGACTACGCCCGCGAAGTGCTGCAAAAAGCCGATGGCGTGATCGCCACGGTCGGCCTGGAAGCCGAGAACCCCGACGCCCCGCCTTCGCCCGCCGATGCGCCGCCCGCCACCGCGGGCACCCGCTAGCCCTTCAAGTTCAGCGCCCGTACATCGTCGGCGTTCAGCGTCCGCCACTGCCCCTTTTCCAAATCCCCCAGCTGCAGCGCGCCGATGGCCACCCGGACCAAGCGCAGCACCTGCACATCCAAGGCGCTCAGCAAGCGGCGGATTTGCCGGTTGCGCCCCTCCTCGAGCTCAATCACCAGCCACGCATTCTTGCCGCCCCGGCGTAAAACCTGTGCCTCCGCCGCGCGCAAGAACTCATCCTCGATGACCACCCCTCGAATCAGCCCGCTCAGCAGCGCCTCGTCAGGCAGGCGATCGATCTGTACGTGGTAGGTCTTGCGTGGACCGCTGCGCGCGTCGGTGACCGCTGCGTTCCACTCCGGATCGTTGCTGAACAGCAGCAACCCCTCGCTGGCTTGGTCCAATCTGCCGGCCGGCGCCAGCCATGGCAGCCCCGCACCCTCGAAGCAGCTGTAAACGGTATCGCGGCCGTGCTCATCGTTCGTGGTGGTCAACAATCCGCGCGGCTTGTTCAGCATGATGATGAGCCGGTCGACTGCGCGCTCGCGCTCCATCCCATCGACGGACACCTTGTCGATTCCCTGCCGCACGGGATGCTCGGGATCACTGACCGGCGCGCCATTGACGCGCACTCTTCCCGCGCGCACCCAATCGGCCGCCTGCGTGCGCGAGCAAAGCCCAAGTTTGGAGATCACGCGCGCGACTCCGTGGCGCGCGGATTTATTCGTCGTCACCGAGGGAGTTTAAGCGCCCCGGGGTAGGAGCGTAATCGCCATGCGCGAGATGGAGCCGATGGACGATCCGTTGCTGGCCTCGGCGATGTTCAAATAGAACACCTGCGCTTTCTTGCGCTTCGGGTTCGGCACCAGCTTCACGAACAGCGTGGCCGTCGCGCTGTGCGGCGAGAAGTACGCCGTCGTACGCCCCTGCGGCACGAAATCTGCGTTGGGCTCCGCGGTGCCCGGCTCGGTCCACCACACGAAACTGGTATTCTCACCGCGCACGCCGGTGCGCATCACATGAATCTCGGCGAATTTGGCGCCGGCGCTGAAGTTCGATGCGCTCTCCGCGAGCGCGATCTTTTCCGGTCCCAAAACCTTGGCGACCACGCGTCGCGGTATCGGCGCCTCCACCGCAACCGGCGGCTGCACATCATCGACGCCTTGCATCTTGGCTTCGCGCTCTTTCAAGTCTTGTTCCGAAGGCAAGGGAATGGGGGCAAGTTCCGCCTCGTTGGCCGCCGCGGGTGCGGCAACCACCGCCGGTTTGCTCGCCATGGAATGCACCACGGCCCAACCCGAAATCAGCACCAGAGGAACGGCCGCAGCCAGCGCCCAGCGGGTGACTTTCGACAATCCTTTCGGCGGCGCAGCGCCCGGCGATTCTTCGTCGCGCGCCGGCCTGCCCCGGGGTGCGGCGCTCAACACCAGTTCAGTGAGCCATTCCTGCATCGAGCGCGGGCGATCCTCGCTCTCCCATGCCAGTCCGCGCTGCAGCGCCTGCCATTGTCCCTGCGATAGATTCTTGGGCTCTTTCGGCGTCATGCCGGCATCGCGCGCCTCCGTGGCGCGCCGCCGCTGAAATGGGTGCTCTCCGGTCAGCAATTCATAAGCGAGGCAGGCCAGCGCAAAGATGTCATCGCGCGGATCGGCGTCCCGGCCTTCGAGCAACTGGCAGCTGGCGTACGACGGGGTGAGCGACGCCGTCCCGCCATTGCCCGGCGCATCGCCGGCGCCCACGCTGGCTGCGCCGAAATCCAGGATTCGCAGGCCACCGGTCTTCAATATCACGACATTCTGCGGCTTGAGATCGCCGTGCACGACTTTGCGTGAATGCGCGTGCGCCAGGCCGTCGCCGATTTCCCGGATGATCGACCACGCCAGCGGACGTGCCAGACCTTTCCCCTGAGCGCTCTTCAACGCTTCGCTCAAGGGTTCGCCGTTGAGCAACTCCATGGTGAAGAAGGCCACATCGTCGCTGCCCTCCAGCTCGTAAACCTTCACGATGCTCGGATGGGATAGCGCCTGGGCGCAATAGAACTCGTGGCGCAGTTTGTCCAAGACCGAGGCCGGCTTGTCTGCGCCGGCATGCACGATCTTGAGAGCCAGACGGCCATCGATGTGCGCATGTTCGCTGCGCACCCGATCCACGGCTTCGTACACCGTGCCCATGCCGCCCACACCCAGTCGTTTCTCGATGCGGTACCGGTTGAGAAGCACCTGGCCGGGCCCAAGTTGCGCCGATTTGAGGGTGTCGACCGGAGGTTTGGCCGGCACGCCCATCTCAATGGTTATGCCGTAATCCGGGTCCTCGAAGAACACGGTTTGTGCCTCTTTCGTCATCGCAGCAGGATATGCCCGCACCGCACTCGCATCAGTGACATATGTCGAAGCTTGTGACTTGAGCGGCGCGCCGCCTCGAAAACTTGTGAAATGCACCAATAGCCGGCGACGGTTATGTCCAATCGGGCTCCTATATACGAGAATGCAGGCTCATTTATTTATTGGAACAGACGTGGGAACCTGAGGGGATGGAAACAACTGCGACGGACATCACGGTCTCCCCCGCCGAAACCCGCGAACTGCGGCGGGGCATCGGTTCCCGTCAGCTGAGCATGATCGCCATCGGCGGGGCCATCGGCACCGGCCTGTTCTTCGTCAGCGGCAGCGCCATCGGCCAATCCGGTCCGGGAGGCGCCATGCTGGCCTACGGCATCATGGGACTGGCCGTGTTTTGCATGATGCAGTCGCTGGGCGAAATGGCGACCCAACTGCCGATTCGCGGTTCATTTGAAACCTATGCCGAGCGCTTCATCGATCCTTCGTTCGGCTTCGCGGTGGGTTGGAATTACTGGTTCAGTTGGACCGCCACTTTGGCGGCGGAGCTGGTGGCCGGCGCGCTCATCGTGAAATTCTGGTTTCCGCATGCGGACTCGTCCCTGTGGGCCATGGGCTTCTTCTCGCTGCTCCTGGCCTTGAATCTGCTGTCGGTAAAAGCCTATGCCGAAGCCGAGTACTGGTTCTCCAGCATCAAGGTTGTGACGGTGGTGATCTTCGTCGCGGTGGGTGCGTTGATGATCTTCGGCATGCTGGGTTCGGAGGCGGTGGGTTTTCAAAATTGGACGCTCACCGATCCTAAAAGCGGCAATCACGCCCCCTTCGTGGGCGGTATCACCGCCACCCTGCTGGTGTTCCTCGGCGCAGGCTTCGCCTTCCAAGGCACGGAAGGTGTGGGACTGGCGGCCGCCGAGACCGCGGACCCCGCCAAGAACGTGCCCAAGGCGATCCGCTCGGTGTTCTGGCGCATCCTGCTCTTCTATATAGGCGCGATCTTTGTCGTGGGCTGCCTGATCCCCTTCACCAACCCCAATCTGCTCAGCGCGGACGAAGGTCACGTGGCACTCTCGCCATTCACCATTGTGTTCCAGCAACTGCCGCATCTGGGCTTTTATGCCGCGAACCTGATGAACGCCGTGATCCTGTCGGCGGTCCTGTCCTGCGGCAACTCCTCGATGTATGTGGCGTCGCGGATGCTGAATGCCATGGCTCACAGCGGCAAGGCGCCGCGAGTCTTCGCCAAGCTCAACGGTCGGGGCGTGCCGGCGGTCGCCCTGCTGTTCACCGGATTGTTCAGCGCACTGGCCTTCTTCGCCAACAACGTCGGCGATCACAAGATCTACCAGCTGTTCTACAACGCCTCGGGACTGACCGGCTTCATCATTTGGTTGGGTATAGCCATCTGCCACCTGCGCTTTCGCAAAGCGTGGGTCGCGCAGGGCCGACGTGTCGAGGACCTGAAGTTCAGGTCCAAGTTCTATCCCTACGGCCCCTGGCTCGCCGTGATGTTGTTCGTCATCGTCATCTTCGGCGCCAACATCGGCGTGTTTCAGACCGAAACGTTTTCATGGTTCGATTTCACCACTGACTACCTGATGATTCCCTTGGTCATCGGCTTGTACTTCGGCCACAAATGGTGGAATAAGACCCGGCTGACACCTCTGAAGGAATGCAATTTCGAGCTGGAGTAGCCTTGACGAAAAACGACGAGATCCGCAGCTACCTCTCCGAACGCGGCATCAACCATGTGAAAATCGGCGTGTTCGACACCGACGGCGTGATGCGCGGCAAATACCTGCATCGCGACAAATTCTTGAACGGGCTGGAGCAGAACATCGCCTTCTGCGATGTGGTGCTGGGCTGGGACTCCAACGATCAACTGTACGACAACACCCGGTTCACCGGCTGGCACACCGCCTACCCCGATGCCGCCGTGCGCATTTTGGCCGACACCCGGCGCGAGATTCCCTTCGAGCCGAAAACCGCTTTCTTCCTGGGCGAATTCGCCGGACGCGCGGAGGCCGTCTGCCCGCGCGGCACGCTGCGCCGGGTGCTGGAGCGCGCCGCCAAATCCGGCTACGCGGTGAGCGCCGCCGCCGAATTCGAATTCTTCATCTTCGATGAATCGCCGCAGTCGATCCGCGAGAAAGGTTATCGGCAGCTGAAGACCATGACGCCGGGCAACTTCGGCTACTCCGTCTTGCGCAACTCCGTCCACGCCGATCTCTACCAGGAACTGCTGGATCTGTGCCAGGCCATGCGCATGCCCATCGAGGGTTTGCACACCGAGACCGGACCCGGCGTTCTCGAAGCGGCGCTGTCCTACTGCGACGCGCTCGAGGCCGCCGATCGCGCCGCCCTGTTCAAGACCTTCACCAAGGTGCTCGCACAGCGCCGCGGCTTGATGGCCACCTTCATGGCCAAATGGAGCAATGCCGTTCCAGGACAAAGCGGCCACTTGCACATTTCCATGCGCAGCGGCAAAGGCGAGAGCGTATTTCACGATCCGTCCAAGCCCAACGAGATGTCCGATGCCATGCGCTGGTTCATCGGCGGACAGCAGGCGCTGATGCCCGAACTTCTGGCCATGGTGGCCGGAACGGTGAATTCCTATTCGCGCCTGATACCCGGCTACTGGGCGCCGACCGCGGCCGCCTGGGGTGTCGAGAACCGAACCACGGCGCTGCGGGTCATTCGCGGCGGACCCTCCAGCCAGCGCGTCGAATATCGAATCGCCGCCGCCGACATCAATCCCTACATCGCGCTCGCCGCCGCCATCGGCTCAGGTCTCTGGGGCATCGAGCACCGCATCGAACCGGACGCGCCCATCGAGGGAAATGCCTACGATCGCGAGCACTCCGCGCAGCGCCGCCTGCCCGCGACCTTGTACGAAGCCGCCGATCGGCTGCTCGCTTCCAAGCCCGCGCGCGAGCTGTTCGGCGATGAATTCGTCGAGCACTACGCGGCCACCCGTCAATGGGAGGAACGGGAATTTCGCAAGCACATCACCGACTGGGAACTTGCGCGCTACTTCGAAATTATTTGAGATCCTCGTATGACTGAGACCCTCAAGACCATTAGCCCGGTGGACGGCCGCATTTACGTCACGCGTCCGCTGGAAACGGCGGCCGGCATCGACCGCGCGCTGGGAATGGCGCAACGCGCGCAAGCGGCCTGGGGCACAGCCTCGCTGGCCGAGCGCTGCGCGCTGCTGACGAAGGCCGTCGATGCCTTCGTCGCCAAGTCAGCCGACATCGCCACCGAAATCACCTGGCAAATGGGCCGCCCGATTCGTTACACGCCCGGCGAGGTGAAAGGCTTCGAAGAGCGTGCGCGCTACATGTTGTCGGTCGCGCCCGAAGCCCTTGCAGCGGTGAAGCCGGCTGAAAAAGCCGGTTTCGCGCGCCAGATCAAGCGCGTACCGCTGGGAGTCATCGCGGTGGTCGCGCCTTGGAATTATCCCTATCTGACCGCGGTGAACGCCGTGCTCCCGGCGCTCATCGCCGGCAATGCGGTGGTCCTGAAACACTCCCATCAAACGCCCTTGTGCGCCGAGCGCTTCGCCGAAGCTTTTGACGCGGCTGGCGTGCCGGCGGGCGTATTTCAGTATTTGCATCTGTCGCACGCCGACACGGCGAAACTGATGGGCGACGCGCGCGTCGCCGCCGTCTGCTTCACCGGCTCGGTATCGGGGGGGAGGGCCGTCATATCCGCGACCGCCTCAGGCTTTGCCACCTCGGGATTGGAACTGGGCGGCAAGGATCCCGCCTATGTGCGCGCCGATGCCAATCTGGCCCATGCCATCGATTCGCTCACGGACGGCGCATTCTTCAATTCCGGTCAATCTTGCTGCGGCATCAAACGCATCTATGTACAGCGCTCGCGCTACCAGGAGTTCGTGGATGGCGTGGTCGCGCTGACTCACCGATACATCTTGGGTTCACCGCTGGATCCGGAAACCACCTTGGGGCCGGTGGTGGG
>CAZZWM010000053.1:15459-23686 GCA_964657945.1 uncultured Steroidobacteraceae bacterium
CCGCGACCAGGTCACCGATGCCGTGTCGCGCGGCGCCCGGCAGCTGATCGAGGAGAAACGCTTTGCGGCCAGCGATGCCGCAACGCCCTATCTGGCACCCCAGGTGCTGGTCGGGGTGGATCATTCCATGGCCATTATGCGCGAGGAGACCTTCGGGCCGGCCGTGGGCATCATGGCCGTGGACTCGGACGAAGAAGCCATTCGACTGATGAACGACAGCGAGTTCGGCCTCACCGCGGCGATCTTCTCCGCCGATGCACAGCGGGCCGAAATCCTCGGCGATGCCTTGGAAACCGGCACGGTGTTCTTGAACCGCTGCGATTATCTCGATCCGGCGCTGGCATGGACCGGCGTCAAGAATTCCGGGCGCGGCTGCACGCTCTCACGCGTGGGCTACGAGCAGCTGACGCGCCCCAAGTCCTACCATTTCAGGACGCAGTTATGAGCAGTTCGGCCAAGAGCCTGCGCGGCAATTGGAACTATCCCACCACCATCTGGGCCGGCCCCGGACGCATCGTCGAACTGCCCGAGGCTTGCGCGCGTCTCAACATGCTTCGGCCGCTCATCGTCACGGACGAGGGGCTGAGCGACACGCCGATGATCAAGAACGCGCTCGCGGCGGTGAAGCACTCGGCCCTGTTCGGCGGCGTGCGCGGCAATCCGGCCGCCAGCCACGTCGAGGCGGGTTTGGCGAAGTACCGCGCCGGAAAGCACGATGGCGTCATCGCCTTCGGCGGCGGTTCCGCGCTCGATGCCGGCAAGGCCGTGGCCTTCATGTCCGGCCAGACGCGGCCGCTATGGGACTTCGAAGACGTCGGCGACTGGTGGACCCGCGCCGATCCGGCCGGCATTGCACCGGTGGTGGCCGTGCCCACCACGGCAGGCACCGGTTCTGAAGTCGGCCGTGCCAGCGTCATCCTCAATGAACAAACGCATCAGAAGAAGATCATTTTTCATCCGCTGATCCTGCCGCGCATCGTGATTCTCGATGCGGAGCTCACCGTCGGATTGCCTCGCGGCGTGACCGCAGCCACCGGTATCGACGCCTTCGTGCATTGCTTCGAGGCCTTCTGCGCGCCCGGCTTCCATCCGCTCGCGGACGGCGTCGCCATCGAAGGCATGCGCCTGATCCAGCAATTCCTGCCGCGCGCCTGCCAGGACGGCAAGGACATCGAGGCGCGCGCGCAAATGCTCGCCGCCGCCTCCATGGGTGCCACCGCTTTTCAGAAGGGTTTGGGCGGCGTGCACGCCATCGCGCACCCCGTCGGATCGTGGTTCAACACCCACCACGGATTGACCAACGCCATCATTCTTCCCTACGTGATGACCTACAACCGCCGCTTCATCGACGAGAAGGCGCAGGTCATCGCGCGTGCCTTGAATCTGCCCGTGCACAGCTTCGACGGATTCATGTCCTGGGTGTTGAAGCTGCGCAGCGATTTGGGCATTCCGCATTCGCTCGCCGCCATTGGCGTCAACATCGACAACGCCGGCGTCATCGGCAGCGAGGCGGCCATCGATCCGTCCGCCGGCGGCAACCCGGTACCGGTCAGTGCGGCGCAGCTCGAACACATCTTCCGCGCCGCCGTCGAGGGGAGGCTGGAGGCCGTGGTCGGCGCGCAGTGAACCCCGTGAGCATCCCAAGAATTCTGGTGATCGACGGCAACGTGGCCGAGGTGCGTGCACGGCAAGCCGCGGCGCTCGGTTACGATTCCGGCAACGGCTATGCGCGGGCGCTGCACCGGATCGAACCCGCGTTGCACATCGACATTGTGCTCGCCGCCGACGGCGAGCCGCAATTTCCGGCCGGCGTCGCCTTGGCGGACTATGGCGGCGTGACCATCACCGGTTCGGCGCTCAACATCTACAACGGCGGTGCGCCCGTGACGCGGCAGATTGAACTGGCGAAAGCCGTGTTTGCCGCCGGCATTCCCTTCTTCGGCAGTTGTTGGGGACTGCAGGTGGCCGTCACCGCCGCGGGCGGCGAAGTGCGCGCCAACACCCGCGGGCGTGAATTCGGTTTCGCCCGCCGCGTGCTGCTCACCGATGCGGGCCGCGCGCATGCCTTGTTCCAGGGCAAGCCTGCCGCCTTCGAAGCCCCCACCGTGCACAAGGATGAAATTACCGCGTTGCCGCCCGGCGCCAGCACCTTGGCCGTCAATGACTTCGGGCTGCAAGCCGCGGCGTTCAAGCATGGACGCGGCACGTTTTGGGGCGTTCAGTATCACCCAGAATACGACTATGCGGACATTGCGGCGGCTGCGGAACGTTATGGAGCGACCTTCGTCACGGAGGGCATGTTCCGTGATCTGCCATCGCTCGAGGAATTTGCGAACGAACTGCGCACCCTTCAGTCGAACCCGACGGACGCTGCGTTGCTTTGGAAACACGGTCTCGGACCGGCGATGCGCTCCGAAGCGCTGCGGATGCTCGAGATGAGAAATTGGCTTCAGACCGAAGTATTGCCGCGTTATTGATTCAACTATTAGAAGACGGAGTCATCATGAAGGGAAAATTGCTGTTGAGCCTCGCATTCCTATCGGCGCTCGCCGGCTGCGCCAAGGCGCCTGAACCGCAGGCCGCCGCGCCCGCGCCCGCGGCCCCCGCGCTGGTCTCGGGTGTGGAAACGCAATACATCGACGACAGCGTGCGCGCACAGGACGATTTCTATAAACACATCAACGGCAAATGGCTGGCCGCGACCGAAATACCCGCCGACAAAGGCTCGTACGGTTCCTTCGATCAGTTGTACGACAGCTCACTGGTGCAGCTGAAGGGCATCGTCGAGGGGCTGCTGAAATCCGTGGACGCCGCCGATCCCGATCAGCAAAAGATCGCCGACCTCTACACCAGTTTCATGGATGAGGCGAGGCTCGAGACCCTGCGCCTGCATCCCCTGGATGCAGAATTCGCCAAGATCGATGCCATCAAGAGCCCGGCAGAAATTCCCACGATGATTGCGCACTTGTCGGAGATCGGCGCCGGCACGCCGTACGCCGGCGTCGTGCATCTGGACAACAAGGATCCGACCCGCTACGTATTCGACCTCGAGCAAGGCGGCCTCGGCATGCCGGACCGCGACTACTACCTGCTCGACGACGAGAAGATGAAGCAGGCCCGCATCGCCTACGGCAAGCACGTGGAAAAGATGCTCGAGCTGGCGGGCGACAAGAACGCCGCGGCCGAAACCGCTTCAATCCTGGCGCTGGAAACCAAGCTCGCCAAGATACAGTGGACCCGGGTGGAGCTCCGCGACCCGATCAAAGGCTATAACAAGGTGGAATTCACCAAGCTCGACAGCTTGGCGCCGGGCTACGATTGGCAGACGTATTTGTCCGCAGCCCGCGTCACCGGCAAGACCGACTACGTCATCGTCGGCCAACCCACCTATCTCAGCGCCTTCGCCAAGTTGGCTCGAGCGACGCCGCTGCCGGCCTGGAAGGCCTACTTTCGCTGGCAGCTGTTGAGCAACTTCGCGCGGTTCCTGAGCAAAGCTTTCGTCGATGAGAACTTCGCCTTCACGAGGACCGTCCTACAAGGCATTCCGCAGAATCAAGATCGCTGGAAACGCGGACTCAACCTGGTTGACTCCGCCATCGGCGAGGGTTTGGGAAAGCTGTATGTGAAGCAGTATTTCCCGCCGGCCGCCAAAGATCGTGCCGACGCGCTGATCAAGAACATGTTGGCCGCCTACAAGGCGGACATCGACACCCTCGATTGGATGTCGCCTGAGACCAAGCAGAGAGCTCAGGATAAGCTCGCCAAATTCACGCCGAAAATCGGCTATCCCGCGAAGTGGCGCGACTACAGCAGCCTCGCCATCGATAAGGCCGATTTGATCGGCAATGTCACCCGGGCTCAACTGTTCGCCTACCAACGCGGCATCAACAAGTTGGGCGCGCCGGTCGACCGTGGCGAGTGGGACATGACGCCGCAGACCGTCGACGCTTACTACAATGCGGAAATGAACGAGATCGTGTTTCCCGCCGCCATCATGCAGCCGCCATTCTTCGATGCGAAGGCTGAGGACGCGGTGAACTACGGCGGCATCGGCGGTGTGATCGGTCACGAGATCAGCCACGGCTTCGACGACCAGGGCAGTCAATACGACGGTATCGGCATGCTGCTCACCCCGCCAGGTTGGTTCACGCAGGCAGACCTGGACAAGTTCAAAGCCAAGACCCAGGCGCTGGTCGCGCAATACTCGGCTTTCGAGCCGGTTCCCGGCTATCACGTCAACGGCGAACTCACCCTGGGTGAAAACATCGCCGACAACGCCGGCGTCGCCATCGCCTTCAAGGCTTACAAGCTGTCGCTGCAGGGCAAGCCCAGCGCGGTGCTCGACGGCATGACGGGCGAACAGCGTTTCTTTGCAGGCTGGGCCCGGGTATGGCGCGGCAAGACCCGGCCCGACACCATGATCGTGGCCATCAAGGTGGACCCGCATTCGCCGGAATTCGTCCGCGGCACGGTGCCTGAAACCAATATGGATGCCTTCTTCGAGACTTTCGACATCAAGGAAGGCGACAAGATGTATCGAGCGCCGGATCAGCGCATCAAGCTCTGGTAACTCGCCGCAATGGAAATTTATTTGCCAGCCGCAGAGCAATTGGCGATGATGCGCCCCTAAAAATAAGTGCAGGGAGGCATTCATGCGCAGGGTCGTGTTCTATGCCGCGGTTTTGCTGGCGCTTCCATCGACAGGCGCCGCCGCCGACTTCGACGCGGCAGCGGCATTCGGCGCGCGCCCAAGCGTCGAAGGCCTCAGCCTTTCTCCGGATGGAAAAAGCATTGCGTACGTCTCGCCGACCAGCGGCCAAGGATCAGCTCTCTACACGCTGTCGTTGGAGAAGGGCGCAAAGTCGATTCGGGCCTTGGTCATGGACGGCACACCCACCCGGCTTGGCGGCTGTCATTGGGTCGCAAACGATCGGCTCGCCTGCGTTATCTACGGCGTCGTGAAGGAAAACGGCACCATTTTACCTTTACCGTTCTCCCGCTACATGGCCGTCAACGCGGATGGGAGCAACGTTAAGGTTCTGAGCACCTCGGTCAATAGTGAAAGTCGCGGCTACCTGCTCAATGGCGGTGATGTCATCGATTGGTTGCCGGATGAGGATGGCGCCGTTCTGATGAGTCGTGAATATCTGGATGATGCCCACACCGGTTCGCTGGTGGCCTCGAAGCCGGGTCTTGGCGTGGAACACATCGACACTCGAACGCTCAAAAGGACCGTCGTCGAGCAACCCGAGGAGCAGGCCATCAAATATCTCACCGACGGGCGCGGCAATGTTCGTATCGCGGGCTTCCGTGCCGCCCGAAACGCGACCGGGCAGGATACGGGCGTTATCAACTATCTGTACCGTCCGGAAGGATCGACGCAATGGAAAAAATTATCCTCCTACGATTCGTCCGATCACAGCGGATTCCTGCCTTATGCGGTGGATCACGACAAGAACATCGCCTACGGCTTCAAAAAGCGGGATGGCCGACAGGCCGTCGTCTCGTTGAAGTTGGACGAAACCTTGCAGGAGGAATTGGTTTACGCAAATCCAACCGTGGACGTCGCCGGACTCATTAGACTCGGACGGCGTCAGCGGGTGGTCGGCGTGCGATATGTCACGGAAACGGCCCATGCGGTGTTTTTCGACCAGGATCTGGAAAAGCTCAACGCATCGCTCTCCAAAGCGCTCCCGGATCATCCGGGAGTGCACGTGACGGACTCCAGCGTCGATGAAAGCCAGTTGCTGATATTCGCGAGCCGCGACAACAATCCCGGCGGCTACTTTTTGTTCGACAAACCCACGCACCAGCTGCGGCCGCTTTTCAATGTACGCGAGGAATTGGACGGGGTGAAGCTCGCGACGGTGACGCCGATAAGTTTCGCTGCCGCCGATGGCACCAAAGTTCCGGGCTACATAACCTATCCGCCGGGCAAAGAGGACGCGAAAGGCCTGCCCGCCATTGTGATGCCGCACGGCGGTCCGGGGGCCCGCGACGAATGGGGTTTCGGTTGGCTGGCTCAGTTCTACGCGAACCGCGGATTCGTCGTTCTGCAACCGAACTTTCGCGGTTCATCGGGGTATGGCGATGCCTGGTACCTCAGCAATGGTTTTCGCTCATGGCCTGTCGCCATCGGCGACGTGCTCGATTCCGGGCGATGGCTCATCGCGCAGGGAATCGCCGACCCGGGCAAGCTTGCCGTGGTCGGGTGGTCGTACGGCGGGTATGCCGCTTTGCAGTCGGCCGTGACCGATTCGAGCGTTTTCAAAGCCGTTGTGGCCATAGCGCCGGTCACGGACCTGAACGATCTGAAGGAGGAATCGCGCGGCTGGACCAATTTCGCGTCGGTGTCGAAGTTCGTCGGCGACGATGTGCGCGCGGCTTCGCCCGCTGAAAACGCCGGCAGGATCAAGGTCCCTGTTTTACTGGTCCACGGCACGATGGACCGCAATGTGGGCTATGGCGAGTCCCGCCACATGGACAAGAGCTTGGAGTCGGCAAAGGTTCCCCATGAATTCCTGTCTTTTGAAGGTCTCGACCACCAGCTCGATGACTCTGCGGCTCGGGCGGAGATGCTGCGCAAGAGCGAAGCGTTTCTGCGCAAGACTTTGAACCTATGATCGAGGGATTGCGGCACCGCCCATCCCCGGCCATCATCCTACCCAAGCCACGTCTTTGGGGTGGCGAGTAAACATGGAGGCGAATCTCGCCACGCTACGCCAGGTTCGAAGCAGCGTATGCGGTGCTCAGTAGCCGATTCCTGAAACTTCCCTTGCGGCGCTCCAAGAAACGCTTCCTGCGCATCGCTGCCGTCACCGGCGGCGCCGTCGTCGTTGCCGTGGCCGCCGCCGCATTGTGGGTGGTGCATCTCGACCGCGAAGTGCTGCGCCAATTCCAGGGCCGTCATTGGTCGGTGCCGGCGCGGGTGTTTGCCGCTCCTCTCGAACTCTATGCCGGCGCACCGGTGACTGCGGACGACCTGGAGCAGGAACTGCACCGCCTGCACTATCAAAACGGCGATCCCGCGTCAGGCACCGGCGTGTATCGACGCATGGGCGCGGCATTCGACATCCACACCCGCCGCGCGCGCTTCATCGATGAGCTGCGTCTGCCGCAGCGGCTGTCGGTTCGCGCCGGCAACACCGGCATCGCTTCCATCAAACAGCCAGACGGCAGCGACCTGCCGGTATTTCGCCTCGATCCGCCGGTGATCGGCAGCGTGTCGCCGATTCATGGCGAGGACAGGCTGCTGATCACCCCGGCCGATGTTCCGCCGCTGTTGCGTGCGGGAATCAAGTTGATCGAAGACCGCCGCTTCGATCAACACCATGGCGTCGATCCGCGCGGCGTGATGCGCGCCCTATGGACCAACATACGCGCACGGCGCGTCGTTCAGGGCGGCAGCACGCTGACCCAGCAACTGGTCAAGAACTATTTTCTCTCCGACGAGCAGACCTTCGCCCGCAAGCTTACCGAGGCGGTGATGGCAATGCGCCTCGAAGCGCATTTCTCCAAGGAAGAAATACTGGTTGCCTATCTCAACGAGGTCTACCTCGGACAAGATGGACAGCGGGCGATACACGGTTTCGGCCTTGGCAGCGAATATTACTTCGCCAAACCCCTGGGCGAACTGAATGCCGGTGAAATAGCCCTGCTCATCGGACTGGTCAAAGGGCCGTCCTTTTATGACCCGCGCAAGCATGGCGATCGTGCCACCGCACGGCGCAATCTGGTGTTGCAAGCGCTGGCCGACGCGCATTTGATCGATCCGTCGCTGGCCAAGACCGCCGCAGCAAGCCCGCTTGGCTTGCGCCCGCCCGGCGGCAACTACGTGCCGGCATTTCTCGATCTGGTTCGCCGTCATTTGAAGCGCGATTACGCCGAGGCCGACCTGGCTGCAGCGGGTCTGTCGGTCTACACCAGTCTCGATCCGCGCGCGCAGAGCGCCGCCGAACAGTCGCTCAAAGTCGATCTGGCGCGCCTCGACGCATCCTCGAGATCGCGCGCCTCGCATCTGGACGGCGCGGTGATAGTCGCGGAGCCCAACAGCGGCGATGTCGTCGCCGTCGTGGGCGGCCGCGATTTCGGCACCGACGGCTTCAATCGGGCTCTGGATGCCCGCCGCCCCATTGGTTCGCTGGTCAAGCCGGCGGTGTATCTGGCCGCCATCGAATCGGGCCGTTACAACGCGGCCACGCTGCTCGAGGACTCGCCGCTCGAGCTG
>CAZZWM010000054.1:0-23675 GCA_964657945.1 uncultured Steroidobacteraceae bacterium
CGTCGAATTGGAGGTTCCAAAATCCACGCCTACACCGATCAATGAAAGCGCCGCAGCATCAGGTTAGGCGTGCAACGCCCCCCGCTCGAGCGCCCTGACCTCCGCTGCCGCCTCGGCGATGAGGCTGTTGCAGGCCTCGACGGACAAATCGAGGCGTGCCAACACGCCGCCCAAGGAAAGGCCGGAGGTGTCTTGCGCGTTTTTCAGGCGCTTCGCGAAGCGGATCCCGGCGATTAGAACGTCATGCAGTGTCGGAGGTCCCGCACGCACCGCAAGCACATCCGCCTGCTGCCCGACCGCGGTGCAAACGGCATCGTTCATGCGCCAATTTTTCAGTACTGCCGCTCCAATCCTCGGGTGCCATGCGCTCATCAATGCATCGCTCAGCACGATACGCGGCCGCGACGGATCCTGCTCGCGCCGCGCCAGGATATAAAATCGCCCGATCAAATGCAGAAGTCCCGCAACGAACGCATCTTGTGCGGGAAGCGAGGTACGTTTGGCGATGGCGTCGCAGAAGTGCGCAACCGCGACGCTTTCGGACCAAAGCTCATCCAGCGGCCTTCCAATCCCTTTCAACGACTCCGTGCGCCGGATTGCTTGAATCGCATGCGCAAGAACCACGCTATAGACTTTCTGAGTACCCAGACGGGTCAGAGCGACGCCCAGGTTGATGATCACCTTTCCGGTCGCATTGAAGGCGGCTGAGTTGGCGAGATTGAGCAGCCGGTTTGCGAGCGTCGGATCGGATGCAATGGGCGCCGCGATCATCTGCGCGGTGTAATTCGGATTCTTGAGTATTTCCTGGACTTTGATGACGACGTGCGGAAAGGCAGGCAGCTCGACGACGCCCGCGTCGAGCGTGGCTGCGACGTGCCTCAAAAAATCCTCGGGCGAGCGGCGGCCTGCTCGAGACTCCAGATCACTCATAGTCGCCCTCGATGTCAGCCTTGGAGCCGCAACATTAGCCGGCTCCCATTGTAGCCCTTCTCAGGTCCAGCCGAGTCCCAGGCTCTTCTGCATGGCTACGAAGTCCGTGCTGAGCTCAGCGAGTGCCTGCTGATAGGAAAGCTGAGCCTGCACGCGTCGGGAATCGGCGTCCAGCACATCCGTGGTCGAGGCCACCCCGTTGCGCAGACGAATTTCAGTGAGTGCGTAGACTCGTTCAGCGGATGCCTGCACCTTGGCGTAGTCGGCAACGGTGTTGCGCTGATGTCCATAACGATCCAGCGCCGATTCGGCGTCCTGGAGTGCTGCGAGCACCGTTCGGCGGTAGTCGGCCTCGGCTTCATCGCGCGCTCCGCGCGCCTGCTCGATGTGCGCGCGGTTGCGACCGAAGTCGAAAGGCGTCCACTGCAATAGCGGGGCGGCGACGTAAGTGAGGCTGGCGCCATTGAACAAAGTGCGTGGCGTGGCCGCGGTGAAGCCCACATCCCCCAGCAAGGTGAGCTTCGGGAACAGCGCTGCGATGTCCTGGCCCACTGCGGCAGTCTGCTGCGCCAGCTTGCGTTCGGCGGAGGCGATATCGGGCCGCCGTCGGAGCAAGGCAGCCGGATCGCCAATGTGCACTTCGGCCGGAGGCTGCGGTACAGCGGTGGGCGCGGCGAGTTCGCCATCCAGCGCACCCGGCGTTTTGCCGCTGAGCAGCGCGAGTCTGTCCATTTGCAGGACTACGTCGGTTTGCAGCGGGCCCAGGGACGCTTGCGTGGTCTCGAGCTGATTTTGCACGCGCTCGACGTCGAGATCCGATGCCGTCCCCCCAGCGCGACGGCGTTGCATCAGATCGAGCAGCTGCTGCTCGATGGCGATGTTGCGTTCCGTCAGGGCCAGGCGCTCCTGGCTGTCGCGCAATTGGATGTAAGCCTGCGCAACTTCGGAACTCAAGGTGACGAATACATCGCGCAATCCTGCCCGGGACCCTTCGAGGGATGCGGCTGCACCCTCGACGGCGCGGCGATGCCCTCCGAACAGGTCGATTTCCCAGGTGGCATCGAAGCCGATTGCGTACACATTCGTGTCTCCCGATGCACCACCCGCGGGTGCCGCTCCCAGCGCAGACGTCAGACCATGCGCTCGCAGGTAGGCGGCCGACGTGCCGGTGTTTGGCAGTTCCTTGGCACGCTCCGAGGCGAGAGCGGCCCGCGCCTCGCGCAATCGAGCGGTGGCGGAATCCACGGTCGGACTCTCCCGCAGCGCGGTATCGATGAGCGTGTTCAAGAGCGGATCGTTGAGCTGCATCCACCACCGGCTCGCCGGTTCGGTCTGGATTGCGGTCGGAGCGCGGACGAAACCCGCGCCCGAGTCGATGATTTGCGGCGCACCCTTATAGTTGGGACCCACCGTGCAGCCTGAGAGAAGGATGCCCAGAAACAGTGTTCGCGCTGGGCGCGCACCAAGAATCCGCATCATGACCTGGCCCCCGCCGGCGCTTGGCGGACCGGGGGATTTGCGAGCGGCGCCGGGTTCGGCCGCCGCAGGATCAACACCATCGGCATCAGCACGATGAGCCCGACCCCTAGGACATAGAAGCAGTCCGAATACGTCATCACCACCGCCTGCTGATGAATCTGCATAGCCAGTTGACCGATGGCTTGCTGATTGCCGAGCAGTCCGTCCCCGCCGCGCTCCGTGAAGAAGGCACCCTGGGACGCCAGCCGCTCTTGCAGCACTATCGAATTGTTCGTGACCGACTCGCGGATGGCATCGGCGTGCAGCTCCGTACGCCGGTCGATGAACACGCCTTGAAGGGCCAGCCCAATCGAGCCGCCCAGATTTCGCGCCATGTTGAACAAGCCTGCGGCATCGGCGGTGTCTTCGCGGGACACCGAGCCCACCGACAATTGGTTGAGCGGCATGAATGACAAAATTTGCCCGACTCCGCGCAGCAGTTGCGACACGACGAAATGGCCGCCGGAAGATTGCGCCGTCAGATGAACGTCGAGAAAGCAACTCCAGGCAAAACAGACCAGTCCAAGGAAAACCACCACTCGCGCATCGCCCTTGGCAAGGATGCGCGGCAGCAGCGGCATCATCAGGAACGCCGGCAACCCGGACAGGGCGAGGACCCAGCCCGACTGCTCGGCGTTATACCCCGCCACCACCCCCAAGAACTGCGGCAATACGTACAGAATGTCGTAGAGCACCATGCCGACCGAAATGATGATGAGGATGACACTGGCGTAGGTTCGGTTCTTCAGCAGGCGAAGCTTGATGACGGGCCGGGGCGATGTGAGCTGCGAGTAGGCAAGCACCCCGATGCCAAGGAAAGCACAGATCGCGAGGCTGATGATGAGGTTGGACTGGAACCATTGTTCACGTTGACCTTCTTCCAATACCACGGTGAGGCAGCTGAGGCCTACCGCAAGACCTGCGATGCCGAGCCAATCCGCTCGCTGCAGTTCTTGCATGTTTCCCGGCTCGTGCGGCATGGCGGTGAGCAACAAAAAAATGAGCGCCAGAGCCACCGGAATATTGATGAAAAAGCACCATTGCCAGCTCCAGTTCTCGGTGAGCCACCCGCCCGCCACGGGACCGAGCAGCGGGCCGAGCAATACGATCAGACCGAAGATGGTCATGCCGATCGGAATCTGCTGCGGCGGTAGGCGCGTACGAACGATGGTTTGCGCCGTGGGGATGAGCGCCCCTCCGAAGAATCCCTGGCCCACCCGACCGATGATCATCACGGTCAGACTGCTGCTCGATCCGCACATGATCGAGAACAGCGTGAAAAGCGAGGAACAGCTGAGCAGCAAGGTGCGCATGCCGAGGACCCGGCTGAGCCAGGCACTCAAGGGAATCATGACCACCTCACTGACCAGATATCCGGTGGCGATCCACGTGCCTTCGGTGCCGGTGGCGCCGATCTCGCCCTGGATCTGCGGCAGAGCCGAATTCACGATGGAAATGTCGAGCGTGGCGATCAGCGCGCCGAGCGAGCCGGCGAACACCGCCAGCCAATCTTGCATGCTGGCACGGGCCGGCCCTGCCGGCGTCAAGATGTTTTCTCCGCGCCGCGAGTGTCCACGGACACGACCACGGACAATCCCGGCAACAGACGCTGTTCGAGTTCCTTCGGTGGCATCACGCGAAGGCGCACCGGCACGCGCTGCACGATCTTGATGAAATTTCCCGTCGCATTTTCGGGCGGCAGGAGTGCAAACTGTGAGCCGGTGCCCGGCGCGAAACTCTCGATCTCCGCGTCGATATCCTTGCCGCCGATGGCATCGACTTTGAGCGTGGCTCTCTGACCGATGCGCATGTGCTTGATCTGGGTCTCCTTGAAATTCGCGACCACGTACACGCTATGCAGCGGCACCACGGACATGAGCCGGGTGCCGGGCTGGACATACTGCCCAACGCGGGCGCTGTCATCGCCGATGGTTCCGGCCACGCTGGCACGGATCACGGTATCGTCGAGGTTCAGCTGCGCCGTGTTCACTTGCGCCTTGGCGGACTGAAGCTGAGCCTCTGCCTGTTCGCGTTGACTCTTGAGCACGCCGAGCTGTCCTTGGGCGGCACGAAGTCCTGCGCTTGCCGCAGCCTCGGCAGCACCATCTTGCAGGCTTTCGTTCTCCGCCTGCGCCGCCCTCTCCTCGGTGTCCGCGCCCTGCTCTTGCAGCGAGCGATAGCGCGCAGCTTGGTCGCGGGAGAACTGGGCTTTGGCGTGAGCGCTCGCCAGCTGTGCGCGGTTTTGGCCGATCACCGCATCCTGCTGTTTGATCTGACTGTCGACGGCGTCGAGATCGGCAACCCGTGCCGCCACACTGGCCGACTGCTGCGATACGGTGTCTTGATAGTTGCGCTTGTCGATGTGCAGCAGCGGCTGGCCGGCATCCACATGCTGATTTTCTTTGATGTAGATCTCATCGATGTAACCCGACACGCGCGGCGCGATGGTGACCGCATCCGATCGCAGATAAGCATCGTCGGTGGAAATCATGAACCGGCCGTGCACCAACCAGAGGACGCCGAAGGCAATTCCGACGATGAGTATGGCCACGCCGGCGATCGTCAGTCCCGCGCGTACCCGGGGATTGAGTGGCTTGCGTTTGGGCGGCGGATCAGCTGCGGGCGCTGCCGCTTGCGCAGCCGCGGCCGGCGGGCTCGGATCGATACTCATCGTGGGAGGCTCCGGTACAATGTATGCCAGTTGGAACAAATATGTTTGCCGATTGGAAGTATTTTTGTCAAGCTTGATTGCCGTGCCAAGACCCAAACCCAGCGCTGCATCACCCAGGCGCCGCCCCAAACAGGGCGGTTATGCGCGAGGCGATGAGACCCGGGCGCAGATCATCACCACGGCATTGCGCGTGTTCGGCGAGCGCGGCTTCGATCAGGCTTCGACCCGCGACATCGCGGCGCGGGCCGGCGTCAATCCCCCTGCTTTGCAGTATTACTTCGGCAGCAAGGAGGGTCTGCATCGCGCGTGCGCCCAATACATCATCGACCGCGCGCTTCCGAGATTGCAGCCGGTGGTGAGCGGCGCACGCGCCGCTCTGTCGGCGCGTGCCGCTTTCGACGCCCTGGCAAGATTGCTCGATGCTTTGACCGACAGTTTGGCCGAGCCGGGGAGTGACAGCTGGAGCCGCTTCATCGTACGCAGCAAACATGACGGCGCCGGGCCGGGCGTGGACATGCTGCGCGAGCAGCTGAGTCTTCCGACGATCGACGCCGTGTCCGATCTAATCGCCACGATCACCGGCGTACCCGCCTCAAACGAACTGACGCGTCTCCGAACTTTGCTGGTGTTGGGCCAGATTCACTGGATGCATGCCGGGCGGGAAGAGGCGCTCAAGGTGGTGGGCTGGCCCAAGCTCGATGCGCCGAGAATCGAGATCATCAAACGAGCCGTACGCGAGCACACTCGGCTGGTGCTTGAAAACCTGGCCGAGAATCAAGCCCACTCCTAGGCGTCGCTACCTTGGGCTGCAGACCGCCGGCTCGTGGATTGTGCGCTCAGAACAGCGAGGCCGAAACGCTGACCATGAAGGTGCGCGGCTCGAGCAGATTGTAGTACGCACCGCCGGCATACAAGGCTTTTCCGGTCGTGGGGTCCAAGGGACCCTTCGTTGCCAGCAACGTCGTCGCACTGTCGAAGGTGAGCGCGTGCTTGTCGGCGATGTTGAATACGTTGAATTTGATCTCGGGCTTGGTGAACCACGAAGCAATGTCCGGAAAGCGCCAGCCGGCATTGAAGTCCAGCGTGGTGAAGCCGCCCGAGGATTCCGTGTTCATCCAGTCGGCCCAGAAAGAGCTTCGATACCGTGCATCCAGGCTCGCCCACAGCGGTCCCTTGTCATAGCTCAAGCGCGCGAACAGGGTATTCTTCGGCGTATCGAGGAAGCTTTTCCCCCTGACGGGATAAAATCCGTCGCCGATCGTGTCGAGGTCCGCCGCGAATATCGACTTGGTATAGGCGTAGGAGCCATACAGGGTGACGGAGTCGATGATCTTGTAGCTGGCTTCGGCATTCACCCCCCGTTGGTGCAATTCGGGGACCGACAGGTACACTGTCTCACTGGACGCATTGTCGAACCCCGAAACCTGCTTGTTCTTCAGATTCGACGCGTAGGCATCGACGCTCGCGGAAACGCGGTTCCCGTAATAGCGCCAACCGATGTCTATTGTGTCCGAGGTCTCCGGCTGAGTGTTCTGGATGGCCGCCAATTGTGCCGGCGTGATCTTGCTGAAGCCAAGCTCGGAGGGATTGGCTTCGTAGAACAACAGCACCGCCGCATTTTGCAGAACTGAACCATTGATCGGCGCACGGAACGTGCGTCCATAGCCCGCATAGAACTGATTTTGTTCATCCAACTGGAACTTGATGCCCGCAGTCGGCGTGGTCTTCTTGAAAGTCTCCGAGGCATATCCGCCAAACTGCCGCAGATAGTCGGGGCCCCCCGTTGCGCCGGAATATTCGAAGTCAAAGCCACTGCGCGTTTCCGTGGTAAAGGCGACGCCACCCGTCAGAGTCAACTGACTCGTCGGCGTCCAGGTATCTTGAATGAATCCCCTCCACAAAGTGCTCTTGGTGTATTCGTTGAACAGGAACTGTGGGCCGCCGGTGCCGATATACGTGATGGGGCTGAAGCCGCTGTTCATGAAGATATTCGTCGGCGCGCCCGCCACCGTACTCGCGAACGGTTCATTTTGTTCCTGGCGCGGCGCGTCGACCCAGAATCCCGCTTCCAAGCTGTCGTCGCGGCCAATTTGCTGGATCAACTTCGCAATGACGCCCGGACGCCAGGTATAACTTCGGGACAATTCGTACACCAATGCCTTGCCGCCGACCGTACCGTTGTGGTCGACGTCCTGGTCGGTGTAGGCGTACTTGCCGTCATTTCCGGCCGCGGTGGTTTCGGTAAAGGTCGTGCCGCCACCACCGCCACCGCCGCCGTACTGGAAGTATGGAACGACCGACAGGCGCGTCGAGGACGTGAAGTGGAACTCGCCGTCCAGGCTGGCCAGATAGCTGTCGAACGGATTGGTGTGCAGTCTCCAATAATTCGTGTCCGTCGGGGTCAGCAGCGTGGTGTCGTAGTTCTGAAAATAGTTGGCATTGGCCTGGGCTTTCGACAGCGTCAGGAAGGCGTACTTGAGTTCATGGTTGTACTGGACCGATCCTGAGACGAAGTTTTGATCGTCGATCGACCAGACGGTCTTGGCGTCTGCTTTCTGCACGTTGGCATTGCCATCGCCCCGCCACAGATCGACTTGATTGTGGGAGAAGGACACCCACGAACGGACCGGACCGATGTCGCCGGTCTGTACGCGCATGAATTCACGCTCATAGCTATGGCTGCCGCCTGAAAAACTCAGGTCGGCCTCCGGCGTGTGTGTCGGATCAATGGTCGCCCAGGCAATGGTACCGCCGGCTGCACCGGCAACCGGTTGATCCACATCGGGATAACCCTGAAGCACGGTGATGTCGCCGATGTTCTCGGTGTCACCATACTCGGTCGGATAAACGCGATAATTACCGCTGTCGTTGATGGGCGCGCCGTTCACGGTAACGCCGATTTCGTCGTTCGTGAATCCGCGGATTTGGTAGTTTGCGTCGTTCAATCCGGTCACATCGTCGGTGATGACCAGTACGCCCGGAATACTCTGGATCAAGGCCGTGTAGTTGGCGCCCGGCGCCGCTTTCATGATGGATTCGCGTGAAATCGTCGATACAGCCTTTGGCGCCGACTGCACCGACATCAGGCCGCCGCCGAGGCTGAGGCGCTTGGACTGCACCACGATTTCTTCCAGTTGCTCCTCGCCGCGCCGAGTCTGGTTGGTCGTGGTCGTGTTCGAGGTGCTCGACGGACTCGGAGCGGCAGCCGTTGCGGCGGGAGTCGCCGGGTCCTTTTGGTCGTCCGCAACAGAGGCATCGACTCCGCTCGCGTAGGCGGAAAGAACAACCAATGGAGCACTCAGGATCAGCAGATTCCGGATCAGATCTTGCATAGTTTTTTGATGTGCATCCCACAGAATGGCGACTTAAGCGCCGCAGAATGGCCGAATTATGTGTCAGTTTTATTTAAAAAACTCGGCTTTTTTTGAGGTGGGACACGGGCGAGAAGGCCCAAAACGGGCTGAGGCATGCCAGACAGCCTGACCGACCTAGGCGCCCCCGGGATTCCGGTGGCCGCCGCTCCCCCGTTGCCAGGTCACCCGTTCAGGAAGATTTCAATGAGCGGCCGTAGCCGGGGTCGTTGTCGGCACACCCGGCTGAACCGGTGGCAGCGGCAGGGCGTACAGCTTCACCAAGTGTGAGCGCAGCATGGGCAGCGTATCGATGGCGAACTGGCGCGCATCCTTGTCATCGCCCGACTCGCTCTCGATTTGAAATGCATTGATGGCCTCCTTGTGCGTCAAGATCTGCCATTCGATGTAGGCACGGTCGAAGTCGTCGTCGCTCAAGCTCGCCAGCTGAGTCTTCTTCGCCGCCTGAGCCGCGGTCGGCGAGGTGGGTAAATAAACGTGATTCTTCTCGGCCAGCTCACGCAGCTGCGCAATCGCTGCGGTGTGGTCCTTTGTCACCATGGAAGCAAAGGCCAGCAGCTGCGGGTTCTTGCTGCGCTGCTGTGCCAGCATGCCGCAGTCGATTTCCGATAAGCCGCGCTGGGTCGCCGCCGCGTAAAATGGCGCGTCAGGATCGCCGGCCTCCGAAACGGCCTCCGGGGAAGCAGGCACCGGCACGCCCGGGGGCGTCGACGTTGGCACCGGCGTCGCTGGCACTGGGGGCGCCGCGGATACCTGACCCGCCATCAAAGGAACCGCCGCAAACGCTGCGATATACCACTGCTTCATCGAAATTCTCCCATTCATAACCTGTGATCATAGCCCAGCGACCTTGAATCAGTGTCAGCAAGTGGATGACGCGGTTGTCAGCGGAGCGCTCATTCCGGTTGGCCGATACCGCTTCGCCGGTGAGGGTGCTATACCTGGGGCCACATCAACGGAGATTCCCATGAGCGATATTCGCCAGCCCTTGGACGAGAATTTCATACAGAAGCAGCGGCGCGAGCTTACCCATCTGAGAGATTCACTCCGCAACACGGCCGCAGGCGCTGAAAAAGAGGAAAGCGCACTCAAAGGGGCGCGCAACTCCGAATCGCGCGAGTACGAGGACGAAGCGCAGAATCTCGACGCCCTCGAGAAGGATGGATTACTCGTCAATCGGAGCGTCGAGCGACTGGTGCGGGTGAAGCGCGCCCTCGATAAGATCGCCGACGGAACCTATGGCTTTTCGGACGTCAGCGGCAAGCCGATTCCCGTCGAAAGGTTGGAAGCGATTCCGGAAGCCACCAATACCATCGCCGAACAAGAGGCCAGCGAAAAAGCCCCTTAGCGCCTGCTTTTCAGCCCCGCCTGAGAGCCATGCTCTTCCGTAGGATGCGGCTTACCCACCGGGTCTTGCCGCAGTGGGCATTCGGCGGCTTTCGGGGCGCACAGCTCGCGGTTTCATTGTGTCAATACCGTGTATTGACCTTTTATCCGGAGCCCATATACTGCATGAAATGAAGTCGCAGTCGAAGAGCTCTCAACTCCAAATCCGGGTATCGCGCGCAGAGAAGTCACTAATCCAACGCGAGGCGAAGCGGGCCGGAATGGACATGTCCGGCTATGTCCTGAGTCGGCTGATCTCCGCGCCCGCCATGCGCTTTCAAGAATGCGTTTCCGCGGCGGCAGGCCCGGAATTTTCGTTCGGTCTCGCCGAACTCAATACACTGCTGACACGTCTCTCATCCCTTGAGCTCAAAGACGCGGTGGCATCGGCGCCGGCCGCAGGCCTTTCACCTTTCGTTTCCAACTATGTGGCTGCGATGGTCGAACTGGCCTGCGCCCATCGCGCAGTACCCGTGCCGACCTGGACCCGTGCGGTCTTGCCTCTGCAAGATCCGTGGTTCGCAAGCTCATCTTTGTCCTTGAGAGAGTACTTGCTGACGGTATCCCCGGCACCCTTTCGCAGCCGCAACATCTTCATTGACTCGAGCTTGGGGTCCAGAATCTGACGGCTATGGATCTGACTGCCAATGACATGCAGCGCTTGTTCACGCTGCTGAACGAGGAATTGCGTACCAGCGACACGCAAGGTGAACTCTTTCTGGTAGGGGGTGCTGTCATGTGTCTTGCCTTTGGTGCTCGCGCGTCAACCCGGGATGTTGACGCCGCCTTTCGTCCGAGCAGCTTGGTGCGACAAGCTGCCGCACGCGTGGCTCAACGCGTCGGCATTGAGCCCAATTGGCTCAATGATGGCGTCAAGGGTTTCATGAGCGCCCAGGGCGAATTCGCACTGTTTCTGGAGCTCGACCATCTCAAGATCATGGTCGCCCAACCCGCCTATCTGCTCGCCATGAAATGCATGGCCATGAGACTTGGCGCGGAATTCAGGGATCAAGATGACGTGCGTTTTCTGTTGCGTCTGCTGGACGTGTATCGCGTCGAGAGAGCAATTGCGATTATCACCAAATACTACCCGGCAGAACAAATTCCACAAAAGGCGCTATACGCACTTCCCGATCTGCTGCCTACTCAAGACTGAACTCGAGTTCTTCGTCAGGGTGAAAGCGGTGACAGCTGCAGATTGCCACTGTTTCAAGCGATGATGATGCTGACGATGAAAGTAGCCACCAATGTGAAGCTCAGACCGATGAAGTAGGCGAAAGCGACTACGCCGAGTTTCAAGCCCGTCATCAGGCGGCCCTGGCCGTAGTACACCCGCAAGGCGCGAAATAGGTACCAGACAGCATAGATGCAAGTCAGTGCCACGACCCATTGACCGACAGTTCTCCAGCCCAACAGCGTCGCGATCCAGGCCAATAAAGTTTCGAGCAGCAGAATCAGGAAGACAGCGGCGTGATTGTGCAGGAAAAACACCAGATGTTCGACGTAGTAACGCCGCGGACGCCAATAGAGCAGCATCATCCCGAGCGCCATCAAAGGCACGAACACGAACATCATCTTCGGGATATTGGCGAAGAACTCGTGCCTGAACATCTCGGTGCCGAATTTGGCGTTGCGGAAGCAGGAGTCGCGAAGCGGCTGTTGTAACCACTTGATGTCGCTGTTGATGTTTCCGCAATTCTCCGAGCTAAAAAGTTTTTTCCAACCACTGTGCCGCTCGAGGTCGCCATCATCCGTAGCGTCGTTGATATTTGGCGGCACCGCCGTTGCCGCGGGTTGCGCAGCAGAAGGCTTGTTGGCAGCCGCCAAGTTGTGCGGACTTGTTGATCCGAACGCGAAGAACAATACGCTGATCACCAAGTACAGCCTGACCGGCGGCAAGTATCGGGCACGATGGTCTGCAAAATATTCCCGGGTCAATACACCGGGCTTCAGCAGCAAGGTATACAGCGTCTTCCATAGCCGATCGTCCACATGCGTGGCGAGATGCCAGGCGTCGTGAAAGATCGCCGACATGGACCTCGCACTTTCGTGCACATGCTGCCCGCATTGAGCACAGTAAGGGCCGATGAGCTGCGCGGCGCAATTGCCGCAATGGCCTTGACTGCTCAAGCAACGCCGCCTGCTACCTGTGCAACGCTGCGGGCGCGCTGGAAGAATCCGTCAAATAAGTTGGTTTGACCGGCGAAGCTATCGGCAAGTCCGGGCTTCGGATGCTTGCGAAGAGCGATCACGCAGGTTCGAGCAACTGCAATCCCCACTTCCTTCATCGGTATTGATCCGGCAGATTGGTTGACCTACTGATTTGACCATAGTACTACCAAGGCCGGGATAAACATCGGCCGTCAAGTTTGCGAATCATACGCACGCTTGCCTGTAGGTTCAGCTCTGAGCTGTGCCAGCTATTCGGGGCGACGCAGCGCGGGTCTACGCGCTGGCTCAATCGAATAAGCTGAGGATGCTCTGATACTTTTCGATGTAGCCGCTGTTTTCGCGGTTGTAACGCGGAATGCTGACCGCTCGTACCACGGAAGCCTCCTGGCGCCAGACACAGGGGCAGGCGACTTCGGAACCCGGCATGATTTGGCCCGCGCGGCGCAGCTCGCCGATTTGGACGCCCATGCGGTCGAGCGCGCGATAGAGCTTCGCAACGTTGCGCGGGCCGCCGTTGTAGGCGGCGACTGCAAAGATTCCAATCACTTCCGGATTCGTGCGATAGGCCGCGCGGATTTCACTGCTCATCTGCGACAGCTCGATGTCCAGCAGACAGACCGCCGCCTTCATGGCGTTCGCCAAACTCGTCGCGCCGCGCTCGAAGTTTGGGTCCAACTGCGCGCCGCGGCAATTGCGCACGACCAGCGCATAGGTGCCGTTGCCGTGCCGGTTGGTGAACTGCATGGGCCCCAGCGCTTTGGCGCTCGAAACGCTGTAGCGATAGGCTTCCTCACGCTTCAGTCCGTACTGACTGAGTACCTCGTCGAAAGCATCTCTGCCCTTTTCTATGAAATCCTGGTCGTCGGTCTGTTCGATGACAGCCAGTGTGGTGATCACCTCAGCCGGTATCACATCCGCGAGCAGCTCGCCGGGAAAGGCCACGCTCGGCACGTTCGCCTGACGCAGTTCATCCATGGACCGACGGGCCGTGGCGAGCAGGAAATCCTTGCCGCCCGTGACGAAATGCGGGTCGAGGGTATCCTCGGTAAAGGGTAGGTAGACGATGGGCCGCGCCGTCGCCGCGGCCTCCCGCCAGCGTTTCTTCTTGACCAGGGTATTGTCGAATACAGGGAACTTGCGGCCGTAAACCTTCAAATCCTCGCCGTCACGCGAGAATGCGAACATCAGCCGCTCAGCTCCCGTACCCTTCACGTGCCGCACCTCGATACCGGGCGTGCGCACGACAAAGGGCAGAGGCCCGTGACCCGGCTTCCATTTCAACGGGGGGCGCGGAATCTCCAAGTGAGCAATGGTCCAGTTTTTCTGTGAATCACTCCACAGCGCGAAGGCCACCGGCCGGCCGCGCAACACCTCATGCCCGTCCTTACCGATGAAGGCGTACTGCAATTCCACGTCGCGCAGCTGCGCCTGGCCCTCGGCAACCAAATCGCGGATGACGAGGTGGCGTTCGCGACCCTCCACCACCACCTCCATCAAGCCGTCAGTGCTGGGCGGCATCTCGCGGTGTTCCGACTCGGCGACGGCTACCGGAACCTCGGCCTCACCCTCCTCTTTGGCTTCGCGGCCGGCCACCGGAAGGACCTGCAGCTTGGTCGCGGCGGTTTCTGCAATCAGCGTTGGCTCGTCTTCCGCCTGGATTCTTCCGCCCGACGAGGCGCAGGCGGAGCAGAGCAGAAAGGCCAGGAGCGGCAGCGTCGATGTGGCACCGCGGGAGATGGTCGGCAGGAATGACATCGGTCGATGATACCGGCGAACCGCGCGCCGCACGACCTTAAAGCTCGCGACGTGCTTCGCAGTTCCTCGAGGACGGGGTTCGCAGTCGGATTCGCGACGGCATCGAGCGTGATTTTCGCTGGCAAAGCGGTCATTCGACGCCTTCGGGCTGCGGTTTGATCTCGCTCGATCCTCTTGCCAGGCGGCCCGCGAGCAAAACCGCCTGAGTGCGGTTCGCGGCGCCCAATTTATGCAGGATTGCGGTCATGTGCGCCTTGACGGTCGCCTCGGTTATCTTCAATTCGTCGCCAATTTGCTTGTTGAGCCGTCCCGCGCACAGCAGGCCAAGCACGCGAAACTGTTGCGGTGTCAATTGCGCGATGCGTTGAGCAATGTCCAACGCGCCATCATCTACCCCAGACACTCTTTCCGACATGACCGCGTCCATCGTAAGGACCTCACCGCGCAAGACGGCCTGGATGATTTCGCGAATGGAGGCTGCGTCTGCAGACTTGGAGACGAAACTCTGTGCCCCGAATGCCAGTGCCTGACGCTTCGTGCGCGAATCATCCGATGCCGATACCACGATGACCGGAAGTTCGGGGCGCGAACCTCGCAGGTTGGCGAGCGCGTTGAACCCGTAGGCGCCCGGCAAATTCAGATCAAGCAGCAGCAAATCGATCTGCGGGCGGCGATCGAGCACATCGAAGAGTCCGCCGACGCTGTCGGCCTGGAATATCGAGCAACCGGAACAGGCCGCCGACACCGCGCCCTTGAGCGCCAAGCGGTACAGCGGATGGTCATCGACGATGAGTATTTCGTAACTCATGGTTCCTGGTGTTTCATTTATGCGGCCGAAGCTCGCCGCGCGTGAAGGCGGAACGCACTGAGCAACGCGCGCAGTGCCGCCGCCTTCAACGGCTTGTACAACAGCGGAATCCCGGCCTGTCGCGCCGACAGGACCAGGTGCGCATCATGATCAGCGCTGATCAGTGCCGCGGTGGGCTTTGAGATTCTCGATTCGCACAACTCATGCAACAACTCGATGCCGTCGATGTCATCGCCCAGATGATAGTCCGCAAGGATTGTGTCGACGTCGAATTGACCACAAACCCTCCTCGCCTCGATGCTGTTGCATGCCTTCAGCACCTTGACCCCCCACTGCACCAGGAGGGCCTCCATCCCATCGAGTATCGCGCCATCATTGTCGATGCATAGCACGCGCATTCCGCGCAGATTGTCCTGGTCCAGCGCCGGCAAGTGTCGCTCCGCGCCGCGTGCTGCTCGCGTACCGATATCGCGAATCACACGCACTCCAAAGGTTGAGCCGCGGCCTGGGCGACTGGCGAAAGACAGGCTGTGCTGCAACAGCTTGGCGAGGCGATCGCAGATGGACAAACCGAGTCCCAGGCCTTTCTCGCCCCACGGAGAGTCATGCGAGAGCCGGCTGAACTCCATATACATCGCTTTATGCTGGTTGGGCGAAATGCCAGGTCCCGTATCGTAAACCGCAATGTCGAGTTCGCCGCCGGCGCGTCTGCGGCACCCCAGCAGCACACCGCCGCGCTGCGTGTAGCGCAACGCATTGGACAGATAGTTTTGCAGGATCCGCCGCAGCATGGAGCGATCGCTACGCACCGTCTCGCGGCAGCCGACGATGCGCAGTTCCAGGTGTCGAGCCTGTGCGAGCGGTGCATACTGGCGGCGCAGTTCTTCGAGCAGATCGATGATCGGAAAACTGGTGATATCCGGCGTGAGGGCGCCGCCGTCGAGGCGTGCACTGTCGAGCAGATCGTCGAGCAGTTCCTCGGCGGCCCGCATCGAGTCATCGATGCGGCTGGCCAATTCCTGAAATTGCGGGTGCGCCCTTGCCTGCGACTCGAGCGCCGATATGAACAGCCTCGCCGCATTGAGCGGCTGCAGCAGATCGTGGCTGGCCGCGGCGAAGAAACGGGTCTTGCTGGTATTCGCCGCTTCCGCCTCCTGCTTGGCCAATCGCTGCGCTTCAAGCGACGCGGTGAGTTCGGCGGTGCGATGCGCAACCCGCTCCTCCAATCCCTGCTTGGCCTCGGTCAAAGCCTGTTCGTGGCGTTTGAAGTCGGTGATATCCGTATAGGTGGTGACAAATCCGCCGCCCGCCATCGGTTGACCGTGAATGCTGTACACCTGCCCGTTGCGGCGCACACGTTGATAGGTATAGGGGGTGCCGGCACGAAGGTGCGCCAGCCGCTTCTCGACCTGGACGGTGCGATCGCCCGGTCCGAGTTCGCCGTGCGCTGCGTTCCATTGCAACAGCTCTACGACCGGGCGTCCCACCGTGACCAGACCTTCGGGATACCCAAACAGTTCCAGATAGCGCCGATTCCATGCAACCACGCGCAGCTGCGCATCGACCACGCTGATGCCCTGCGTCACATTTTCCATCGTCGCCTGCAGCAACTGGCGGCTGAAGCGCAACTCCTGCGATGTCTCATCGAGCAGCTCCGCAACTTCGTCGACTTCGAGTCCCTTGCGCTGCAATGCGTGCGTGAGAACCACGCGCGCCGATGAAGCGCCGATCGATGCGGCCAGCGCACGCTCGACATGCTGCACGAGCCCTCGATCCGCAGGCTCCGTCGGCTTGGGCAGCGCGTTCCCGGTTTGCGTGACGTATTCCCGCAGCGCCTGAGCAGCGGCTGCGCCACCCAAGATTCTCGACGCCACGGTCTCCAGATCGCCCACCTTGCAATTGATCGCCGGCAGCCCGACCGCCGGTTGCTTGGGAGCGACGAAGGCCCGGGCGGCCAATCGCTCCTGAAGAGTGGCGCGGCTTCGCGCCGACACGATGAGCATCACGACGATGTTGAGTGACAGCGCCAACAGAGCGCCCGGACCGACAGCTATCCGGGATGACACATTCGCCAGCGAATTTGGCAGCCAACGAAGTCCATCGGGCCAGGCCGCGAAGTGCTGCGCAGCCACGAGGCCTCCGGCGGCGAGGTTCGGCAGGAACAACAGATAGCCCCAGGCAACGAAGCCGCACAACATCCCCCAGAACACACCCATTCGGCTCGCGCCGTTCCAATACAGGGCCGCGAACAGCGCCGGCGCAAACTGTGCCACCGCAGCGAAAGCCAGCAGGCCGATGGCCGCCAGGCTGGTGGAGCCCGAGGTGCAGCGGTAGTAGGCAAAGGCCAGAAGCGCGAGCGATACGATCACCACGCGTCTCACCCACAGCACGCGCTTGCCCAAGCTCGCGCCATCCTCGAGACGCTGCCGCCACAACACCGGCGCGGCAATATCATTGGAGATCATGGTGGCCAAAGCGGTGCTCGCGACCACCACCATCGCGGTGGCTGCGGACAGGCCGCCGAGGAACACCAGCACGGTGAGCCAGGGAGCTCCGTAGCTCATCGGCAGGGTCAATATCAGCGAGTCCGACGCGGTGTGCAGCGTGAGTCCGTCGATCGTGCCGAGTGCGACGACCGGTATCACTACCGCGGAGAACAGTCCGAGATACGCAGGCAGCAGCCAGCGCGCGGTTTTGAGGTCCTCGGTGCGCGCGCATTCGACCACGGCGACTTGGAATTGCCGCGGCAGACAGAAGATCGCCGCTGCCGCGAGCAGTGTGCTTGCCATGGCATTGTCATTGAACAGCGTCGCGCCTTGCGCGAGCTGCGCCGGCAGCACCCAGGGGCGCCCGTGCAAGTGCACGCACGCAAACACCCCCACCGCCGCAAAGGCCAGCAGCTTCAGCAGCGATTCGAAGGCGATTGCCAGCATCAACCCTTCACGATGACTCGTCGCATCGACGCGCCGTGCGCCGAACAACACCGCGAACAGCGCCATCATCAGCGCAACGGCAAGCGCCGTGTCCCGATACCAGGGCGCGTGACGCGCGGCCACCGCGGTCAGCACATCGATGCTGGCGGCGACCGCTTTGTATTGCAGCGCAATGTAGGGGATTGCCGCCGCCAGCGCGATCAAGGTCACGAGTACCGCGAGGGCGCGGCTCTTGCCGAATCGGGAAGCGATGAAATCCGCGATCGAACTGACCTTGTGCGCCCGGCCAATCCGCGCCAGCCGCTCCATGAAAGGCAACGCGAACAGAAATACGAGTGCGGGTCCCAGGTAGATCGGCAAGTAACCCCAGCCGTCACGCACGGCGGACCCGACGGCGCCGAAGAACGTCCATGACGTGCAATACACGCCCAGTGCGAGCGCATATATCAGGGGACGCAGACGACGCTGGGTGGGGTAAGTGCGGCGGCGCTCGCCGAAAAAGGCGATGCCAAAAAGACAGCCTAGATATGTCAAAGCAAGCAACGACAGGAGCCAGCTGGAGAACATACACCCCCCCTGGAAGCACTCTAAGCTCGCGACCACGGTAAGACAAACGCCGCGCGTCGGCAGCCTTGGACCCCTACGACCAAGGTCGAATGGTGTGCGCGAATGCGCTGACCTAGCATCGCCGGGGGCTGGAGGCGACCGTCGGTACATCGCGGCGCTTAGGGTAACTCTGCAAAGGGGTAAAACAATGCAAGGGCGAAATCATTTTTTTGCAACGGCGATGGGCTTGACCTTGATGTGCGGATTCGCGCGAGCGGACGTGAAGGATCCCCTGCCGGATAGCTTGTCTCTGGGCGGTGTCACGCTGTACGCAACGATCGATGTGGGCTACGCATATCAAACTCACGGCGTGCCCTTGAGCAGCGATTACCTGGGCGGCCTCGAATACCAGGCCTTTACCACCACCCGAAATTTCGCCGGTTCGCAGTCGACTTTCGCGGAAAGCGGGCTGGAGCAATCCAAAATCGGCATTCGGGTATCGGAACCGATCGCGCAGGATTTCACCCTGATCGCGAGAACCGACACAGGCTTCAATCCCTTGTCGGGTCATTTGGTGGACGCGTGCAAAGCGCTCACCTCGAACAGCGCCAATCCCCAAGGTGAACAAACCGCGAATGCCGACAGCAGCCGCTGCGGCCAGGCGTTCAACGGCGTGATTTGGGGCGGTGTAAGCAGCCCGCGATTCGGAGGACTTACCATCGGCCGGCAGCAATCGCTACAGCTCGATGCCCTGGCGCTGTACGATCCGCAAACCCTGTCCTATGCATTCTCCTTCCTCGGCTATTCCGGCTTCAACGCAGGTGCCGGCAGCACGGAGGCGGCGCGCTTGGACAACTCAGGGAAATACACTTTCACCAGCGGACCGGTACATTTCAACGCCATGTATTCCAACGGCGGTCAGGATACGGGTGTTCTCGGCAAAGCCTACGGAGCCGGAGTCGGGGTGAACTTCCAAGGACTGATGGTCGATGCCATTTACGAGAATGCCAAGGGTGCGGTCAATTTGCGCAGTTCATTTGACAACGCCGCCACACCGAACCCCGTGCCCACGCCGGGGTTGGCCGCATACATTACCAACAACAAGTCTTACAACCTGATGGGCAGATATGTATTCGAGTTGGGCAACCAGGACAAGCTGACGGCGTACGTGGGTTTTTCCCATATCGAGAAAGCGCACGCCAACTATAGCGTCGGCAGCGCGCAGGACAACACCCCGATCGACGTCGGCATCAACGTCAATGATACGGCGAAGTACAACATGGAATGGGTGGGCGCTCGATACGCGATGAGTTCCGGATTGAATTTCGTCGGGGCGTACTATCACATCACGCAGAACAACTGGACGATCGGTCTTGGCGCGGCCGGTAACGACGATCTCGGTTGCTCAGCGGCCGGACTGCTGTGCGCCGGCACATTTGAGGAAGCTTCATTCGTTGCGGACTACATCATCAACAAGCACTACGATGTCTACGGCGGCGTGAACTGGTCCGAGGTCACCGATGGTCTCGCCAACGGATTTCCCGGTACCACTGTCGGAACGTCAGGCAGCCAGAACCAGACCACATTCATGTGGGGCTTCCGCATTCGCATTTAACAGGGCACGCCCCAGATCGGGGCGTGCTGTCCAAACAATCTTCGAGGGCGTTTTATGGCTATAAGCACCGCCGCGGACACTCTGCCAAAGAGCACGGGAGATTCGCGCAAAGACTGGTTGGTGATCGGTGCCTCGTCGTTGGGCACGGTGTTCGAATGGTACGATTTCTATCTTTACGGCCTGCTCGCGACGGTGATCAGCGCGCAGTTCTTTTCCGGGGTCAACGACACCACCGGTTTCATCTTCGCACTGGCAGCGTTTGCTGCGGGTTTCGCCGTGCGCCCTTTCGGCGCCCTGGTGTTCGGGCGTCTCGGCGATCTGGTCGGCCGCAAATACACTTTTCTGATCACCATGAGCATCATGGGTGGTGCGACATTTGCGGTGGGTCTGTTGCCGAACTACGCAACGGCCGGCGTTGCGGCACCGATTTTGCTGGTTGCCTTGCGGTTGCTGCAAGGCTTGGCGCTGGGCGGCGAGTACGGAGGCGCAGCGACCTACGTCGCCGAACATGCCCCTCCCGGAAAACGAGGCTTTTTCACCAGTTGGATTCAGACCACGGCGACTCTGGGTCTATTTGCCGCATTGTTGGTGGTGATCGGTACGCGCACCTACACCGGCGAGGACGCTTTCAAGACCTGGGGCTGGCGCGTGCCGTTCCTGGTGTCCATCCTGCTGCTGGCCGTGTCGCTGTGGATCCGGATGCAATTGTCCGAAAGCCCTGTCTTCCTCAAGATGAAAAAACAGGGCACCACTTCCAAAGCGCCGCTCAAGGAGGCGTTCGGTCAATGGGGCAACCTCAAGATCGTATTGATCGCCCTGCTCGGCGGTGTCATGGGACAGGCCGTGGTGTGGTACACGGGCCAGTTCTACGCGCTGTTCTTTTTGGAACGCATGTTGCGAGTGGACGGCGCCACCACCAATATACTGACGGCCATCGCTCTCGCCTTGGCGACGCCCGGTTTCGTGTTCTTCGGTTGGCTGTCGGACAAGATCGGCCGAAAGCCCATCATTTTGGCCGGCTGCCTGCTCGCCATGTTGACCTATTTTCCTCTATTCGAGGCGCTGACTCGATATGCCAATCCCGCGCTATACAAGGCGCAGGCCGCCGCTCCGGTGTCGGTGTATGCAGATCCCGCACAATGCTCCTTTCAGTTCGATCCCATCGGCAAGAACAAATTCGATTCCACTTCCTGCGACATCGCCAAGAGCTTCCTCGCCAAGGCCGGCGTGTCGTACACGAGAATCGATGCACCCAGCGGCAGCATCGCCGAGATCCGCAGCGGCTCAACCACTCTCCCGGCCCCGGACCCCAGGACAGTGACCGGTAAGGAGCGCAAGGACGCCATTGCGAAATTTCAGGCCTCCGCAAAAACCGTGTTGACCGCGGCCGGATATCCGGATAAAGCCGACCCGGCGGCCATCAACAAGCCCATGGTCGTTCTCGTGTTGTTCACCTTGGTGCTATACGTCACGATGGTTTACGGTCCCATAGCCGCTCTGCTGGTGGAATTGTTTCCTGCGAGGATCCGCTACAGCGCGATGTCTCTGCCCTACCATATCGGCAACGGATGGTTCGGGGGGTTTTTGCCGACCACGGCATTTGCAATGGTTGCGGCGACGGGCGATATCTACTATGGACTGTGGTATCCGATCGTCATCGCGGGCGTGACGGTGGCGATTGGTTTGTTCTTCCTACCCGAAACCTTCAAGAGAAATGTTGACGCATGACGGCGTTGAAACTTCCATAGCTTTGCAACACGGTGGCATGCAACTTGCTGCATGTCTTTGATGAAATCGCTCATTCGCCATCTTGTTGGGGGTGGCCCTGCCTTGATCCTCGCTGCGTGTTCGGGACCGATGCTGCGATCGACCCCATCTTTGCAACCGGTAGCGTCGGTGCAAGAGCTCATGCAAGACGTCGTCGATCCAGCGGCAGATGGGGTTTGGAACGCGGTCGAGACTGATGTCACTGAGCACGGCATCCGGGTGCGACAGCCGCAAGACGTCGCGCAATGGCAGGAAGTACGCCGCGCCGCCATTGTGCTCCTGGAAAGCTCGAATCTGCTGCTGATGGACGGGCGCCGCGTGGGTAGATTCGACTTTCCTGCCGAGGCGCAGGGCGCCCTGGATTCAACCCATATCGAACAGCGAATCGCTGCCGAGCGGACCGCTTTCAACGCTTTTGCGGCTGCGCTGCGCGAGACCACGACAACGGCGCTTGCAGCCGTCGATGCACGGGACACCACTCAGCTGGTGATCGCCGGCGGTGCCATCGATCAAGTTTGCGAGGGTTGCCATCTGAAATTCTGGTATCCCAATCAAGTCATACCGCCCTTGCCTAGGATCTCCCGCGCCGCGCCGTGATTTGAGCGGTTGTTGGATCTGCGACCTCCGTGAACCGATTTGCGCAGCACTGCGCAAAAAACACCACTGCAACGGGCTTGCACCCGCGTACGTACCGCCATTGATGCGTCAATCCATGTAAAAAGCCCCGGCCTCGTTGGCCCGCAACTTGCAATACGAAATTGCACACGCCGAACCCATCATCGGCGACCTCGTTTTTTGGAGACTGGAAGTGTCGAGACATTGGCTGATGCGTTCGTTGAATCTTACGGTGGGCACGCTGCTCGCTGCATCGATCATGCTTTGGAGCGCGCCCGAGGCGCTCGCCCACCATGCTTTCGCCGCCGAATACGATGGCGACAAGCCGCTCGATCTGACAGGCACCGTGACCAAGGCTCGTTGGGTCAACCCCCACAGCTGGCTGTACTTCGATGTCAAAAGCAAGGATGACGTCGTCACCAACTGGGGGGTAGAGCTGGCCGCGCCCAACGCGCTTGCCAGCAAAGGGTTGGAGAAGCAGGATCTCGCCGCTGGCGCCGTGATCCATGTCAGGGGTTTTCTTTCCAAGAACGGGGGCCCCTTCGGCTATGCCGTGACCATCACGCTGTCCGATGGCCGCACCTTTCAAACCGGCGGCGCGCCAAATACGCCTGCACCGGACGGCGCAAAGACTGCCCAGCCCGCGGGCTATTGAGGCCGGGGTATGAAAGTGCATGTTCGCAGGTCAAGCCGCGAGAAACGCAATCTGGCGGCGACCCTACGTAGGTCCGGCTTGGTTGTCGCGGGATTGCTCATATCCCCGTTCCTGTTTGCAGCAAACAGCCATTCGTCGTCGAACCGGCTGCCGCGCACGCCCGATGGCAAACCGGATTTTTCCGGCATTTGGCAGACCACCAGCGCGGCGGACTTCGATCTCGAACCTCATTCAGGCCGTAAGGACGCCCCGCCGGGCATCGGCATCGTAGAAGGCGGTGTCATTCCATATACCCCGGCGGCGCTCGCGGTGAAAAAGAAGAATTTTGATGCTCGTCTTCAGGACGATCCGCGCCTGAAATGCTGGACTCTTGGCACACCGCGCGGGATCTACTACCCGGAACCTTTTCAAATCTTCCAACGGCGACAGGATGTGACGGTCTTCTTCGAGTTCGGGCATTCGGTGCGGACGATCCATACCGACGGCACGCTGCATCCCACCGACAACGACCAGGAATTTTGGCTCGGAGATTCACGCGGGCATTGGGAAGGTGACACCTTGGTGGTCGACGTAACCGATTTCAACGACCAGACCTGGTTGTCGCGCGCTGGAGATTTTCACGATGAGGCCCTGCACGTGGTCGAACGCTGGACAATGATCGATGCCAACACGATTGATTACAAGGCGACCCTGGAGGATCCGAAGATTTACAGCCACCCCTGGACTATCGAGGTGTTTCTGTATCGGCATCGGGAGCCTAACTTTGAGTTGATCGAGAACTATTGCTACACCTTGGATTACGACCCGTACTATCCGGTGCCCGCACCATGAGCCGCGCAATGAGTTTGGCTGTGGTGCAATGCGCAGCGGCCTGTGTTGCGGTGACCATGGCTTACACGAGCCGCAGTCAGCAGACCGCGCCCGCAGCCACCG
>CAZZWM010000055.1:0-1875 GCA_964657945.1 uncultured Steroidobacteraceae bacterium
ATGGCACGCCTGATGCTCAGCTTGGATGGTCAAATCCTCGCGGAATACAACATGAACAAAGAGCGCTACACCATTGGGCGCCTGCCGGATAACGATATTCGTATCGACAACCCGGCCGTGAGCGGTCACCACTCGCTCATCATCAACATACTGAACGACTCCTTCCTCGAGGACTTGAACAGCACCAACGGCACCTACGTCAACGGCAAGCTGATCAAGAAGCATGCGATGCAGCACGGCGATGTCATCACCGTCGGTCACCATCAATTGCGTTTCGTCGACAGCCAGGACGGCGATGCCGAGCAGGATGAATTCGAAAAGACCATGGTCATCACGCCCAGCTCACAGGGCGAGGATAAGATCCGCAAGGTCAGCGCCGCGGTTGATCATGCTGCCAAGCAAATTGCCGCCAAGCGGCCGACGGTGCCGGATAACGCCACAGCCCTGCCGAAGGCCAAGCTCCAGGTTCTGAGCGGTGCATTCGCAGGCCGCGAGTTGGAGCTGACCAAGGCCCTGACCACGTTGGGCCGACCTGGCGTGCAAGTCGCGGCCATCACGCGCCGCTCCGAAGGCTACTTCATCGTCCACGTCGACAGCGGCAAGGATAATGACTTCCCGCAGGTCAACGGCGTGCCGATCGGACCGCAGGCGCGTCGCCTGAACGACAACGATGTGGTGCAGCTGGCCGGCGTGAAGATGGGGTTCTTCGAGAATTGATTTAGCGCAACCATGCGCGTGCATTTAAAATTCGATCCACTGACGTTGCGTTCCATTGCGACAGGCGAGGTCCCCGATTCCAGGAAATCCGCGCTGTTCATAGACGTGCTGCACGGCTTGGGTCGGCGAACCACAGTGCTTGCGCTGGCCCTGGCATTTTTTTCGAGTGGCACCGCGGCGGCCGGGCCGCCTGACCATGCGGCCACAACGCCTGCGGTCCTGGGAGCGGGTATGGGCCTCAACCACGTCTCGATCCTAGTGCATGATCTACCGGCGACGCTCGCACTAATCAGAGATCAGCTTGGATTCAACGCCAGCTCATGGGGGCGGTTTGCGGAAGGGCTGGAGAGCGGCGGGGTTGAGTTCTCGAACCACACCTACCTGGAGTTTTTGGCGGTCTATGATCCTCAGAAGGCCGCCTCCAGCGATGAAGTCGCATTCCTCAAGGATCACGAGGGCGCCATCGGGTTCGGTCTCGAGACTGACTCGGCGCAACATGCCGCGAAGTTCCTGCGCTCGCGAGGAATCGCCGCCAAGGTGGCGACCACCACCAGTGAGGGCTATGTCGAGCCTGGGGTGAAGTTCTCGGGCACTTGGCTCTTTCGGGAGATCGATTTGCCAAAGGACACACCGGGCGGCCCATTCCTGATCGAATACAACGGCGCCAACCAGCCCGAGCGGGCCAAGGATCCTGAGTTTGCTCGGAAACGTGCGTTGGAGCGAATTCATCCAAATGGAGCCATTCGTCTATCGGCCGTGTGGATCGCAGTCAAGAACCTCAGCGCTTCCATTGAGACCTATAAGCGGCTCGGACTCGTGCCTGGTCGCGCTATCGAGGTGCCAGAACTGGCCGCGGACGGCCGCGAGATTGCTGCAGGCAGCGGCCTACTTTTGCTGCTTGCGCCAAAGGCGGCCCACAACTCGGGTCCCGTCGACGATTTCTTGGCCAGCCGCGGTGAAGGCCTCATGGGCGTGACGATCGAGGTCGCCGATATCGCGCGAGTGCGCGACTATCTCAAGGCTCATGCCGCCGGCTTTCCTGATCCTCGCTGGGAATCGGCTGACTATGTGCTTATCCCCGGCGCCGCTGCTCATGGCCTCTGGTTACGACTGAACGAGGTATGGGCAGGGCATTAGATCTGGGCCTCACCGCACCGA
>CAZZWM010000055.1:1975-23665 GCA_964657945.1 uncultured Steroidobacteraceae bacterium
GTTACGACTGAACGAGGTATGGGCAGGGCATTAGATCTGGGCCTCACCGCACCGAACCCTTTGCCTTCAGGCACGCTACATCTGCAAACTGGGCACGCGCTGAGTGATGCCGCAAAGCAGTTCGTACGGAATCGTCGAGGCCCATACGGCAACTTCCTCCACCGGCATGCCGCTGCCCCAGAGCACCACCGGATCGCCGAGCCGCGCCGGTTGCTTCAGATCCGTGACATCGATGCCGATCATGTCCATCGACACCCGACCTGCCAGCGGCGCGCGCTGCGCGTTGACCAAGACAGGTGCGCCGGATGGCAGGCTGCGCGGATAGCCATCGCCATAACCGACACCGGCGATCGCCAGGCGTGTGGGACGCGAAGCACACCACTCCCCGCTGTAGCCGACGTGTTCCCCAGCCACGAGATCCTTCAGCGCGATGACATGCGACTGCAATGTCATGACGGGCCGCAATCCATGGTCCGCGCCGATATAGCCGGCAAAAGGCGAAACGCCATAGAGCAGTAATCCTGGACGGACCCAGTTGGCCTGCGCTTCCGGAAACGCCATCATGCCGGCTGAGTTCGCGATGCTGCGCTCGCCGGGAAGGCCTTGCGTCACTCGAGCGAAACGTTCCAGCTGTTCGGTGGTGGTGGATAGATCCGGCATATCGGCGGACGCCAGATGCGTGAACAAATTGACCGGCTGCTGAACGCAAGCCAATTCACGCAGCGCTGCATGCGCGGCGGAAAACTCCGCGCCCTTGAAGCCCAGCCGATTCATGCCGCTGTCGAACTTCAACCACACCTTGAAGCGAGCTTGCGGGGGCGCTGCGCGCAGCAATTCGATCTGCTCGCGCTCGTGGACCACCAGTTCGAATCCTGCAGCGGCTGCGGCATTCAGCTGATCCGCGTCGAAGACGCCCTCGAGCAACAGAACGTCGTTGCGAATGCCGGCCCTGCGCAAGGCCAGGCCTTCATCGACCCGCGCCACGGCAAACAAGTCCGCATTGTCGAGCGCCTGCGCCGTTCCCACCAGGCCGTGGCCATAGGCATTGGCCTTGATGACGGCCATGACGCGTGAGCGCGGCGCGCGCTGCCTGACGACATGCAAATTGTGGCGGAGCGCGGCGGTATCGATGGTCGCGCTCACCAACGGCGTCACGCGAACCTCACCTGAATACGCCCTCGGCATACGACTCGGGCGCGTAGTTTTCGAACTTGGTGTACTGACCGAGGAAGGTGAGCTGCACTTCGCCGATCGGACCATTGCGCTGCTTCGCGATGATGATGTCGGCAATGCCTTTGCGCGTGGTGTTCGGTTCGTAGACTTCTTCGCGGTAAATGAGAAGAATGAGGTCAGAATCTTGCTCTATTGCGCCCGAATTGTGACTCACGATTCCATCAGCGAGCCAACTCGCGGGACCCGGCACGGTCATATCGAAGACCTCTTCGGCACCTTCGAATCCAAAACAAACGACGCGGTCCCAAAACAAATCGGAACTCGCCCAAGTTTTCAACGACTCGCTGTTCAGCGAGTTTGCGTACGAACTCAAGTGAGAGCGCGACGGACAAAATTGAAAGTGGGATATCCCTCCATAGGAGGTTCCGCGCATCTGCGCCATAGTCTTCTGAGTTATTCCTTGAGCTGCCATCAAAGCTCTGACTTCCGTGAACACCTCCAAAGGCAAAGTGTCCACGTTGGTATTCGGTCGAATCACTGCAAGAATCTCCGCGAGGCGGCGCGCCGGCACTTCGCGCGGACCAAAGGCGCCCACCTTGGCTAGAAATATGGCTTGCTGCTCCGAGCCGCTGACGAGCACGCAATACACGGCTCTGCCGATTCGTTGCTTGATCTGGCTGGTACGAGACACGATTCCCAATCGCAACAGCAATGCGCTCACATCGCGCGCCAAACGTTCGCTACCAGTGCTGAAATGAACGGCTGCCTTGCCGCGCTTCGCCAACTTAGGAATAGAAATGCATCCGTCGGTCGCCCACAGATGCCTGAGCAGCAAGCCGATCTGCGCATCGCTGAATTTAAAAACCTCAGGCGGCAAATGTTTTTGATGCGAGCGCTGATTGAATACTCCAATAGACTTCAACCACGCCCCCACGCCCTTGGCATGCCAACGGTTACCGTTGCCGGAAATTAAAAGCTGATGCCACTGGCCGCGGCCCACGTATCGGGTCACCTTGCTGCCGAGCGCAATGGCGCATTCGGTGACCAGCTTGCTGTTCTCTTCCGATGCCGTCGTGTAGCGCAGTGGTTTTCCTTTCAGATAACTGCCATCGCCCACGAGGTGGCCCAGTAATGCAATCTGCTCATCGGTCCAAACCACCGGATTTGCAACAGCCGGGAAATTCCTGGCCAAGGCGATACGGTCGCCGATTTTCACTGCGCCCAGCGGCCTCCACCCGTCGCCGGTGAAGATGCGATGGTTGGGCGTCGCCCGCAGCTTTCGGCCGCTGGCGAGTTCCACGCACATGACGTGCCGCACACCCTTCGACCACACCAAATCGCTCTGCGCTTTGATGATTTTCTGGTCCTCGCTCATCGCCCAAACTTCTGGGGTTTGTCCGACCAGATCGCGGATCGGAACGCGCCTGCCATCGGCGAGGCACACCAAGGTGTCGCCCGTGACGCATTCGCGCAGATCCGACATCACCGGCTTTTTCTCGACCCGCTGCTCGACGCCGCGATTGAGCTGCGACAATGCGATGACCGGAACTTTCAATTCCTTGGCGAGCGCCTTGAGCGATCTCGATATTTCCGAGATCTCCGTGGCGCGGTTCTCCTTGGTCCCCGCGACCTGCATCAGCTGCAGATAGTCCACCACGACGAGATCCAAGCCGCGCTCCCGCTTCAAGCGGCGGGCGCGCGCGCGAATTTCGGTGGGCGTCAGCGCCGGCGTTTCATCCACGAAGATGTTTGCGGCGCTGAGCTGCGTCATGGCCGAATCGATGCGCGGCCAGTCCTGCTCTTCCAGGCGTCCCGAGCGCAGATTGCTTTGATTGATCCGCCCCAGCGACGAAATCATGCGCAGCGTCAGGGATTCGGCCGACATCTCCATGCTGAAGATGGCCACGGACTTGCCGGAGCCCAAGGCAGCATTCTCCGCAATGTTCACCGCCAAGGTTGTCTTGCCCATGGACGGCCGGCCGGCAATGATGATGAGATCGCCAGGCTGCAATCCCGAGGTCATTTCATCGAGTTTTTTGAAGCCTGAGGACACGCCCGTCATCATGCCGTCTGAGTGGTAGAGCTCATCGATGCGGTTGACGACTTCGGGGAGAATGCTCTTGACCGAGCGAAACCCCACCTTGCCGCGCGAGCCGCGCTCGGCGATTTCGAACACCGCCCTCTCCGCCTCGTCGATCACTTCGCGTGCTTCGCGCCCCTCGGTTTCGAGTGCGCTGCCGACGATCAAATTGCCGGCGGTGATGAGTTGCCGCAGCACCGAGCGCTCGCGCACGATGTCGGCGTAGGCGCGGATATTGGCGCTGGTGGGCGTGTCGCGAGCCAGCGATCCCAGGTACGACAGGCCGCCGACCTGATCGAGCAAGCCTTTGCTTTCCAAATGACCGGACAAGGTGACGGCATCGCAGGGCTGGCTGCGCTCGATCAGCTCAGCCGTGGTCTCGAAAATCAGCTTGTGATCGTGACGATAGAAATCATCCGCCGTGACACGATCGGCGATCTGATCCCACGCAGCCGCATCCAGCATCAGTCCGCCGAGCACCGATTGCTCGGCCTCGATGGAGTGCGGCGGCAGGCGCAGCCCGTCGCCGGAAGACGAGGATCGATTGGGGAAGCGAGCGGCCATTGCGCAACCTTAAGGTACGCGCCTGCCGACCGCTACTACTCTTCAGCGATGATGGTGACCGACAAGGTCACATCGACATCGGTATGCAGATGCAGCTGCACCTGGTGTTCGCCGGTGGAGCGTATCGGACCCGTGGGCATGCGCACTTCGCTGCGGCTGATCGGGTGACCCGCCTTCACGGCAGCCTCCGCGATGTCGGAGGTGCCGATGGAACCGAACAGCTTGCCTTCGGCGCCGGCCTTGGCACGCAACTCCAGCTTGAAGTCCTGAAGTTTCGCGGCGCGCGCCTGAGCCGCTGCCAGCTCTTCGTTGGCCTTCGCCTCCAGTACATGACGCTGCGCCTCGAACTTGGCGATGTTCGCCGCCGTCGCCATGGTGGCGCGGCCGGTGGGAACCAAGAAATTACGCGCGTAGCCGGATTTCACCTTGACCCGATCGCCGATCTGGCCGAGGTTCGCGACCTTCTGCAACAGTATGATTTCCATGGGAACTGCTCTTAGTGCTGATCGGTATACGGCAACAGGGCCAGGAAGCGGGCGCGCCGGATGGCGAGCTGCAACTGGCGCTGGTAATGCGCGCGGGTGCCGGTGATGCGGCTGGGAACGATCTTCCCGGTTTCCGTGATGTAGCTCTTCAGCGTCGCCAGATCCTTGTAATCGATCTGCTTGACGTCATCGGCGGTGAACCGGCAAAACTTCTTACGACGAAAAAAACGTGCCATGTGTATCTCCTTGTGACCGATGACTCAGCGCATGCCCATGGGCATGTCGTCATCGTCGCCGTCATCGCCGAAATCATCGTGGCGACGGGCATTCTCATCCGGCGCACGCGCCATGGGCGAGGGTTCGGTTACGGCTTCATCCATCTTCACGACCATGCTGCGCAGCACGGCGTCGCTGAAGCGAAATGAACCCTTGAGTTCCTCCAGAACCTTCTTGTCGCATTCGACGTTGAGGAGGATGTAGTGCGCTTTGTGCACCTTGGCGATGGGGAAGGTCAGCTGACGGCGGCCCCAGTCCTCGAAGCGGTGCACGGACCCGCCACCGGCAGTGACCATGCCCTTGTAGCGATCGACCATCGCAGGAACTTGCTCGCTCTGGTCCGGATGGACCAGGAGCACGATTTCGTAATGCCGCATTGTATTTCCCTATGGTTGAAGCCTCCCGTTGCGAGCGGTGAGGCAAGGAATGAAGCCGGTAACCCGGCAAAAAAGAGCGCGAAGGATACGGCCAAGTGCCTATTTAGGCAAGCCTTTGGCGGCGGGCCTCGAACAGGGACACACCCGCCGCAACCGAGACATTGAGCGATTCCATGTGGCCCACCATGGGGATGTGAACCACGAAATCGCAGCGTTCCCGGGTCAGACGGCGCATGCCAGCCCCCTCGGCACCCAAAACCAGGGCCAGCGAGCGCTTCAGGTCGACCGAGTACAAGGATTGAGGCGCCTCGCCGTCCGTACCCACCACCCAGACATCGCGCTCCTTGAGCTCATCCAGCGTCCTGGCCAGGTTGGTCACGCTGACCACGGGCACGAATTCCGCCGCGCCCGCGGCCACCTTGCGCACCACCCCATCCACGGTCGCCGAGCGGTCCTTGGGTGTGACCACCGCCAGCACCCCCGCGGCGTCCGCGGTCCGCAGGCAGGCGCCCAGGTTGTGGGGGTCGGTCACCCCGTCCAGCACCAACAACAAGGGGTCACCCTCGATTTCACTTATTGCATCGAACAAATCGCGATCGTCCCAGGGTTGCAGCGGCCTGACCGCCGCCACCACGCTTTGGTGGGACACATCGCCGACCATTTTGACCAATGCGTCGGCTTTGACCGAATGAACGTGCACGCCCGCGATCTCGGCACGCTGTTTCAGGTCCCGCGCCCGCAGGTCATCCCGAGGTGCCATCCACAGCTCCAGCAATCGTTCCGGTGCTCGCGACAGGGCCGCGTTGACGGCATGCAGCCCGTAAACGAGGTGGCGTCTCGCTTCAGCCACGACCGCGCTTGCCGCCCTGACGACCGCGGGCGTTCGAGCCGCCGCGACGCGCTTGGCCATCGTTGCCTCGGCGCGGAGCCCGCACCGTGCCGCGGCTTGCCGAGGCATTGGCGTCCACCAGCTCGAAATCGATTTGCCGCTGGGTCAGATCGACGCGAATCAAGCGGACTTTCACGCTATCCCCGAGCTGCCAGCGGCGACCCGTGCGTTGACCGACCAACCCCATACCCCCCTGCTCCAGTTCCCAGTAGTCGCCGGAAATCGAAGAGATGTGCACAAGGCCGTCGATGGGCATGTCCTTCAATTGCACGAACAGGCCGAATTCCAGTGCCGTGGAAATCGTGGCCTCGAACTCCTCGCCGACACGCGGTTGCAGGTACAAACACTTGAGATAACCCATGACATCGCGGGACGCCTCATCGGCGCGCCGCTCGCGCTGCGAGGTCTCGACGCCGAGCACCTGCAATTCGGCGGAACTGTAACGATGGCCCGAAGCGGAGTGCGGCAGAGTCGCCGCCTTGATGGTCCTGTGCACCAACAAATCCGGATAGCGGCGGATCGGCGAGGTGAAGTGCGCATATTCATCCAGCGCCAAGCCGAAATGTCCGATGTTGGTTTGCTGATAAACCGCCTGCGCCAGCGAGCGGATCACCAGCCCCTCGAGCAGCAAACCATCGGGGCGCGCCGCAAGGCGCTCGACCAGTTGGCGAAACTCGCGCGGCGTCGGTTTTTCGGAGAACACCGCGCCCACTTGCAAGGCGCTCAAGACCTTTTGCAGCTCGGTAACCCGCTTGTCTTCCGGTTGACCGTGAACGCGATACAGGCTGCCGGCCTTGGCGATTCGAAGCGCCACCGCGGCTTCGACATTGGCAGCGATCATGCATTCCTCGATCAGGCGGTGCGCATCGTTGCGCGTCACCGCATAGAACCCTTCGATGGTGCCCTGCGCGCCGATGCGCGCCTTGACTTCACCGCCGCGAAAATCCAAGGCGCCGCGCGCATCGCGGGCGTTCTTCAGGGCGCCATACAAGGCGTACAGTGTTTTCAGCGACTCGCAAATCGCCGGCGTCAGATCGACGGGCGCCCGCGCTTTCGCATCGCGTGCCTCCGGCGATTCCAGGTAAGCCCAGGCGCGATCGTAGGTGAGCCGCGCATGCGAGCGGATCACCGCCTCGTAGAAGCGCGACTTGCTCAGCTTGCCGGCCTTGCTCACATGCATGTCGCAGACGAAGGCCAGGCGGTCCACGCGCGGCATCAGAGAGCATAGATGGTTGGACAGATTCTCCGGCAACATCGGGATGACCCGGTCCGGAAAGTAGACCGAGGTGGCGCGCGCACGCGCCTCGTGATCCAGCGCGCTGCCGTAGCGCACGTAGTTGCTGACATCGGCAATGGCAACGATCAGCCGCCAACCGCCGCCGCGCACCGGTTCGGCGAACACCGCGTCATCGAAGTCCTTGGCGTCTTCTCCATCGATGGTCACCAACGGCACGTCGCGTAAGTCCTCGCGGCCCTCGAGATCGGCCGCCTGCACGTCGGGCGGAAACTGGTCCGCCGCCCTGATCACGGCTTCTGGAAATTCCTGCGGCAGGTCGTGACGCAGAATGGCGAAGCGCGCCGCCAGATCGGACGGACGCAAATCCTCCAGCACTTCGATGATCCGGCCCTGCGCCGGCGTGTCGCCTTGCGGCCGCCGGGCGACTTCGACGATGACATGATCGCCGTCGTTGGCGCCGTGCCGATCGCGCATGGATACTTCCACTGAATACCAGTGGCCGGGATCTTCGGGCTCGACGTGGCCCCGCGATTCGCCGGCATGCCAGATTCCGCCGATGTAGTTCGGCGCGTCGCCGATACGGCGGATCAGGCGGGCAATGCGCCGGCCGCGGTCGTTCATGCCGACGGCGAGCGCTTCCACCCGGTCGTTGTGCATCAAGGTCGCCGTGTCCGCGCGCGCCAGCACCAACGGTGCGGAGCCATCGTCCGGCAACACCAGTACGTCGCCGTTGGCTCGCCCGCGCACCCGTCCCGCCACCCGCTCGCCCTCGCCCGCGGTCGCGAATCCACTGGGCCCTTCGATGGCCTGTCCATCGCGCACCATGGCTGCCAACCGCTTGGCCAACGCCTGACGTTGCGCATCCGTGTTCAGCCCCAGGCGTTTGGCGAGACGCGCCGCGGTCAGCGGTTCGGGCGCCTCGGACAAATGCTTGAGCAGCAGTTCGCGGCTGGCGATGGGATCGGCGTAGCGCGACTTTTCGAGTTCGAGATTGGGGTCTTGGCCGCGCCAGTCCGCAGACTCACGTTGCGCTCGGTTGGGTGTGGTCCGCTGAGGACCGGTCTTGCCGCGTTTTGTCATTAGAACCTGTAAATAAGGGGCGGCAGAGTATCACATCGTCATCTATCGGCCGGCCAGCCTGGAGAGGACCAGCCGAGTTCCTGACCCGATTGCTGCCGACGGGGCTGATTTGACAACCCCCAGGTCAGTGCGTACATTTCTGCGCCTCTGAGAGGGACCCATCTTGCCCAGGTGGCGGAACTGGTAGACGCGCTGGTTTCAGGTACCAGTGGAGCAATTCGTGGAGGTTCGAGTCCTCTCCTGGGCACCATTCCCCAATATCCATCGGGATCAATAGGTTGAATGCCGCCGCAAGCTACGATCGCGTGGCGCGCCGAATTCCGCTGGAAGTCAGGAAGTTCTCATCCGACACGCGCACCAGGTCGCGGCCTTCGTTCTTGGCCACGTACAGAGCCGCATCGGCGCGCGCGATCAGTTCGTCGAGCGATCGAACGTGCTTGCCATGAAGCGCGAGGCCGGCGCTCAGGCTCACGCGCAACCCGGCTCCCGATGCGGGCAGACGGATGCCGAACACCCGGGTGCGCAGCCGTTCCAACGTGGCGATGGCGACCTCGATATCGGCGTTGGGCATGATGAGCAGGAACTCCTCGCCGCCCCACCGCCCCATCACGTCGGTGTCGCGCAAGGACTCGCGGCTCATGCGCGCGAACTCCTTCAACACATGATCGCCGGTGGCGTGACCGCAGTGGTCGTTGATGAATTTGAAGTGGTCCATGTCGATGATGGCGATGGTCAGCGGCTGATCGCGCGCAACCGCCTCTTCCAATGCCGCCGAGGCCAATTCAGCGGTACGGCGCCGATTGGGAAGACCGGTCAGGCCGTCCTGGCGGGCCAGACGCACCAGCTCCTGCCGGAATCGCAGATTGCTGATCAGGAAGTACACCAGCAGCGCGATGACCGCGACGCCCGATGCGGCGGCGACGGCGTTCCATCGCAGCTGCTGTGCCTGACGTTGCGATTGTTCCTGAGACACTTCGAGTTCGCGCTTCAGCAGCGCGTTGCGTTCGATCTCGCGGTCGGTCTCGAAGCGGGCGCGCAGCGCGGCGGTCTGCCGGGTGCGATCGGCGTCATTCGACAGAATGTAACGCCGCACGTATTCGGAGAGATCGCCGTAGGCGTCGCGGTAGTTATGCAATGCCGCATTGGTGCGCGCGCGCGACTCATAGTAAGAAGCCACCCGCCGCGGCTGCATGTCCTCGCCATTGTGATCGAGCACAACATTCAACGTGGACAGCGCCTTCTCCGGATGGCCCTGCGCCAGCTGGATTCTTGCCAGTAGGCCCTGAATCTCCTTGGCCTCATCGGCAAAGTTCGAGGCCAGGAAGGTCTTCAGGGCGCTGCTGCAAGAAATCTGTGCCTGATTGAGCTCGCTCAATTCGATGCGCGCTTCGCACAGGCGCGCGTCGGCAAATGCCACGCCCTCGATGTCATTGGATTTGGCACTCTCCCGGCGTGATTCCGAGAACTCGCCGATGGCCTCGGTGTACTTGCCCATCTGGATGAAAATCTTGCCGCGCAGAAAACGCTCCACGGACAGCAACAGGGTGGCGTTTTGCTTGGCGTCCCAATCGATGGCTTCCTGATTCAAAGCCAGCGCCTGCTGATAATCGCCCATGGCGCGCAACACCTGGGACAAGGTGCTGGCCGCAAGACTGCGCGGCTCGGCGAAATTGGCCTCGACGCTGGAGTTGTATGCCTGCGTCAGGCTGCTGATGGCCAAATCGTCCCGATCCTGCCGGTACTGCAGCAGTCCGCGGCCGATCAGCAGGCAGGTGTCGGCCAACGAGCCGCGCGTCTGCACGGCGTGGGCGGCCTCGATCAAGGTATCCGCCGCGCTGATCTGCGCAGGGTCATAGACGTTCTCAGCCAATGTTGCCAACAACCCCAGGCGCATCGGGTCGGTCTCGCTGGTGGCGTATTTCAATCCCTTGGCAACGGAATCGCGCGCCGAGGAACCGAGCTCCAGAATGCTGTAGGCCTGCGCCTCGACGTCATACAGGGAAGCCAGGCGCTGCGCATTCGGATGCGGCAACTTGGTCTCCAAGTCCAGAATGGCCTGAACCTTGGCGAGAGCGGCCTTCGCATCCTGATTTACCAAGGCTTGCAGCTCGCGAATGCCGCGGTCGGCACTCGGCAGGCAGGCGGCGGCGGCGGGGAATGAGGCCAGCGTCCATGCTGCGATCAGCATGGGCCAAAACATCAGCCACGCGGCTCGATGAGCGCGCCGGCCCGCATAGGTGGACTTGCACATGAGAGCAACGAAATTACGGGTTTCCCGCAACGCCGGCGTTACTCGATGTCACGGTTTTACACTTCTCTGACTGCGCGGTGCGCTGCATCCAAAGTCTGAATGTGACGTAATTCGCAGGCGGCCGCGCCGTGCAGTGAACAGCAATAATGACAATTGCAATGCCACGGGGCATATTGGAGTTTGTCGCCCCTTAGAACGAATCAACATAGGGATAGGCCTTTATGACCACTGGTTTTTTTGCGCGGGAAAGTACCGTGGCGGCGCCGGGATTTAACCGATTTCAGGTGCCCCCGGCGGCCTTGGCCGTGCACCTGTGCATCGGCCAGGTGTATGCCTTCTCCACCTTCAACTTGCCGCTCACCAAGCTGATTGGAATCACGAAATCCGCCCCGGGCGACTGGAATCTCAAAGATGTTGGATGGATCTTCTCCATCGCCATTTTGATCCTTGGATCTTCAGCGGCGATTTTTGGCCGTTGGGTCGAACGGGTGGGACCGCGCCTGTCCATGTTCGTGTCGGCCCTGTGTTTCGGCGGCGGGTTCTTGGTCGCGGCAGGCGGCATTTATTTGCATCAGTTATGGATCGTTTTCCTGGGCTACGGTGTGCTCGGCGGATGCGGATTGGGCATAGGCTACATCTCCCCCGTATCCACGTTGATCAAGTGGTTTCCGGACAGGCCCGGCATGGCGACGGGCATGGCCATCATGGGCTTCGGCGGCGGCGCGTTGATCGCGGCGCCGCTTTCGGTTTGGTTGATGGCGCATTTTGCGACCCCGACGTCCTCGGGTGTGATGGAAACCTTCGTCACCATGGGCGTCATCTACTTCATCTTCATGATGATCGGTGTTTTCAGCATTCGCGTGCCCTCGCCCGATTGGAAACCGGCGGGCTGGGTGCCCAGCGCAGCTTCCAACAAGATGATCACCACCGCAAACGTCGCCGTCGATGTGGCCTGGAAGACGCCGCAGTTCTGGCTGCTGTGGGGCGTGCTGTGCATGAACGTGACCGCAGGCATCGGCGTGCTGAGCACTGCGTCACCCATGATCCAGGAAATGTTCACTTCGGTGACCGCGGTCACGGCCGGATCCTTCGTCGGTCTGTTGAGCCTGTTCAACATGGGCGGCCGCTTTTTCTGGGCTACGACCTCGGATTACATCGGGCGCCGCGCGACCTACATGATTTTCTTCCTGCTCGGCATCGGGCTCTACGGGTCGGTTCCCACCATCGGCCACATGGGCTCGAAGCCGCTGTTCGTTGCGGCCTTCTGCATCATCCTGACCATGTACGGCGGCGGGTTCGCCACCATACCGGCCTATCTGCGCGACATCTTCGGTAATTTCCAAGTCGGCGCCATTCACGGTCGCCTGCTGACCGCCTGGTCGGTTGCCGGCGTCTTGGGACCGGTATTGGTGAACTACATTCGCCAGGCACAGATCGACAGCGGTGTACCGAAGGCGCAGGCCTATTCGGTCACCATGTACATCATGTGCGGACTGCTGCTGATCGGGTTCATCTGCAATCTTGCCATGCGCCCGGTCGATCCCAAACATCACTACAAAGGCATCATCAACGCATCGGATGGGGGCTGACACTGATGAAAGGCAAGATCGCAATCATGTGGCTGTTGGTGGGAATTCCGCTATTGTGGGGCGTCGTGATGACACTGCAGAAAGCGTTGAAATTGTTTCAATAATGTGGCTGGAGACTCCCGGCCACGGAGCTTGTCCATGAATCTACACTTGAGTATTGCGCCGCTGGTCGCGCTGATTGCCGGAATTTTGATCCTGGTGATGCCGAAGCTGCTCAACTACATCATTGCCTTGTACTTGATCGTCATCGGTCTGCTCGGTCTGTTCGGCACCGGCGGATCACTTCACCTTCACTGAGGCTGCGAGCGCTGCGCCGTCGGGGCTTCCCAAGCCGGTGCAGGCATCCCAATTGGCAGCCGCGGCAAAGTCGCCGTTGTTGCCTTCGGTCACGTCGCGCAGCCTGCCGCCATTGGCGTACAGCTGCGGGTTGGCATATCCCAGGGATTTGCCCGACAGCTGATTGAGCCGCGCAATCAATGCCGCCCACAAGGGTGCTACGGCACTGGTGCCGCCGATGACGGTGTCGGTGCCGTCGATGCGAACGTCATAACCGGTTTCCGGGTCCGCGTTGCCGGCCACGTCGGGCACGCCGCGCATGGTGAGCGGCACGGCTCTGCCGGCCGTCGTGAGGGCGCTCAAGCCCGATTGCCACGTGGCAACGGGGAAGAATGCGCTGATGCCGCCGCCGGTGGCGCCGTTGCCTGCCCCGTCGTTCCACACCACTTCGCTGTCGATGCGGGTGCCGCTGCCTTGCAGGCTGGTACCCCCGCACGCGAGCGCAAAAGGACTCGAGGCGGGAAAATCCACGTGATCGGCGCCGTCGGTCACGCCATCGCTGGAGCCGTTGTCGCCGGAGGCAACGCACACGGTGATGCCCATGGTCGCTGCCGCTTGGAAGGCGGAATCCATGGCCGTCATGGCCTGCGCAGTCCAGGAGGATTCAGGTCCGCCCCAGCTGATTGAAATCACCGATGGCTTATGGGTGCTGTCATGAATGGCGCTGGTGATGGCATCGAGAAAGCCGGCGTCGGTGTTGGGCGCGAAGTACACCGCAATCTTCGCCTGCGGCGCGATGGCCCCGACCACTTCGATATCGAGCATCACTTCACCATCGGGTCCATTGGCATCGCCGGTGGGCGCATTCTTGGCCTGATCCACCGAAACGGTGAGCACCGTCGGATTCGCCACCCCTAAGCCGGTGAAATAGGTTTTCAAGTCCGCGGGGCGATAGCCGCCGCCCAGCTCGATGATGGCGACGCACTGACCCTGCCCGGAGCCTGCCGGAAAACCGTAGAGCTGCGCCACAGCCAGGGGACTGAAGGACACTGCCGCCCGGGAGCCCAGGCGCCATTTCACGTTGCCCACCTGAGGCCGTATCCGAAAATGCGGTGTCGCCTGCGGTCTGCTGTCGAGGCCCAGCACCGCTTCGATGATGCCGTCCAACTCACCCGGTATTTGAATGGCACCGGTACGGCCACGATAGCAACAGCTGTCGTGTTCCATCATCTGCAGCTGTACACCGAATGCGGCGCTGAACTGAGCCACGGTGCCGGACAGGACGACGGTGCGGCGTCCCGCATGTTCCTGCACCACGCTCAAGCCCGCCGCCAGTGCGAAGGTCCGCACCGCCGCCAGATCCTGAGGATCTGCGCCGTGCTTTTGCGCAAACTCCTCGCGGCTTAATACTTCGGCGGGCGCGAGGGGCGAGCTCAATGCCGCCACGCGCGCGATGAAATCTTGTTGGGCGCGGCGACGCACCAGCACCGAGACTTCCATGCGCTCGCTCGGATCGGCGGGCGCCAGCGCCTTCGCGCCCGGCATGGCAACTCGTTCACTGCCCTGAAGATAGATATTGGCCATGGTTGACTCCATCAAGCGTGATGAACGAAGTGTACTGACCTCGCCGCCGAGCGGCCATGTCGGTGCGTGGCGACCTGGGCCTCATTGTGCAGGAGCGACCGGGCGGCGGGCATACCAGCCGTAGAGCAGGATGCCGCAGTAGCACACCGCCGGCACGATCAGGGCCTGCTTCAAGCCCCAATGATCGGCGGCTGCGCCGGTTGCCAAGGGCACGACGGCGCCGCCCACGATGGCCATGCAAATCACCCCCGACCCTTCCGCCGCGCGCCGGCCCAATCCCTCGCTGGCCAGAGAAAAAATCGTGGGAAACATGATGGAGTTGAACAGGCCGATGGCCAGCAACGACCACGCGGACAGCGCGCCGCTGGTGTTGGCGGAAAGCAGCAGCAATGCCACGACGACGCCGGCGGCGGAGGCCAGCACCTTTGCGGGCGGCATCAATCTCAGCACGTACGCACCGATGAAGCGACCCAGCATGGCACCGCCCCAATAGAACTGGATGTGCTTTCCGGCGTCCACGGCGCTCAAGCCCAGGGTGGAGTTCTGCATCAGGTAATTCACGATGGTCGAACCGATGGCGACCTCGCCGCCGACATACAAGAAAATGCACAGCGCGCCGCAGCCGAAACGCGGCCGGCTCAGCAGATTGAATGCCCGCAGAATCGGTGCCTGTTCGCCGGGCGCTTCCACCAAGGCCTTGCGCCGCAGCCACACCACCGCCGCCAACAGCCCGAGTGCGATCGCCAATCCCACATAGGTGTGCGCGATGACCTGGGTCTCGCTGTTGCGGAACGAATCCAAGGCCGAGCCGGACAGGGTCTTCGGGTCCACCTTCGCCAGCGAGCCCAGGATCAGAATCGATCCGACGTAGGGAAACACGGTGGTGCCGAGCGAATTGAATGCCTGCGCGAAAGTGAGGCGGCTGCTGGTGCTGGCAGGAGGCCCCAGCAAGGAGATCAACGGATTGGCCACGACCTGCACGGTGGTCACCCCGGATGCCAGCACGAACAGTGCGATCAGGAAAAATGAAAACAAACTGTTCGCGGAGGCCGGAATGAACAGCACGCACCCCAAGGTCATCAGCGCCAAACCGGCCACGGCGGATCGCATGTAGCCGATGCGGCGCACCAACGCGGCGGCCGGCATGGAGATGATGAAATACGCGGCAAAATATGCCGACTGCACCAACATCGCTTCACCGTAAGACAGGGTGAACAGCTCCTTGAGCTTGGGGATCAGCACGTCGTTCAGACTGGTGATGCCGCCGAAGGCGAAGAACAGCGCAAACACGAACACCTGCAGATCAGGTGCGTATCTGGTCTTGGTCACGCGAAAGGATTTTTTCGAATGATGGTCTGGTCGCGGTCCGGACCGGTGGAAATGATGGTGATCGGCACCCCGACCAACTCTTGCACGCGTTCCAGGTAGCGGTGCGCGTTGCGCGGTAAATCCTCATAACGCGTGATGCCGACACTGCTTTGCTTCCAACCCGGCAGGTCTTCGTACACCGCCTGGCATTCACTGAAGCCATTCGACAGCAACGGCGGGGTGGTGGTGATGCCGCCCTCGACCTTGTAACCGACGCAGACGCGGATGGTGTCCAAGCCATCGAGCACGTCGAGTTTGGTCATGCAAAGCAGCGAGCAACTGCTGTGCACGATGGAGCGCCGCAAAGCCACCGCGTCGAACCAGCCGCAGCGACGGCGACGGCCGGTGACCGAACCGAACTCGTGCCCCACGCGGGACAGATGCTCCCCCAAATCGTCGAACAATTCGGTGGGAAACGGGCCCGCGCCGACCCGCGTCGCGTAAGCTTTGACCACGCCCAGGACTTCGTGCAAACGCCGCGGACCCAGCCCCGTGCCGGGCGCCGCGCCGCCGGCCGTGGTGGTCGAGGAAGTGACGTATGGATAGGTGCCGAGGTCCACATCCAGCATGGCGCCCTGCGCCCCTTCGAACAGCACGTTGCGGCCATCGATGCTCAACTGTTCGAGAATGCCGGTGACATCCGCGACCAAGGGTTTCAAGCGCTCGCCCAATTCCAGATTCGATTCCAGCACCTGCTGAAAATCGATCGCATCCGTATGAAAATAATGCTGCAAAATAAAATTATGATAGTCCAGGATCTCGCCCAGCCTGGCGGCAAAGCGTTCCGGCTGAAACAAGTCGGCCACCCGCAGCGCCCGCCGCGCCACTTTGTCCTCGTAGGCGGGCCCGATGCCGCGTCCGGTGGTGCCGATGGCATTCGCGCCCTGGGCCTTTTCGCGCGCCAGATCCAGGGCGATGTGCGAGGAAAGGATCAGCGGGCAGGAAGGGCTGACGCGCAAGCGCTCGAAAACAGGAACGCCCTGCGCCATCAGCATTTCCGATTCTTTGAAGAAGGCCTCCAACGACAGCACCACGCCGTTGCCTATCAGACATTGCACGTGCGGATGCAGGATGCCGGAGGGAATCAGCGACAGAACGGTTTTCCTGCCGTCTATCACCAGTGTGTGACCGGCATTGTGGCCGCCTTGGAAGCGCACCACGGCTTGTACCTGATCGGTGAGCAGATCGACGACCTTGCCCTTGCCCTCGTCTCCCCACTGCAGGCCGATGATGACGAGATTCTTACCCATTGCGCACCGCCCACAGCAGGCACAGGCCGGCGAGCATGCTGATCAGCCCGCCCCAGCGGAGTTGCGACGGTTCGGTTTTCGACAACTTGGCCATGAGTCGCTGTGCGGCGGCGGGATTCACGAAGGGCAGTATCCCCTCGAGAACCAAATACAGGGCCGTGGCCCCGCCCATATAGCGCGCAAGTTCGCTCCAGCCGATTTCCATCATGTCCTCAAATTACTTGGGCTGCGGTAGCGGCTGCAGCTTGTTGAAGTACTTGAAGTAGGCATTGTCGGGCGCGATGACCAACAGGTCGCCCTGCGTGCCGATCGCTTCGCGATACGACTGCATGCTGCGATAAAAACTGTAGAACTCGGCATTCTTCGTGTACGACTTGGCATACACCTCGCTGGCCGACGCATCGCCCTGGCCGCGGGTGGTGGCGGCCTGGCGCGCCGCATCGGCCAGAATCTCGGTTTGCTGCTTGTTGGCCTCGGCCTTGGTGCGCTCCGCCGCCTCATAGCCTTCGGCGCGCAGCTTCGCGGCCTGCGCCTTGAACGATGCACGCATGCGATCGAACACGGAGTCCTGCACCTGCTGCGGCAGGTCGATCTTGGTGATGCGTACATCCACCAATTCGATGCCCAGTTGCTCCGCCGCCGGACGCGCGGTCTTCATCATGGCCTCGGTGAAGTCGGCGCGCTCGGCCGTCACCACCTGCTGCAAGGTGCGCTGCGTCACCACGCTCTTGATGCTGTCCTTGATGGTTTCTCCCAGGCGCGCGTTCGCCACGTCTTCGGTGCCGCCGGTGGACTCGTAGTACTTGCGCAGCACCTTGATGCGCCACTTGACGTAAAAATCGACATTGAGCTGTTCCTGTTCGCGGGTCAGGAAGCTCTCGGAGCGGTACATCTGGGTGAGGATGCGCTTGTCGAAGCGCAGCACCTGATTGACCAGCGGAATCTTGAAATGCAGACCGGGCTCGAAATTCGATTCGATGATTTCGCCGCCGGTCGACTTGATCGCCAACTGGCCTTCGCTGACGGTGAACAAACTGGCGCGCAGCACCAGGATGGCGGCGACCACGGCGATCAAAATGTAGAGCAGTCGGTTCTGCATCACCGCACTCCCCGCGCGCGCGCCGGATCTTCCTGCGGCGAGACCTGGATCTCCGGCAGGCGCGAAGGCGCCACCGTCATGGTGTCATTGGGCAGGGAGATCGACTGCGGCCCGGCGCCGATGAGCTTCTCCAGCGGCAGATACATCATGTTGTTGCCGTTCTTGGTATCGATGATGACTTTGCGCGAATTGCGGTACACGTTTTCCATGGTCTCCAGGTACATGCGCTCGCGCGTGACCGCGGGCGCATGTTCGTATTGCGACAACACCTGATCGAAGCGCGCGGTGTCGCCCTGGGCGATGGCGAGCACCTGCAGCCGATAGGCTTCCGCGTCCAGCAGGTTCTTCGCCGCCTGGCCACGGGCGCGCGGCACCACGTCGTTTCGGTAGGTCTCGGCTTCCTGCTGGAAGCGCTGCCGGTCTTTGTCGGCCTTGATCGCGTCGCGCTGCGCATCCTGCACGGCCTCGGGCACGACGACGCCGAGCAGTTTCACGTTGATGATGTTCACGCCCATGTCGTAGTTATTGAGCGTCTGCTGCACCAACACTTTGGCGCGATCGGTGATGGTCGGATCGAAGCCCAGCGCCTTGTCGAGCGAGGCCTGGCCGACGGCCTCGCGCATGGCGCTTTCGCTGACCTGCTTCAAGGTCTCCTCGAAATCCTTCACCCGGAACAGGTATTTCATCGCGTCGGGCTGGGTGTACTGGACGGCCGAATTGACCTCCACCAGATTGGTGTCGGCGGTCAGCATGCGCGCGTCATCCGGCACGCTGTACTGCTGCAGCACGTTGACGATGCGCTTGGTCTCGATCGGCCAGGGAAGGTGCCAGTTGTAGCCTGGCCCGGTGAGTTGCGAGAACTTGCCGAATCGCAGGATCACGGCGCGTTCCTGAGCGTCGACGCGGTAGATGCCGCTGCCGACCCATACCGCCGCAATCAAGATCAGAATGCCTCCCAAGCCACGGTTGAAACCGGGCGCGCTCTGGCCGCTGCCCAAACCGCCGCCGCCACCACGGCCGAACAGCGCGCTCAGGCGACGTTGAAAGTTGCGCAGGACGTCATCGAGGTCGTTTTGCGCCTGCTGCGGCCTATTCCAGGGATTGCGCTTTTCGCCGCCAGGTTCGTTCCAAGCCATGAGGGATGCCTAATGATAAGTAGCCGGACATTCTAACAGCCGACCGTGCACTCACAAGGATTATGCCACCCGCTGCTCGCGGGCCTTGCGCGAGGCCCCGGCAAACTCGACTTCCTTGACTCCCTTGACGCCGAGCAGTTTGGCGATCTCAGTCAAATCCAATTCGACTTCCACGTCCCAACTGCCGTCTTCGCATTGGCGCTCGGAGCGCACTGCATTGCGCGTGTACAGTTCAGAACGCACGGCAGCCGCCGTCAATTCCAGATGCAGCATGCGGCGTACTTGATTGGGCCGGACCGCATGCGCCATGGATTCGCGCAACACCTCCAGCCCCTGCCCGCTGACGGCCGAGGCCCACACCTGGGTTGCCACCTCGTCGGCTCCCGTCACCGCCCGTGGCGCATCACCGCTGATATCGATCTTGTTGAACACCAGCAGTTCGCGGATGCCGCCGGCGCCGATGCCGCGCAACACCTCCCGCACCTGCGCGATACGCTCATCGCGTTGCGGATCGCTGGCGTCCACCACGTGAAGGAGCAAATCGGCCTCGCGGGCCTCCTGCAAGGTCGAGCGGAAGGCTGCCACCAATTCATGCGGCAACTGGCGCACGAACCCCACCGTGTCGGCCAAAACCACCTCACCCACTCCCGCCAATTCCACCCGTCGCACCGTGGGATCCAGGGTGGCGAACAGCTTGTCGGCTACGTAAGTCGCCGAACCGGTGAGCGCGTTGAAGAGCGTGGATTTGCCGGCATTGGTGTAACCCACCAGCGCCACCGTGGGGACGGGGATTTCTTTACGCACATGCCGGCCGGTGTCGCGCTGCCGATCGAGCTTCTCCAGCCGCGTACGCAAGGTCCGGATGCGCTTGGCGATCAAGCGTCGATCGGTTTCCAGCTGCGTTTCGCCGGGACCGCGCAGACCAATGCCGCCTTTTTGACGTTCCAAGTGGGTCCAACCACGTACCAGGCGGGTGGCGAGGTGTGAGAGCTGCGCCAACTCCACCTGCAGCTTGCCCTCGAAGCTGCGGGCGCGCTGAGCAAAGATGTCCAAAATCAATCCATTGCGATCCAATACTCGACGCCCCGTCAGCTTCTCCAGGTTGCGCTCCTGACTGGGAGTCAGGGTCTGATCGACCAGGATCAGATCCGCGTGATGCAGATCGGCGAAGGCGCGAATTTCCTCCGCTTTCCCCGAACCCACAAAGTATTTGGGGTCGGGCCTGGCGCGGTTCGCGACAACCGCACCGACCTCGATGGTGCCGGCGGAGGCAGCCAGCGCCGAGAATTCCGCCGCGTCATTTGGATCGACAGGGTGTCCTATACCGACGCCGACGAGCACAGCGCGCTCGCCGCCCTGGGGACGTTCAAATAACTGCAGAGCGGTGCTCACTCATTCGACGATGGCCGGTTCCGTGACTTCACCGTCTTCGCCCGTCGGCAGGCGCACATTGCGGGCCGGCACCACCGTGGAGATGGCATGTTTGTAGACCATCTGACTCACGCTGTTACGGAGCAACACCACGAACTGGTCGAATGAATCGATCTGTCCCTGCAGCTTGATGCCGTTCACCAGATAAATCGAGACTGGCACTCGCTCTTTTCGCAGGGCGTTGAGAAAGGGATCTTGCAGTGACTGGCCACGGGCCATGGGTAAGCTCCTTGTTTTTTAGTGTCATTCGTATTGCCGTGTCACTTCCCTGCGCCACGAGGCAGATACCCAACTAATGCTAGCACAGCGCAGCGACAGCCGTTTACGTCGACCATCACTTTGCGAATCCGCCCTCGGACAGTGCATCCAAAATCATGTGTGCGACATCCGGATGCGCAGCGTCAAACCATCTCGCCTGCGGGCGCTTGCGCAACCAGGTCAACTGCCTCTTGGCCAGTTGTCGCGTCGCGGCAATTGCCTGCCTGGATGCTTCGTCTAACGCTATTTCTCCCGAAATATGCCGCCACATCTGCCGATATCCGACCGCACGCATCGACGGATGTTCCGCGGTTAAATCGCCCCGCGTGAAAAGATTCGTCACCTCAGCGTGAAGGCCGGCGTCAAGCATTCGCTTGAATCGCAATTCGATTCTATGGTGTAAATCATTCCGTTCAAGGGGAGCAAGAGCAATTTCTTTGACCTTGACGTCGGCAAATGCCGACATGCGCGACTGTTGCAGAATTGAAATAGGTTTGCCCGTCAACTGAAACACTTCCAGGGCCCGTTGAATGCGTTGCGGGTCGTTGGCATGAATGCGCTGGGCCGAGACCGGATCGACCGCCGCCAATTCTGCGTGTACCGCCGCCCAGCCGTGCCGCGCGCCTCGCGCGTCGATCCGGGCACGCACCGTCGCATCGGCTGCCGGCAAGTCGGCAATGCCCTCGCTCAACGCATGGAAATACAGCATGGTGCCCCCGACCAGCAGCGGCTGGCGGCCCCGGGCCCAGATGTCGCGCATGGCGCGCTGCGCATCGAGAATGAAATCGCCGGCCGAATAGCCTTGCGTCGGATCGCGAATATCGATCAGATGATGCGGCACTCGCGCCAGAGTCTCGGCATCCGGCTTGGCCGTACCGATATCCATGCCCCGGTACACCAGGGCCGAATCCACGCTGATGATTTCCAACGGCAATTCCCGCACCAGCTGCAGCGCGAGCTCGGATTTGCCGGATCCGGTGGGCCCCATCAGCAAAACCGCGCCGCGCGGTGTCGGGGTTTGCACTTACCGCCCGCGCAGAAATAGGCGATCGAGATCCTGCATCGACAGCCGCACCCAGGTGGGGCGGCCGTGATTGCATTGATCGGCGCGCTCGGTGCCCTCCATGTCGCGCAGCAAGGCATTCATCTCCGGCAGCGTCAGATTGCGCTGCGCACGGACCGCCGCATGGCAGGCCATGGTGGCGAGCAGGTGATTGATGGATTCCTCCACCCGGCGCGAATGTCCGTACTCGAGCAGATCGGACAACACATCGCGTACCACGGCCG
>CAZZWM010000056.1:0-23614 GCA_964657945.1 uncultured Steroidobacteraceae bacterium
TTTGACGGGGTCCTTTGCGCGAATGAATACACCGCCGATTCCGGTCACGCGTTTCAGAGCCGCAGGAGGCGGGTCAGCCGCCATCGCACAGTCGCCACCGGCGATGAGCGTGAAAAATACTACGACGCAGAACCAAACGGATTTGGCTTTCATAATCTCTTCGCTATTCAGAGGGTGGATCATACGCGGGATGTCCCGACAGCTCGCTGATCAGGTGGGCTATTTTGTACCACACTTCTCCGGCGACGATATCCTGACAACTCTCCACCTCATCGCGGCTCAACTCGAGATGGCCCATCCCGCCGGACGTCGCGATCGTCAGGCGGGCGCTTCCGGGGCGGGTGAGCAGGTCGCCGGACTTGCAGCGAATGGCTTCGAACACGATTCCGGCGCGCTCCAACTCCTCGCGGACGTGAGCCGCAATCTTGAGCTTGCCGATGTCGAATGCGGTCAGCGCCACCTACGGATCATTTTGCGGCAATCACCGGAATGATTCCCGGGAAGACGTACTGCTGCAGGATGACGATGCCCACCAGTATCAACGTCAGAATGACGCTGTGAATGAAGGTGCGCGCCACCACGGCGCCCTCCCGGCCCTTGAGATTGGTCACCGACACGCCGGTTGCGATGTTCTGGGGCGAAATCATCTTGCCCAGCACGCCTCCCGAGGAGTTGGTTGCCGCAAACAGTACAGGATTCAAATTCAACTGCCGCGCGGCGACGACTTGCAGGTTGCCGAACAGCGCATTGCCGGAGGTGTCGCTGCCTGACAGGAATACGGCGATCCAGCCCAGGAATGGCGAGAACAACACGAACCAGTGACCCGTGGATGCAACCGCCAGGCCCAGCGTGTAGGCGAGGCCGGAATAGTTCATCACGTAGGCCAGTGCAACGATCAACATGACCGTGATCACGGCCTGCCAAATCATCTTGATGGTGCGCACCGCGCATTGAATCAGCTCAGAGAAGGAGATGCGTACCAGGATTGCCGTAATGAAGGCTGAAATGAGGATGGCGGTGCCGCTGCTGAGCGGTTGAAACGCCCACACGGCCGCATAGGGTTTGTTGTTGTACAGCGTGATCGACACCGCCTTGTCCAAACCTGGCCACGGGATGTTTTGCGCACCGTTGGCGGAGACTTTGAAATGGGTCCAAATGATCACGATGATGGTGAGCACCAGCCAGGGCAGCCAGCCTTGCCATGCGGGCACGCTGTTGCCGGCGGCGCCTGCAGCGGTTTTGGTTTGCACGATGGCAAATTCCGCGTCGGCCTTGGGCTTCCACACCTGCAGGAACAGCAGGGTGATCGCCAATGATCCCAAGGCGGCGAACACGTCGGTCAATGCATAGTCCAAGAAGTTGGACGCGACGAATTGGGCGATGCCGAAGCTCAGGCCGGAAACCAGGAGCAGCGGAAACAACGCGCGGATGGAACGCATGCCGCCGTAAAGCCCCATGACGTAGAAAGGCAGAAGCGCCGCCATGAAAGGCAGCTGGCGGCCAATCATGGCGCCGAGAACTTTTGGATCGAGGCCGGTAACGGCCCCGAGCACCGTTACGGGAGCGCCCAACGCGCCGAAGGCCACCGGGGTGGTGTTGAAAATCAGCACGAATACCAACGCCTCGAGCGGCGGGAAGCCGCACAGAATGAGCAGCGATGAGGTGATGGCAACGGGCGATCCGAAACCCGCGACGCCTTCGAGCAATGCGCCGAAGCAAAACGCGATGACGATGAGCACGACGCGGCGGTCGTTGGGCAGATGCTTGATGATCCAGTCGCGAAATGCATCGAAGCGGCCGGTCGCCACGGCGATGTTGTAGACGAAGAGCGCGCAGATCACGATCCACATCACCGGCCAGAGCGCAAACACGGCCCCATTTTCCGCGGCGGCCAGGGCGATGCCGGGCGGCAGCTTCCACGCCGCGATGGCAATCACCAGGCCGACGATGAGTCCCGCGGCGGCGGCTTGCCAGGCGGGCCGCTTCAGAACCCCGAGCAGGATGAGAACGGTGGCGATGGGAAGTACCGCAACCAGAAACGACCATCCGAGGCTGTCACCGACCGGCGTCAACAGTTGCTGAAACATCGAATCCCCCATATGCGGCTGGTCATCGCCAACCTACTGGTTTTCACGGATGCTACCGTATCGGCCTGCCGACTAGGTGCATAATATCGGCGATGGCTACGCCACAACCAACGAACCCGACGATGCACGATTCCCACGGCAAGCGCCAGAGCGAAGTCGTGGCTGCGATGGCCGGGGTGCTGCCGCGAGAGGCCATCCTGTTTCGCCGCGAGGACACGGCACCATTTGAGTGCGACGCGCTGACTGCCTATCGTACTTCCCCGATGCTGGTGGTGCTGCCCGAAACCGAGGCCCAGGTCGCGGCGATTTTGAGGATCTGTCATAACCTGGAAGTGCCGGTGGTCGCCCGCGGGGCAGGCACCGGTCTTTCCGGCGGAGCGATGCCGCATGCTGCGGGCGTGACCTTGTCGCTGGCCAAATTCAGCCGCATCGTCAAAATCGATACCTCGGCATGCACGGCGGTCGTGCAATGCGGCGTGCGCAATCTGGCGATCAGCGAGGCGGCAGCACCCTTCGGACTGTATTACGCGCCGGACCCCAGCAGTCAGATTGCCTGCTCCATCGGCGGCAACATCGCCGAGAATTCCGGCGGCGTGCATTGCTTGAAGTACGGGCTCACCCTGCACAACGTGCTGAAGGTTCGCGGCTTCATGGCCAATGGCGATCCGGTCGAATTCGGATCGGATGCGCTGGATGCGGCGGGTCTGGATCTGTTGTCCATCGTCATCGGCAGCGAAGGCATGCTGGCCGTGATCACCGAGATCACGGTCAAGCTGATTCCCAAACCACAGCTGGCCCGCTGCATCATGGCCAGCTTCAACGACATCGAATCGGCCGGCAATGCGGTGGCCAGCGTGATCGCCAACGGCATCATCCCCGCCGGTCTCGAGATGATGGACAAGGCGATGACGGCGGCGGTCGAGGCCTTCGTGCACGCCGATTACGATCTGGACGCTGCGGCAATCCTGCTGTGCGAAAGCGACGGCACGCCTCACGAAGTGGAGGAAGAGATCGGGCGCATGGAGGCGGTGCTGAAGGCCGCCGGTGCGGCGCGCATCGAAGTCAGCCGCGATGAGACGCAGCGGCTGAAATTCTGGAGCGGCCGCAAGAACGCATTTCCGGCATCGGGCGGCATCAGTCCCGACTACATGTGCATGGACTCCACCATACCCCGCAAGCAGCTGGCGGAGATGTTGCGCTCGATTCAGAAGATGGAACTCAAGTATCAGCTTCGCTGCGTGAACGTGTTCCATGCCGGCGACGGCAATCTGCACCCGCTGATTCTCTTCGATGCGGCCGACGCCGATGAACTGCATCGTTGCGAACTGTTCGGCGCCGACATACTCGAGACCAGTGTGCGGTTGGGCGGCACGGTCACCGGCGAGCATGGTGTCGGTGTGGAGAAGCTCAATTCCATGTGCGTGCAATTCACGCCGCAGGAGCGGGAACAATTCTTTGCGGTGAAGCGCGCCTTCGATCCGCAAGGATCGCTCAATCCCGGCAAGGTGATCCCGACGCTGCAGCGCTGCGCCGAGTACGGCAAGATGCACGTGCACAAGGGCATGCTCAAATTTCCGCAGCTTCCCAGGTTCTGATGTCTACGCACGACGCCCCACTCGCCGGCCTGATCGATCAGGTGGAGCAGGCGCTGCAAAACCGCGCGCCGCTGGAGATTCGCGGCGGCGGCACCAAGTCGTTCTACGGCGGCGCGGCTGCCGGCCGGGTCCTCGATCTGCGTGAACTGCGTGGCATCAGCAGCTACGAGCCGAGCGAGCTGGTGGTGACGGCGCGCGCCGGTACGCCGCTGGCCGAGTTGGAGACCGCCTTGGCTGAGCGGGGTCAATGTTTGCCGTTCGAGCCGCCGCGATTCGCGCCCGGCGGCACGGTCGGCGGCATGGTGGCGGCGGGCCTGTCGGGTCCGTCTCGCGCCAGCGTGGGCTCGGTGCGAGATCACGTGTTGGGATTGACGCTGCTGAACGGACGCGGCGAGTTGCTGAGCTTCGGCGGGCAGGTGGCCAAGAACGTGGCGGGATACGATGTGTCGCGGCTCATGGCCGGGTCAATGGGCATACTCGGTGTGATCTGCGAGGTATCCATCAAAGTGCTTCCCTTCAGCGTCGCCACCGCCACACTGAGTTTCGAATGCGACGCCGCTTCGGCCGTGAACCGCCTCAACGGCTGGGCCTCGCAGCCGTTGCCCATCAATGCGACGGCATGGTGTGCCGGACGGCTGAACCTGCGTCTCTCAGGCGCCGCCGCCGCGGTGGCCGCGGCCTGCGGCAAGCTGGGCGGCGAAACCATGCCGCCGGAGACCGCCGGCGCGTGGTGGAACGGCGTGCGCGATCATGCGCATGAATTCTTTTCGCTGGACGCCGCGGCGCTCGGCGCCGGCGAGGCGTTGTGGCGGCTGTCGGTGCCGACCACGGCCGCGCCTCTGATGCTCGCCGGGCGGCAGTTCATCGAATGGAACGGCGCGCAACGCTGGTGGCGCACCTCGGCGAGCGCCTCCCAAGTGCGAGCGGCCGCCGGCGGGTGCGGAGGTCACGCCATCCTGCATCGCGGCGCCGACAAAAGCGCCGGCGCTTTCAGTCCTTTGAACCAAACCTTGATGGGCATACACCGCGGCTTGAAGCAGGCCTTTGACCCCTCCAATATTTTCAATCCCGGCCGTTTGTACGCGGGGCTCTGAGTCATGCAAACCCATCTGAGCCCGGAATTCGCGAATAGCGCCGAAGGCGAGGAGGCCAGCGGCATCTTGCGCAAGTGCGTTCACTGCGGCTTTTGCAATGCGACCTGTCCGACTTATCAATTGCTGGGCGATGAGTTGGATGGCCCGCGCGGCCGGATCTATCTGATCAAGCAAGTGTTGGAAGGAGCGCCGGTCACACGCAGCACGCAGCAACACTTGGATCGATGTCTGACCTGTCTGAACTGCGAGACGACCTGCCCGAGCGGCGTGAAGTACGGCGATCTGGTCGACATCGGCAGGAAGCTGGTCGAGGAGCGGGTGCAGCGGCCGATTGCCGAAAAGGCGGCGCGTTGGATGCTCAGGGAGGGCATGACATCGCCGTTGTTCGCGCCGGCGATGGCAGTCGGGAAGTCGCTGCGGCCGCTGCTGCCGAAGCTATTGCAGGACAAAATACCGGCAGTTACCCGGCAGCGCGAGTTGCCGCATCCGCCCTTGACCCCGCAAGGGCGCAAGATCCTCATGCTGCGAGGCTGCGTGCAGCCGGCGATGCTGCCGAATATCGATCGTGCGGCGGCGCGGGTCCTCGATGCGGCCGGTATTCAGGTGATCGAAGCCGCCGGCACCGGCTGCTGCGGGGCTCTGCGAACCCACCTCAGCGACCACTCCGGGGGTCTCGATGACATGCGCCGCAATATCGATGCCTGGATTCCGGTGCTGGAGTCGACCGGGGCGGAAGCCATCGTGTCCTCGGCCACTGCATGCCAACTTGCCATCAAGGACTATGCACAGGCGCTGTCTCACGATGCGCAATATGCGGCGCGCGCGGCGCGCATCAGTGCGCTGGCGCGCGACTTGAGCGAATTGTTGCCGGATCTGGTCGCGGCATTGAAGGATAGATGCAGGCCGGGCAAGGCCGCTCGCGCGGTGTTCCATGCGCCTTGCACGCTGCAGCACGGACAAAAACTTCGCGGCGGCGTGGAGGCTCAGTTGCGCGAGCTCGGTTTCGAGGTCATCCCGCCGGCGGTGGAGGCGCATCTATGCTGCGGGTCGGCCGGCACCTATTCGGTGTTGCAGCCGCAACTGTCGCGCCAGTTGCGCGACCGCAAGCTCAAGAATATCGCCGCCGCCGAGCCGCAGTGCATTCTGTCGGCCAACGTCGGCTGCATCCAGCATCTGCAGTCGGGAACCTCGACGCCGGTGAAGCATTGGATCGAGATGCTGGATGAGGCGCTGATTTGATGGACGCGGTTGCCGCGGCGCTGCTGACGGCGCAGTCCAAGGCGGCGGCGCTGTTTCAGGAGGTGGTGGACAGCGGCATGATTCGCGCAGGCCGGCTCGAGAGCGAGCTGACGCAGGACATCCATGGCTTGGCGCGGGCGCGTTTCGGCCTGAGCCGGCACTGGCACCAGCGCATCGTGCGCTCGGGACCCAACACCTTGCTGACGTATCACGACCCGCCGATCGATCGGCAGCTGGCGGATGATGACATCGTGTATCTTGATTTCGGACCGGTCTTCGATGCCTGGGAGGCCGACTTCGGCCGCACCTACGCATTGGGCTCCGACGCCGCCAAGCATCGGCTGGTCGCAAATCTCGCCGAGGCCTTTGCCCGCGGCAAGGATTTTTACCGGCGTTCGCCCGAGATCACCGCCGGCGAGCTTTACGACTTCGTGGCCGCGATGGCCGGCGAGTATGGCTGGGAGTTCGGCGCCAAGACGGCCGGTCACCTGATCGGACTTTTCCCGCATGAAAGACCGCCTGGCAATTCCAGGCGTTTCTCGATTCGCAGCGGCAACGGCACGCCGCTGCGGGAAAGGGATGCGAATGGCGCTGCGCGGCATTGGATACTGGAAATCCACTTCATCGACCGGGTGCGTCAGATCGGCGGATTTTTCGAAGAGCTGCTGACCATCGATGCGTGATCGGGCCGTATGTGTCTGATACTGATCGCCTGGCGCAGCAGCGCCGAATTTCCTTGCGTCATCGCCGCCAACCGCGACGAATTCCATGCGCGAGCCGCTGAGCCGGCCCATTGGTGGGCCGAGCCGCCGATTCTGGCCGGCCGGGACCTGCAGGCCGGAGGCACCTGGCTCGGCATGACGCGAAGCGGCCGCTTCGCGGCCTTGACCAATTATCGCGATCCGGAACAGCGCCGGCCCAACACGCCCAGCCGGGGAACCCTGGTCACCTCCATCCTGCATTCGCAAGCCGACACGGCGGAGATCCTGCAGCGCTTGCATCACGAGGGGCCGGCTTACAATGGCTTCAACATGCTTTTTTCCGATGGCCAGCGGCTGGCTGTCTACGAAAGCATGTGCGGTGCCGGTCGAGAGTTGCAGCCTGGAATTTATGGCCTGTCGAATCATCTGCTCGACACCCCTTGGCCCAAGGTGCTGTCGGCCAAGTCGCGGCTGTCGGCCGCCTTGTCGGATCTTCCCGATACGCAGTCGGCGCTGGCCTTGTTGCGCGATGATGCACTGGCGCCCGATCACAGCCTGCCGAAGACCGGGATGAGCATGGAGTGGGAGCGGCTGCTGTCCAGCGCGTTCATTCGCTCACCCACCTATGGCACGCGTTGTTCGACGCTGGTGCAGCTCGCACGCGGCGGGCATGCACGCTTCGATGAATGGACTTGGGATGCCGCCGGCCGCGAAACCGCGCGGGTATCGCTGCGCTTCGATCTGCAATGACTAAAATGCAGGCTATGGACTCTCCGGCCCCGCAGGTTCCCGTTCCCGCATCATCCGGCCTTCGCGACCGCGCGTTGGGCATCATTGCCACGGCGGCGTTGCTGGCCATGCTGTACTTCGCCCGCGACGTGCTGGTTCCGATCACCTTGGCGTTCATTCTCAGTTTGCTGGTTGCGCCGCTGGTGAAACGGCTGCGGCATTACGGTCTCGGCCCGACCTGGTCGGTCATGGCGGCGGTGCTGTTGCTGGCGTTGGGCTTCGGCGCCGTCGCCACGGTGATCGGTTCGCAGTTGGTGCGAATGGCCGACAGCCTGCCGGAATATGAAATCACCATTCGCCACAAGCTCGAGACCTTGAATGAGGTCACTGTGGGCAAATTCAACGCATTCACGGGTCAGGCAGGGCGCCTGCTCAAGCGTGATGCTCCTGCGGAAGCCTCACCGCAATCGCCCGGTCCCATAGCGGTTGAGTTGCACGATCCGCCGACCAATCCCCTGCAGATGATCCAGAAGATAGTGGGCTCCATCTGGGTGCCCATCGAAACCACCGGCATCGTGCTGGTGGTCCTGGTATTCGTGCTGCTCGAACAAGAGGCGTTGCGCGATCGTTTCATCCGCGTCGCCGGCGGCACGGATATTCGCCTGACCACGCTCGCCATCAACGACGCCGGCGAACGGCTGTCGCGATTCTTCGTATCGCAGTTCGCCGTGAATTTCGGCGTGGGCGTGGTGATCTGGATCATGCTGAGCCTGATCGGCTTGCCGCATCCCATGCTGTGGGCGGCGCTCACGGCGGTGTTGCGTTTCGTGCCGTATGTGGGCGTGTGGATAGCTGCGCTGTGCGCGGTGCTGGTGGCCGCCGCGGTGGACGCGTCGTGGTCTTTGACGTTCGCAACCCTGGGGTTGTACGTCATGGTCGAATTGATTGCCGGGCAACTGGTCGAGCCGCAGCTGTTCGGACACACCACCGGCCTGTCACCGCTGTCGGTGGTCATCGCGGCGATTTTCTGGAGCTGGTTGTGGGGGCCGATCGGCTTGATCGTCTCCACGCCCCTGACGTTGTGCCTGTTGGTGGCCGGGCGCCATATAAAGGCCTTGAGCCTGCTCGACATTATGCTCGGCGACACTCATGCGTTGACCATGCCGCAGCGCTTCTACCAACGCGCGCTGTCGGCGGATTCGGACGAAATCATCGCCGGCGCGCGCGAGTTCCTCAAACGCAATTCGTTTGCCGCGTACTGCGATCTGGTTCTCTTGCCGGCGCTGCATCTGGCACGCATGGATTTGGAGGCCGGCACGATCTCGCCCGACCAGCAGACCAAGGTGCGGGGAGCCATGGTGGCGGTGATCGCCGCCATCGGTGGAGAAAAACTTCGGGCGCCGCGCCGCCGGCACCGGGAGCCGGTGCTGGCCAACACGTCGGCAGGGCGGCAGCTGCGCCAGCAGCGCGAACAGATCAGCGGCCGCTGGCAGGGCCCGCTGACGGTGGCCCCGGGATCGGTGATGCTTTGCCTGGGCTTGGGTTCGATAGCCGATGACTTGGCCACCGAATTGCTCGTGCGAATATTGCGTGAACAAAAAATCGACGCGCGCCACATGTCGCTCGAGGATTTGACGGCGGCAACCCCGCCGCCGAACGCGGCAGAGGCGGTTTCGCTGGTTTATATCGTCAGTGCCTTTCCCAGCGAGGAGCGCGAGCGCAGTGACGCCATCGCCAGCGATATTCGCGGACGTTTTCCGCAGGCCTGCATCGTCGCGGTGTTGCTGCCGGGAATGCTGCTGCAGCCCCAGAACGAAACAATGCTGGTGGACAAGCCCGCTTTGCACGGTGCCGACAAGGCCGCCTCTTCTCTGACCGACGCCGTGCAAATCTGTCTCGACATGCATCACCCTGCCGGCATGAAATCGGCACCTTAGGTGAAGCGCTGGGAGTTTTGGATCGACCGCGGAGGCACCTTTACCGACGTGGTGGGGCATGCGCCCGACGGCTCGATCCGCACCTTGAAGCTGCTGTCGGATAACCCGGCGCAGTACGAGGATGCGGCGGTTGCCGGGGTGCGTACGCTTCTCGAACTCGGCCCGGCGGATCCGATCTCGCCGCAAGCGGTGGCGAGCATCAAGATGGGAACGACGGTGGCAACCAATGCGCTGCTGCAGCGGAACGGAGAGCGCACCGTGCTGGTGGTCACGCGCGGATTTCGCGATGCGCTGCGCATCGCCACTCAGGCACGGCCGCGATTGTTCGATCTGCACATCGTGCTGCCGCAGATGCTGTACGAACGGGTGATCGAAGCGGCGGAGCGCATCGATGCGCGCGGACGGGTGATCGAAGCCCTCAACGAGCACTGCCTCGAAGGCGAATTGCAGCAGGCGCATGCCGCCGGCTTCCGTAGCTGCGCCATCGTCTTCATGCATGGCTACAAATTCTCGCAGCATGAGGCCGCCGCCGCGGAGCTGGCGCACCGGGCCGGCTACACCCAGGTATCGGCCTCCCACCAAGTCAGCGCGTTGATGAAGTTCGTGCCGCGCGGCGATACCACGGTGGTGGACGCCTACCTCTCGCCACTGTTGCAGCGCTATGCGGAGCGGTTGACGGCTCTCATGCCGGGCGTGCCGCTGTACTTCATGCAAAGCTCCGGCGGCCTGGCCAAAGCCGCCGCCATCCGTGGCAAAGACGCCGTATTGTCGGGGCCGGCCGGCGGTATCGTGGGTATGGTGAGAACCGCCCAGGCGGCAGGCCACCGCAAGCTGATCGGCTTCGACATGGGCGGCACATCGACCGACGTCAGTCATTTCGCCGGCGAATACGAACGCAGCTTCGATACCGAGTTGGGCGGCGTGAGAATCAGCGCCCCCATGCTGCGCATTCACAGCATCGCCTCCGGCGGAGGCTCCGTGATTCGCTTCGACGGAACGCGCCTGCGGGTGGGCCCGGAATCCGCCGGGGCGAATCCGGGGCCCGCCAGCTATCGGCAGGGCGGCCCGCTGACCGTCACCGATGCCAATCTGATGCTGGGACGAATCCAGGCAGCGTACTTCCCCGCGGTGTTCGGCGCGGGTGCCGATCAAACTTTGGACGTCGATGGCGTGCTCGCCGGCTTCTCGCAGCTGGCCGAACGCATGTCGAAAGAGTCCGGGCTGCCCATCTCGGCGGAGCAGGCGGCGGCGGGCGCACTGCAAATTGCCGTCGGGGAGATGGCCAATGCCGTCAAACGGATATCGGTGATGCGCGGTTACGATGTCAGCGGCTACACGCTGCAATGCTTCGGCGGCGCCGCCGGGCAGCATGCTTGCGCCGTGGCTGACGCGCTCGGCATCGGACGCATTTTCGTACACAAGTTCGCGGGCGTGCTGTCCGCCTACGGCATGGCCCTGGCCGATCAGACTGCCCTGCGCAGCGCCGCGCTGGAATTGGAATTGAGCCCGTCGGGGGTGGCCGCGGCCGTGGCGTTGGCGCAGCGGTTGATGGGTGAAGCGACGGATGCGCTGAAGGCGCAAGGATTGCTGTCGGATGATCTCGGTCGCACGGCTCGCGTGCACATACGCTATGCCGGGACTGACACGGCCCTCCCATGCTGCTTGCACACCGACACGCCGGCCGCGGACGCCGTGGCGCGGCTGCGCCGCGACTTCGAACAGCAGTATCGGCAGTATTTCTCTTTCACGACTCCCGCCCTGGGACTCATCATCGAGTCGGTGTCGGTGGAATGCGTCGCGCGCGTGGGCGGCGCCATGGATGACGCGGCGATGCGCTCGGCGCCCGATCCGCCGTATCGGCCCGCGGCGCCAGCCGGCGTGTCGATGTACTGCGCGACGCAGGCTGGGGACAGCGGGTGGCGCAGCGCCGGGGTGTTTCCCATGCAGGACCTGCGGCCCGGTGCGCAAATCGACGGACCCGCGCTCATCGTCGACGCCCACGCCACCCTGGTGATCGAACCGGGGTGGCAGGCTGCACGGGCGCGCGATTTCCTGGAGATCGGCCGATTGCAGCCGGCGTCCGCGGAAGCAAGTGCCGGGCAGGCAGCGGTCGCAGCGCGGGCCGATCCGGTGACGCTGCAGCTGTTCAACAACATGTTCATGAACATCGCCGAACAAATGGGGTTGCGGCTGCAGAACACCGCTCTGTCGGTGAATATCAAAGAGCGGCTGGATTTCAGCTGCGCGCTGTTCGATGCCGAAGGCATGCTGATTGCGAATGCCCCCCACATGCCGGTGCACCTGGGTTCGATGAGCGATTCCATCGGCACCGTCATCGAGCGCAATCGGCCGATGCGCCCAGGCGACGTGTTCGCCTTGAACGATCCGTATCACGGCGGCACGCATCTGCCGGACATCACCGTCGTGACGCCGGTGTTCCTGGCTCCGGGCGATGGCTCCCCAAGCTTTTACGTGGCCTCGCGCGGCCATCACGCCGACGTTGGCGGCGTAACGCCAGGCTCGATGCCACCTTTCTCGACTCGAATCATGCAAGAGGGCGTCCTGATCGATAATTTCAAGCTGGTGAGCGGCGGAGAGCTGCGTGAGACGGCAACCCTGCAACTGTTGCGGGAGGGTGCACATCCCGCGCGCAATCCCCAGCAGAATCTGGCCGACCTGCGCGCGCAGCAGGCCGCCGTGAGCGCGAACCGGGCCGTGATCGCCGCCAACGAGAAGGGCGCCGGGGAACTGCGTCTACTGGTGGAGCGTTACGGCCGCAGCATGGTGACTGCCTACATGAACCATGTTCAAGACCACGCCGAAGCCTGCGTGCGCAGGGCGATCGGCGCTTTGAGCGATGGCCGCTTCTGCCTGGAGTTGGACAACGGCGCGCGCATCCAGGTGGCAGTCAGCATCGATGCGCAGGCTCGCGGTGCCGTCATCGATTTCACCGGCACCAGCGGGCAGCTGGACAATAACTTCAATGCGCCGAAAGCCGTGACCGTGGCGGCCGTGTTGTATGTGTTTCGCACCCTGGTGGCCGACGACATACCCCTGAATGCCGGCTGCATGCGCCCCTTGAAACTGATACTGCCCGAGGGGTGCATGCTCAATCCGCGCCATCCAGGCGCAGTGGTTGCCGGCAATGTCGAAACCTCCATGTGCGTGACCAATGCCTTGTATGGAGCCTTGGGGGTGATGGCAGCCGGCCAATGCACCATGAACAATGTCACCTTCGGCAATGCGCAGCATCAGTACTATGAAACCATAGCCGGCGGTTCGGGCGCAGGCTTTGAATTCGACGGCACCAGCGTGGTTCAGACCCATATGACCAACTCACGCCTGACGGACCCCGAGGTGCTGGAATTCCGCTACCCCGTGCGCTTGGACTCCTACGCCATCCGCCATGGAAGCGGCGGTGCTGGACGGTGGCACGGCGGCGAAGGCGGCATGCGCCGGCTGCGTTTCCTCGAGCCGATGACGGCGTCCATACTGAGCAACGGCCGCCTGCGTGGCGCCTTCGGCATGGCCGGCGGCAGCGCCGGCGCAGTCGGCGAGAATTGGATCGAGCGGGCAGACGGTCGGATCGAGCGCCTGGCGCATCTGGCGCAGGTTGAAATGCAGCCCGGCGACATCATGGTGATTGCCACGCCGGGCGGCGGTGGCTACGGAAAGTCGAGCGGCACGTTGTCCCGTCTCAAACGCCCGGCGAGCTCAAGCAGCGCTTGAAGCGCTCGTCGACCCGGTGCGCGTACCAGGCGGTGCTCAACTCGCGTTTGATTTTCGGGCCGCCCAGTTTGATCTGCGGCAAAGCCGCGCGCGGCACCATGCGGCCGCGCTTGCCATCCGCCAGGGAGAAGACGCGCTGATACAGCGAGGTGGATTCGAAGCGCTTGGTTCGACCTTCCGCAAGCGCCGAATGAATGGCGCCATCGCTCAAGGCAAGCTGCCTGGCCAGGCTGCGCGCGGCCAGTTCCGTCGCGCCGGGATCGCCGGCATTTCCCTCGTGCGGCAGCAGGGCTCCGTCGGCCGGCAATTTGCTGCCGGAGAGCAGGCTCAGCGCATTTTGAAAAGCGGCGTTCCTGCTGGAGTACTGCCCGGCGTTGAAATCCGCGAAGCGGTACAGATAGTCGTCATAGGGTGCGCGGTAGTCGAGTAGATGGGCGATGCCGAAATACAGGCTACCGCGACGCGTGAATACCTCGTCAGCGAGGCTGCGGCCGACCGGGTAGGGGTAGGGCGTGGCGGCGGCAAATTGTTCCGCGAAGGCGACATTGACCTGCATGGGTCCGCGCGTGCGGATCGGGTTCTTGTCGTCGAATAGAGTGCGTCCCATGGGCACGCCGGCGATGAAGTCCTCGAAGATGTCGCTCAAATCCTTTTCGGTCCTGGCCGCCTCGATGCGCTGGGCATAGGTCCGGCCGTTCGCCGACTTCAAATCCAACACGCCGTGCACGATCATCAAGGGCACATGAGCCCTGGCGGCGCGGGCGTCGATCTCCTGTTTCGCGATCAACCCCAAGTTGGGAACGATGGGATCGACGCGGAAGCTCGATTCCTGCGCAATGACGGCGACGACCGCGCAGACGTTTTCCGGGGTCGGCGCCACGGTCAGCGAGGCGAAGCCGTTGTAGATGTCGTCGTTCCAACCTGCGCGGTCGCTGATGTTCGGCGGCAGCGCGCGGTCGATCAGCGCATGCGCTTCCTGGGGACTGACGTCGGGCTCCGCGGGCCGCACCTCGTGGCTGCACCCCGCGGCGAGTGCCAGCAGCGCGAGCAGCGCAAACCGCGCGACGAGCACAAGGCGCGCGCTCACCGGGCCTGCATGCGCACCGCACCGTCGAGCCGGATGGTTTCGCCGTTGAGCATGACATTCTCGAGGATGTGGCTGACCAGGGCGGCGAATTCGTCCGGCTCGCCGAGACGCGGCGGAAACGGGGTTTGCCTGCCGAGTGAATCCTGCGCCTCCTGAGGCAAGCCCTTCATCATCGGCGTGGAGAACAATCCCGGTGCAATGGTCACCACCCGGATGCCGCTCGACGCCAACTCGCGCGCCATGGGAAGCGTCATGGAAACCACGGCGCCTTTCGAAGCGGAATAGGCGATCTGGCCGATTTGTCCATCGAAGGCGGCCACCGAGGCCGTCATCACGATCACGCCGCGCTCGCCTTGCGCGTTGGGTTGATTGCTCTGCATCGCAACCGCCGCCGCCTTGGCCACGAGCACCGTGCCGGTGACGTTGATCTCGATGACTTTGCGAAACGCGCTGCCCGCAAGGGGTCCCTGGCGACCGACCAGGCGTCCGGGCGTGGCGACGCCGGCGCAATTGATGGCGGCATTGACGCTGCCCATGGCCGATACGGCCTGTTTGATGGCGGCATCGACCGCCGCTTCGTCGGTCACATCAACGGCGGCGAAGCTCGCCGACTTGCCCAAGGAGGCTGCCGCTGCCGTGCCTTGCGGCACGCTGACATCGAGGATCACGACTTTGCCGCCGGCCTTGACGATGCGTGCGGCGACAGCCATGCCGAGGCCGGAGGCGCCCCCGGTGATCACAGCGTTGACATCTTTCAGCAGCATTCTCGTTCCCTCGTCTTTTTTTTGGTTCAGGCGTGAATTTGTTCCAAGTGCGCCAGCGGATGCACCGAGCCGGTCCACGGATTTGCAAAGATGGCATCGACCGACGCCTGTGTCACCTGGTCCAGGCGGCTCGGCTGCCAATTCGGCTTGTTGTCCTTGTCGATGATCAGGGCGCGAATTCCCTCGACGAAGTCGCCCTGCTCGAAGCATTGCCGCGCCATGCCGATTTCCATGCGCAGGCATTGCGCCAGCGTCATCGATCGACCCAGTCGCAGCTGCTTCATAGTCACGGCCAACATGGTCGGCGATCGGGTTTCGATCAGAGCCGCGGTTTGCCGGGCCCATTCCTGGAACTCGCTCCTGGCTTCGCGCTGCAGGGATAGCAGCAGGGCGGGCACGCTCATGGCGGCGAAATGCTCGTCGATGGCGGGCCGCACGGCCGCGAGCGACGCCGGGCCCGGATCGGCGGCCAGCGAGCGAATCAGCTTTGCGCAGTCGGCGTGCGCGGCCTGCGGGTCGGCGGCCGTCCAGTGCAGATTTTCCAGATCGGCATCCAGTCGTGCGATGCCCTCCGGCGGCAGATGGAAATCGGCGAGTCCGGCGTACAGCGCGTCCGCCGCGCGCACCTGCGCGCCGGTCAACGCCAGGTACAGTCCGATGCAGCCCGGCAGGCGCGAGAGGAAATAGCTGGCCCCCACATCGGGAAAGAAACCGATGGCCACTTCCGGCATGGCCATGCGCGTGCGATCCCCGACGATGCGCAGGCGGGAGCCTTGCGAGATGCCCATGCCGCCGCCCATGACGATGCCGTTCAGCAGCGCGATATACGGCTTGGGATATGAATACAGTACATAGTCCAGCGGATATTCGGTGGCGAAGAATTCCACATGGAGCGTGCCGCGGTTTCGATGGCTGTCGTACAGCGCGCGGATATCGCCGCCGGCGCAAAAAGCTTTCTCGCCCGCGCCGCGAATGATCACGGCGCGTACATCGGTATCGCGGGCGAAGGCATGCAATGCGTCGCGAAGCTCGACGATCATGCTCAAGGACAGCGCATTCAGCGCCGCCGGACGGTTCAGGGTGATGAACGCGACGTGATTTCGAACGTCGCTAAGAATTTCCACGCCACACCGGTTTGCGCTTTTCGAGAAAGGCCTGCGTGCCTTCGCGCTGATCGGGGCCGTCGAACAGATCGACGAAACGTTCGCGCTCCAGCGCCAAAGCCGCGGCCCGCGGCGTGCCGAGCCGCGCTTGATGAATCAAGCCCTTGCTGCTGGTGACCGCTTGCGGGCTCAAGGTTGCGACGCGCGCCGCCACTTCCAGCGCCGTTTTCAAGGCAGCGCCTTTGGCCACCACCTGCTCCACCAATCCGATGCGCAGCGCCGTCGGCGCATCCACGCGTTCGTTGGTCAGAATCATGCGCTTGGCCCAGCCTTCACCCACCAACCACGGCAGGGTTTGCGTGCCGCAGCCGCAGGGCAGCAGCCCCACCGAAGGTTCGGGCAGCGCCATCTGCGCATGTTCCTCGCAAATCCGCATGTCGCAGGCCAGCGCGCATTCCAGCCCACCGCCCATGGCATAGCCGTTCATGGCGGCGATGCTGACCGGCCGCGCCTCTTGCAGCGCCTCGAAAGCGGCACCGAAACGCTGCGCCATGGATCGCGCCGATACCTTGTCGCCTTCGGCGAATTGCTTCAGATCGGCGCCGGCGCTGAAGAACTTCTCGCCCCTGCCGGTGATGACCATGGCCCGCACCTCGAGGTTGCGGTTCAGATCGCCGAGCAGTGCATGCAATCCTTCAAGACCCGCGGCGGTGAAGGTGTTGGCGGACGGATTGTTCAACGTGATGAGGGCGACCGGTCCGTCGATTGAGCATTCGATCATCTGGCCACCTCGAAAGGGCTAAGTCCGCTTCTTGTAGAGATTGATGACGGCCGAAAAGTCCTGGCTGCCCGCGCCCTGGGCGCTCAAGGTCTGATACAGCTGTTGGGCGAGGGCGCCCATCAGCACCGGTTGCCTGGACATTTTGGCGGCATCGGTGGCCAACCCCAGGTCCTTGAGCATCAGATCGGCGCCGAAGCCGCCGGTGTAACCGCGCGCTGCCGGAACATTTTCCATGACTCCGGGGTAGGGATTATAAGTGTCCGAACTCCAGCACCGGCCGCTGGATGTATTGATGATGCCGGCTAGGACCATGGGATCTATTCCCAACGCCGCGCCCAGGTTCATCGCTTCCGACACAGCGATCATGCTGATGCCGAGGATCATGTTATTGCAGATCTTGGCGACTTGGCCGGTGCCGGCCGCGCCGCAGTGGACGATGTTCTTGCCCATTTGGCGCAGCACCGGCGCGATTCTTTCGAATACCTCGGCGGTTCCGCCCACCATGAAAGTCAGCGTGCCGGCTTGCGCGCCGCCGGTGCCCCCCGACACCGGCGCATCGGCCATGGGATTGCCCCGCTCGGCCGCGGCGGCGATGACCTCCCGAGCCGTATGCGGATCGATGGTGCTCGAATCGATCAAGGTGGTGCCCTGGGCGACGCCGGCCAGCACGCCTTCTGCGCCCAGGTACACCGTTTTCACATGCGGCGAAGAGGGCAGCATGGTGATGATCAACTCAGCCTGCGCGGCCGCATCCCTGGCCGATTGCGCGGCAACCGCGCCGGCGCCGGTCAATGCGTCCAGGTTTTTCTGCACCACATCGAATACCACCAGCGAATGGCCTGCTTTCAGCAGATTGCGGGCCATCGGGCCGCCCATGTGGCCGAGGCCGATGAAGCCGATCTTCATTTCAGGCTGATGGTGGTGTTCACGCTGGACGTGGTGTTGTCATCGAACCAGCGCGCGGTGATGGTTTTGGTCTGGGTATAGAACTGGATCACCTGCTTGCCGTAGGGGCCGAGGTCGCCCAGCTTCGAGCCGCGCGAACCGGTGAAGCTGAAAAACGGCACCGGCACCGGGATCGGCACATTGATGCCCACCTGTCCCACATCGACTTCGTTTTGGAACTTTCGGGCCGCGGCGCCGCTTTGCGTGAACAGACCCACCCCGTTGCCGAACGGATTCTTGTTGACCAATTCGATGGCATCGCTGAGGGTGTCGACGCCGATCACCACCATGACGGGTCCGAAGATTTCGGTGGTGTAGATTTTCATGCCCGGCTTCACGCCGGAGAAAATCGTCGGTGCAATGAAATTGCCCTTCTCATAGCCGGCCACCTTGACGTCGCGGCCGTCCAGTTCCAGCTTGGCGCCTTCCTTGATGCCCTCGTCGATAAGCCCAAGGATGCGTTGTTTGGCCGTCTTCGATACCACGGGACCCAAATCGGCGCCTTTCTCGCAACCGGCATTGACCTGCAGGCCCTTGGCCTTGGCGACGATGTCCGGAATCCATTTCTGTGCCTCGCCGACCAGCACGGTCACGGAGGTTGCCATGCAACGCTGTCCGGCGGCGCCGAAAGTGGCTCCGACCAGCGCGTTCAACGACTGATCCTTGTTGGCATCCGGCATGACGACGGCGTGGTTCTTCGCGCCCATCATGCATTGCACCCGCTTGCCGTGCTGGCTGGCGAGGTTGTACACATGCGTGCCCACCGCGGTGGAACCGACGAAGGAGACGGCCACCACATCCGGATGCGAACACAGCGCATCCACGCTGCGCTTGCCGCCGTGCACGACGTTGAGCACGCCCGGCGGCACGCCGGCCTGCAGCGCCAACTCGGCCAACAACATCGGCGTCAGCGGATCTTGCTCCGACGGCTTGAGTACAAAAGTGTTGCCGCAGACGATGGCCATGGGGAACATCCACAGCGGGATCATGGCGGGAAAATTGAAGGGCGTGATGCCGACGCAGACACCGATGGGTTGACGGATGGAATAGGTGTCCACCGCGGTCGCGACATTCTCGGCGAACTCCCCCAACTGCAGGCTGCCGATGGAGCAGGCATGTTCGACGACTTCCAGGCCGCGGAACACATCGCCCTCCGCATCGGCGATGGTCTTGCCCTGTTCGGCGCTCAAAGTCCGGGCGATGCGGCTCATGTGCTCGCGCACCAGGGCTTGCAGCTTCAGCATGATGCGCGCACGGGCCGCGAGCGGCGTGTTCTTCCAGGTCTTGTAAGCTTCCTTGGCGCCGGCCACGGCGGCATCGATTTCCGCGTCCGTGGCGAAGGGCACCTGAGCCAGCACCTCTTGCGTGGCTGGATTGACCACGTCGTGCCATTCACCGGTCTTCGACTCGACGAATTGACCGTTGATGAGAAGCTTCACGGTGGCCGCAGCGGCGGCGGAATGTCCCTGAGTCGCGGGATTGGCGTTCATGGCAGTACCTCGAAAGTCAAGATTCGTGCGGGCTACGCGTCAGCGCGCGGGCTATCACCAGCCGCAGGATTTCGCTCGTGCCCTCGTATATTTGCGTGATGCGTGCGTCGCGGTAATGCCGCTCAACGTCGTAATCCTCAAGATAGCCGTAGCCACCGTGAATTTGGATGGCATGCGTGCACACCCGTTCCGCCATTTCCGAGGCGAACAGTTTAGCCTGGGAGGCCTCGGAAAGGCACGGCCGGCCTTCAGTACGCAGTCGCGCTGCCTGGTGAGTCAATAACCGCGCCGCGTTGATCGAGGTTTGCATGTCCGCCAGCATGTTGCCGATGCTGCCGAACTCGGCGATGGGCCGGCCAAACTGCTTGCGTCCCTGGGCGTAGGCCACCGAGGCCTCGAAGGCGGCGCGGGCGATGCCGATGGCTTGCGCGGCGATGCCGATGCGTCCGCCTTCCAGATTCGACAGAGCGATGGCCAATCCCTTGCCGCGAGGTCCCAGCATGGCATCCGCCGGCACGCGGCAGTTATCCAGGATGATGGCGCAGGTGTCGGACGCGCGGATGCCCAACTTCTTCTCGGGCTTGCCGGCGATGAATCCCGGCGTGTCGGTGGGCACGATGAAGGCTGAGAGTCCCTTCTTGCCCGCGTCCGGGTCGGTCAGCGCCAACACAATGGCGACCTTGGCGCGTTTGCCGTTGGTGACGAATTGCTTGTTACCGTTCAAGGTCCATTGGCCGTTCTCGAGCACCGCGCGGGTCTTCAGATTGCTGGCGTCGGAGCCCGCCTGAGGTTCGGTCAGGCAGAAGCAGCCGACGGCATCGCCTTGCGCCAAAGGTGCCAGGTAACGCTGCTTTTGCGCATCGGTGCCGAATTTGACGATGGGCCCGCAACCCACCGAGCTGTGCACGCTGACCAGACCCGCGGTCGCGGCGCAGCCCGCGGCGATTTCCTCCAGCGCCAGCGCGTAGGCAGTGTAATCGGTATAGGAGCCGCCCCATTGGTCGGGAACCATCATGCCGAGCAGGCCCAATTGGCCCATCTTGGTGATGGCCTCGTCGGCGACCCAGCCATCCTTGTCCCACTGCGCCGCATGGGGCTTGAGTTCCTGAAGGGCAAACTCACGCGCGGTGTCGCGAATCATGCGCTGGTCGTCGCTGTAGAAGTCCATCGCCATGGGATCGATTCCGGGGTGTCGGTATCGCGTAAACTATAGAACTTAGAGGCGCCGATGAGGGTGCCCAAAGCGTTCAAAACCAATGAGCAAATTTGCAACACCGCCCAAGTCCGATGCACGCGCCGAACCCGGCACGGTGGCCCTCTGTTTCGTGACTTCGGCGTTGCGCAGCGTGCTCGAGCGCCGTCTGGATGCCGATGCCCTGCTGCAGCAGGTGGGACTGTCTCCCGCGCTGTTGCAATCGCCCCAGGCGCGGGTTTCCGCCCAGCATTACGGGGCCTTGTGGCGTCTGGTTGCACAAACCCTGGATGATGAGTTCTTCGGCCAGGACTCGCGCCGCATGAAGGCGGGTAGTTTCGCCATGATGTGTCACGCGGTGCTGGGCTGCAAAACGCTGGCGCATGCCCTGGACCGCAGCCTGCGCTTCTACTCGCTGATTCTGGACGATATCGGCGGCACCCTGGTGCGCCGCGGCGCCGAGGCCACCCTGCTGCTGAACGACCGATCGGCTGCGCCGCAACGCGAGTTCGCCCACGAAGTGCTGCTGATGCTGCTGCACGGCGTGTCGTGCTGGCTGGTGGGCAGACGCATCCCGATACAACGTGCGCAGTTCGCCTACCCGGAGCCGGCTTACAGCGCCGAATACCGCATCATGTACAGCACCAATCTGGATTTTCGCGCGCCGCACACGGCCATCGTCTTCGACGCGTCCTATCTCGATCTGCCCATCGTGCAGAACGCGCGCACCGTCAAAGAGTTCCTGCGCATTGCGCCGGAGAACATCCTGGTCAAATACAAGAATGGCAGCAGCTTGGGCGCGAGAATTCGCCGCCGACTGCGCCAGTCGCTGCCGGGTGACCTGCCGGAGTTCGAGGCGGTGGCCGGCGAGATGAGCCTGACGCCCGCCACCTTGAGGCGGCGGTTGCACGAGCACGGGACCTCGTTTCAAGCCATCAAGGATCAACTGCGGCGTGACATCGCCATCGGCCACTTAAGCCACTCCAATCGCAGCACCATGGACATCGGACTGGAGCTGGGATTTTCCGAACGCAGCGCCTTTCATCGTGCCTTCAAGAAATGGACCGGCGCATCACCCGGGGAATTCAGGCGGCGCTTGCAGCGTTAGAGGATGCCGTGTTGCAATTTCGCGCACGAATTTTGAGCAGAATGGTCATCAGGCTGAAGCCTTCTTGGTTCTATGATTTTCGGTTCGTTATGGGGGAGTGATGGGAGGCACCTTGGAGAGCTGGGATTCCATGTACCGGATGAAGCTGCGCACCGCGGTCTCGTGCAGCAAGGCGGGCAGCGCGCGCATCGTCGATCTCGGGGCGCTCATTCCCCTATCGGGACGCACATGAGCGCCGCGAAACCCGGCGCCGCGAAACCGGCTTCTGCGGGAGCGCGATTGCGCACGGCTCTGTTGGAGGAGCGGCCGCTGCAGGTGGTCGGGGCCATCAACGCGTTCAGCGCCCGTATGGCGGCAGCCACCGGCTTCAAGGCCCTGTATCTCTCGGGCGGCGGTCTCGCCGCCAATTCCCTGGGCGTGCCGGATTTGGGCATCAGCACCCTGGACGATGTGCTGATCGATATTCGCCGCATCACCGATGCCTGCGCTTTGCCCTTGCTGGTCGATGCGGACACGGGGTGGGGCGGGGCCTTCAACATCGCGCGCACGGTCAAGTCCTTCATCAAGTTCGGCGCGGCAGGCATGCATATCGAGGATCAGGTGCAGACCAAACGCTGCGGGCACCGCCCCGGGAAGGAAGTGGTGTCGAAGGAGGAAATGGTGGACCGGGTGAAAGCCGCGGTGGATGCGCGCACCGACCCGGATTTCGTGATCATGGCCCGCACCGATGCATTGGCCGTGGAGGGCATGGACAAGGCCATCGAACGCGCGGTGGCCTGTGTGGATGCCGGCGCCGATATGATTTTCCCGGAAGCCATGACCGAATTGGCCATGTATCAACGCTTCAAGGATGCGGTGAAGGTGCCCATACTCGCCAACATCACTGAATTCGGCCACACGCCGCTGTATACCCGCGACGAGCTGGCCACCGTGGGCGTGGATATCGTGCTGCATTGTTGCTCGGCGTACCGCGCCATGAACGCCGCGGCACTGGCCACCTATCAGGCAATCCGCCGCGACGGCACGCAGAAGCACGTCATCGACCAGATGCAGACCCGCGCGGATCTGTACAAGTATCTCGACTATCACTCCTACGAAGCCAAGCTCGATCAATTATTTGCGCAAGGAAAAGAAAAGTGAGCAGCACAGAAGCCGCGCCCTCGCCTGGGTTCAAGCCGAAAAAATCCGTCGCCCTGTCCGGCGTCACCGCCGGCAACACCGCGTTATGCACCGTCGGGCGCACCGGCAACGATTTGCACTATCGCGGCTATGACATCTTGGACATCGCGACCATGAGCGAATTCGAGGAGATCGCGCATTTGCTGGTGCACGAGACGCTGCCCAACCGCGCCCAATTGGCGGCGTACAAGGCCAAGCTGAGGTCGTTACGCGGCTTGCCGGCTGCGGTCGCCACGGTGCTGGAGCAGCTGCCGGCGGCGAGTCATCCCATGGATGTGCTGCGCACCGGCGTTTCGGCGCTGGGTTGCGTCGTGCCCGAGGCGGAAGGGCACGATTCCAAGGGCGCGCGCGATCTGGCCGATCGTATGCTGGCATCCTTGGGCTCGATGCTGTGCTACTGGCATCATTTCTCGCGCGACGGGCGCCGCATCGACGTGCAGACCGATGACGATTCCATCGGCGCGCATTTTCTGCACCTGCTGCACGGGCGCAAGCCGTCGCCCAGCTGGGTGCGCGCCATGCACACCTCGTTGAATCTGTACGCCGAGCACGAGTTCAACGCCTCGACCTTCACCGCCCGGGTCATCGCCGGCACCGGCTCGGATATCTACTCCTGCGTCGCCGGCGCCATCGGCGCATTGCGCGGCCCGAAGCATGGCGGCGCCAACGAGGCCGCGTTCGAGATTCAGAACCGCTACTCGACACCGGATGCCGCCGAGGCCGACATCCGCAAGCGTGTCGCAGCCAAGGAGGTGATCATCGGCTTCGGTCATCCGGTGTACACGGTCTCCGATCCGCGCAATGTCATCATCAAGCAGGTGTCGCGGCAGCTGGCCGAGGAAGCCAAGGACACG
>CAZZWM010000057.1:0-23583 GCA_964657945.1 uncultured Steroidobacteraceae bacterium
ACCGGGCGCAGCGCCCAGTCTTTGCGCCCGCCACGCCATCAATCGCGGGCGAGGTCATGATGGACCGCAGACGTTGGCTGGCGGCACTGGTGGTGGGCGCGCTGGCCTTCGCAGCGCCGGCAATCGCACAGAAGTCGGGGCACTTCAAAGACAAAGACAAGGAATCGCCGATCGATCCGCTGAAACCGGCCGGAAGCAGCGCGCTGCGGCAGATCGTGCAAGGGCAATGCGTGCGCAATTGGCTGGACCATCATAATCCGGCCCCTTGCGAACGCGTCGTGCTGGTGGAGCCGAAATCGGGCAGTCCGGGATATGCAGTGATTGCCGACGAAGGCGGCGGCGTACATTACCTGCTGGTACCCACGCAGACCATGACGGACCTCAACAGCGGCGAGCTGTTGGATCCGGACACGCCAAACTATTTCGCGCAGGCCTGGCATGCCCGCGACGCGCTCAACAAGTTCGTCGGTCATGAGATTCCCAGGAACGCCATTGGCTTGGCCATGGGCATTGCGCGCTTCAGTCCGCAAGATCAATTCCATATTCACATGGAGTGTCTGCGTCCGGAGATCGCCAGGGCGTTGCGCGTATCGGCTGCCGATATGCTGGAGACCTGGTCTCCCTTGGTGCTCGAAGGGTCCACTTATCAGGCGATGCGCGTCATGAGCGAGGATCTGAGCGCCACGAATCCGTTTGAACTGCTGGCAAGCCTGAATTCGGATGCCCGCCATCACATGGCGGATTACACCTTGGTCGTGGCCGGAATGCAGTTCAAGAGCGGTCCGGGTTTCGTGCTGCTGGCGGGTACGGGTCCAAGCGGCGAGTTGATGCTGGATTCCACCTGCGGAGGCATCATCGGCGGGACTTGACGGTCAGGCGGCTTGTTCGACGACGTGTTGGAACACCGACACGGCGCGGTCCGACAGGATGTTCTGCAGCTCGCCCACGGAACGGCCCTCGGGCGAAAGCCACGCCTCGACGTGCTCCGGCTTGAGATTGATGATGCACCGGTCATGTCCGGCAGCTGCGACGTCGGGCGGCGGTTCATCGGTGATGGCGGCAAAGCCGAGAAGATCCGGTTGATTCGGCTCGGTCCAATGCGACCACAGGCAGGCGATGAACATGGTCTGAGCAGGTTGCGGGGTGAATTGCAGCACCACATTCCTGCCCTCGCGCTGAACGTTTTCGTAGAAGCTTTCCACCACCATGATGGCGTGGTGGTGACCGAATTGATCTCCCCAGAATTTCTCCAGATTGTCGCGGCGCGCGTTGTACAGCCCCGGAAACTTCTTGTCGTAAAAGGCCGGCTTGCCCGCAGGTCGGCAGAAGTAGCGCATCGGCATCAACCAGTTGACGCCGTCGCGCCGCACGATGACGCCGGCATGCACCATCGGGAAGATGCGGTTGTCGCTGGGCAGCGGATCCACCCGGTGCAGGTCGGACAGTTTGGCGCTGAGTGCCGAGATCTTATTGGTGGCGATACGCTCGTCCTCGCGCGCTTTCTTGGTTTCCTTCTCCTGCAGCGAACGTTGCGCGCCGGCCAGACGGGTCTTCTGCGAAAACAGATCGCGTTCGGTCTTGCTCGCCACGCCCGCCCGATGTTGATCGATTGCCTGCTTGATCCTGAGCTGCTGCTCGGTGGAAGGGTTCTCGAAGTTTGCTTCGAAGCCACGGGAGATGTTCAACCCGGGTTGTTCGAGTCTGCGCATGAACAGACGTTCCGCTTCGGCATAGTCCAGCCGGATGCCCAGCTGACGATGCAGCTTACGGACGATCTGTACGACCTGCGCGGAGTAGCACATGGGGAAATTGTAACGCGGCGAACAGGCTCCTAGGAACGCCCAACCTTGAATCGTTCGGTGGCCGTTAGCACGCCCATGGACAGGGCCAGCAGCAGGCCGAATCCGACCGCAATGGCGTTGACCGGCGTCTTCATATACGTTGCCGCCGTGTAGCCGGTGACCAGCGCGAGCATGCTGAAATTTTCGAATAGATTTTGAATGGCGATCGCCGAACCCGCACCGACGGTGTCTTTTCCTTGTTTCTGCAGCAGTGCATCCAGCGGCACCAGAAAAAAACCGCTGCACAGGCCGACGAAGACCATGAGCGCATACGCCAACGGCAGGGAATTCGCCAGCGGTAACAGGCAAACACCCAAGCCGATCAAAATGCCCGCAGGCAGGGCGCGGTTGACATTGCGCATCGGAACGAAGCGCGCCGCCAATCCGGCCCCCAACACGATGCCGACCGCGACCATTGCGGTCAGGAACCCCGGTGTGCGGTTGTTGGTTATCTTGAGTGCCACCGGAACCCAGGCGATGACCAGAAAGCGCAGCGCCGCACCTGCGCCCCAGAACAAACCGGTGCCGATCAGCGCCAGGCGCGCCGGCTGATTTTTCAACAGGGTGAGAGTCTGGCCGGCGAAAGTCCGTAGGCGAGCCGCCAGGCTGCCGGCCTGGTTTGAGCGCAGTCTTGCTGTTGCAGCTCGATGCGGTATCAGCATTGCGCTCAAGGCCGATGCGGCGTACGCCAGGGTGATCGCGATGAGCGCGCCTTCGATGCTCCAATCGGTCATGGCACCGCCCGCGAGCGCACCGAGAAGAATGGCCGCAATGGTCGATGCCTCGAGCAGTCCGTTGGCTTTCACCAGCTGCTGGCGGGAGGTCAATTCTCCCAGGATGCCATACTTGGCGGGAGAGTTGGTTGCCGCACCCACACCCACCAATGCGTAGCTGACGAAGGGATTGACGTGAAGACACATGCCCAGACCGCCGGCAAATTTCACCACGTTGGCGATGAGCATGACCCGCCCCTTGGGGCGCGCATCCGCGAAGCTGCCGACGAAGGGCGCCAGCAATATGTAAGTGGCGACGAAAAATTCCTGCAGTAGCGGACCGCTCCAGGCGGGGAAGCCTTCACGACGCACCAACGCCAGCGCCGCAAACAGCAGGGCGTTATCCCCCAAGGCCGAGAGGAACTGGGAGCACAACGTGCCGAACATGCCGCGAGACCAAAGGGAGCGTTTCATATGATCAAAACCGCCATTCAGACGCTTCGATGATGTGAGCGCAAGGCAGGGGCCACGCACACGCCGCGTAGGCCAAATCTCACAATTCCTCCGTGGTAGAGTCCCAAGCCGGAGCGGACAACAAGGGTGAAACATGAGCGAGCTGGACAAGCTAAAAAAGGAAAACAAGCAGTTGAAAACGTTGCTGCAGGACGCGGTGGAGCTGCTCAATCAGTCGAAGAAATTGTTGAAGGGCTCCGACAAGCCGAAAAAGGCCGGCAAGAAGAAAAAATAGCCGCCTGCGGCATTGCCGCTACAGCGAGTTGTTGGGCCAAATTGCCGTGCGCCACATATGCGCAACGGGCGAGCCGTCGAAACCCAAGCCCTGTTTCGGTTGGCGGAAGTTGCGTCCGATGATGTCCGTAAAGATCTGCGGATCAATGTCCGCGGATTTCTCCGCTTCGTCGCTGCCTTGACGCGCCACGGGCGGCGGCAGAATCAAACGGCGATACGGCGGAGAGTCCTCGGGCGGCAGGGTCGACATTGCAATCACTCGCGCTGCAGGGGAATGACCATAGTTGACCGGCAATCCCAATGCAGTCAACGCGCGCGCATTCTGCTGCGTCGCGGACAGGCGGCGGGTCTGATACCCGCCGCCTTGAAGGCCTATTCTAGAAGCGAATCAACGGCAATGATCGTCGTGATCGCCGCAGTCGTGCCATTCGCGCTCATGGTAGTAGCGATGGTGATCCCGGTCGTAGTAGCCTTCGTTCGGCGCTACGACGCAGCCCATCACCAAACCGATTAGCCCCAGCAAAAAGCCGCCTTTGGCGATGCGTTGTGTATTTATCATGCTTATTCCTCGGTGGTAACGCCGCAAGGATAATCGAGTTCCCGTCATTTCGAACGTCGCGTTCCTCCGACACTTATTGTGAGTTGATTGCCTACAAACGGCCGCAGCGCGCCCAAACCGGGCCAATGGCGCAGGGTGATCGCTAGCTCAAGCCGAAAATGCTGAAATAGTTGCGAGCGTCCGTCCATACGCGATCGATCTGCCACCCATTCGCATTGGCCAGCGCCGTGAAACCGCCGAGGTCGTACTTTCGCGAGCTCTCGGTATGGATGGACTCGCCGGCGTCGAAGTCAAAAGCGTGGCCGGAGACCGTTGCGGTCTGCGCCTGGCCGCTGACAAGATGCATTTCGACCGCGGACTCAGCCTCGTTCCAACGAGCGCTGTGATGGAACTGGCCGATCGCGAAGTCTGCGTCGAGTTCGCGGTTGATCCGCGCCAGCAGATTCAGATTGAAAGCGGCCGTCACTCCCTCCCTGTCATCGTAGGCATGCAGCAGCACATTCAGATCCTTCTTCATGTCCACCCCGATGATGGCTTTCCCGCCGGGCCCGACGTGACGTCGCATGCGCTGCAAAAAGGTGGCCACTTCACCCGAATCCAGATTGCCTATGGTGGATCCCGGAAAAAACGCCACGCGGGCGCCGACCGGCACCCAGTTCGGCAGTGCGAAAGACGAGGTGAAATCGGCAACGATGGGCTTGGTCGGCAAGTGCGGAAAGCGCCACCGAAAGCGGGCCGCTGTTTGGTCGAGGAAATCTCCGGCGATGTCGATGGGCACGTAAAGCCGCGGCTGGCGCAGCGCGCTGACCAGGATTTCCGTCTTTACGCCCGCGCCGGCGCCGTACTCCAGCAAGGTGACATTGGGACCACAGAAGGCCGCCATGGCGGCGCTGTGCTTTTGCATGATCGCCGTCTCGGTGCGCGTCGGATAGTACTCGTCGAGTTTGGTGATGTCCTCGAAAAGCTCGCTGCCGCGGTCGTCGTACAGCCATCGGCTCGGCAGGGTCTTGGGCGTGTGACCGAGTCCCACGACGACATCGGCTTCGAATGCCTCTGATTGTTGAGAGCGGGTGCGAACGTCAAGCATGGTGGTCCTCCGCCAGTCTCACTCCTGAGAATTGCCAGCGTGTTTCGGGCGGGAAGAAATTTCTGTAAGTCGCTCGGATGTGATCCCGCGGGGTGATGCAAGATCCTCCCCGCAGCACGAATTGTCCCGACATGAATTTGCCGTTGTATTCGCCAATCGCGCCTTCAGCCGGAACGAAGCGCGGATAAGGCAGGTAGGCGCTCCGCGTCCATTCCCAGACGTCGCCGAACATTTGCTGCAATTGATTGCCCGATGCCGCAGGCTTGGGCCGCAGGCGGCCTGAGTCGGCGAAGTTGCCGTCGATGGCCGCCTCCTCGGCGGCCAGTTCCCACTCGGCCTCGCTTGGCAGGCGGCGCCCCGCCCAGGTGGCGAATGCGTCGGCTTCGTAATAGCTCACATGGGTTACCGGTGCATCCGGATCCACCAATTGCGCGCCGCGCAAGGTCATGGTCCAAAACTGCTCGTCACGATTTTCCCAATACAGGGGCGCAGTCCAGGAATCGGCGAGTACCCGCGCCCAGCCGGCCGACAGCCATAACAACGGATTGCGGTATCCGCCGTCGGCAATGAATGCCAGCCACTCGCGATTTGTGACGAGTCGATTGGCCAATCGGTACGGTTCGATGAACACCTGGTGACGCGGCCCTTCGCAATCGAAGGCGAAGCCCTCTCCCGAATGTCCGATGCTGACCAATCCGCCACCGAAGAATGCATCCGACACCGGCGGAGCGCCGCGCGCTTCCACGGGCAGCGGTTCGGGTGCCTTATAAACGGGCCGCAGCGGATTTTGTGCGAACAAGTGCAGAATGTCGCTCAACAGCAGTTCTTGATGCTGTTGCTCATGATGGCAGCCCAGTTCAATCAATTCTGCGGTGCCGCGCACCGGGGCGGTGTCCAAAAAGCCAGCGATTGCCTCATCGACATGCGCGCGGTACCGATGCACGGTCTGCAAGCTCGGCCGTGTGAGCATTCCGCGGCTGGGCCGGGGCTGGCGGGCGCCGACAGTCTCGTAATACGAGTTGAACAGAAAATTGAAGCTGGCATCGAACGGTCGGTAATGCGGCGCATGCGGCACCAGCACCATGGTCTCGAAGAACCAGGTGGTATGGGCCAAATGCCATTTCGCAGGACTGGCATCCGGCATCGATTGAACGGTGGCGTCCGCGTCCGACAGGGGCGCGGCCAACTGCGCGGTGGCCGCGCGCACGCGCTGATAAAACTGGGCCAACTGGCTGGGCGCCAGCGAGGAGCGAAACAGATGCGCGGCGTCCATCAGCGCATCCTGGGAGCGCGATTGCCGGAAAAAAGCGTCATGTTGCCTTCGAATCCTGATTAATTATCGTTGGGTCGAGGCCGCAGTCTGTTCGAGTCAAGCTTCTGCTGTCCAGTACCCCATGGTGTCGGAAAAATCCTATGCTGCGCTGCCTCAGGGAGAGAGAGCGTTCTCGCCCGCGAATTTGATGTCGGGGCGCATCCGGCTGGCCAGCAGCACCCCGATTCCCATCAGTATCATGCTGCCCAAAAACGGCAGCTGCCAATTGCCCGTTGTTTCGATGAGATAGCCGCCGACCACCGGGCTGATGATCGCCGCCGACGCGGAACCCGTGTTCATGATGCCGCTGGCGGTGCCGCAGTAGTCCGGGGCGATATCCATCGGAATGGCCCACATGGGCCCGATGGTCAACTCGGCAAAAAAGAAGCCTGCGGTGAGAAACAGCAGGGAAACAGTCCCGTCATGCGAAAACATCAGCGGCAGCAGCGACAGCAGCGACAGCAACATGAACAGCGATACCATGTAGCTGCGCGCCAGGCGCAAGTTGCCGCTGCGCTTGAGAATTCGATCGGTCAGCACGCCGCCCAGGGAGTCTCCCAAAACGCCGCCGAAGAATACGCAGGAGGAGAACAGCGCGGATTTCTTCAAGTCAAGATGCTGACTGTTGAGAAAGTACTGAGGTATCCAGCTCAAGAACAGCCAAAGCGTCCAGCCATAGCAGAAGTACACGATGGTCACGGGCGCCATTCGCTTCACCAACGGACCCCAGGGAATGATGGGCTTCGATGCGGGCGGAACGGTGAGCGCGGCCAGCTCCGGCACCGTGATGCGCGGATGGTTCTTCGGATATTCGGTAAAAGTCAGCGCCCACAGGATGACCCACAGCAGGCTGAGTGCCGCACACACGAAGAAAGACGCGCGCCACCCATACACGGTCATGATGGCAACGACGCCCCAAGGGGCGACTGCATTGCCGATGCGGGCAGCCGCATGCGTCACGCCTTGCGCGTAGCCGCGTTTTCCCTTGGCCACCCAGCGCGACATGGCTGCAGTCGCGGCCGGAAATGTGGCGCCTTCTCCCAATCCCAGCAACACGCGCGCAACCACCATGGATGTGAGGCCGGTGGACAACCCCGTCAATGCGGTGGCTCCGCCCCAGACGATGCCGCAGACGATCAGAGTGCGGCGCGCGCCGAAGCGATCACTGATCCAACCGCCTATGATCTGAATCACCAAGTATGGATAGGCAAACGCCGAAAACACGAAACCGATTTGAGTCTTGTTCAGGCCGAAGTCGTTGCCGAAACCCGATGCGGCGGAACTCACGTTGGTCCGATCCAGATAGGTGATGAAATACATCAGGCAAAGCAGCACCAGCACGATCTGAGTGACGGGAATTCGTTTCATTTTTTCAGCGCCGGCCGGATGGGGCGGATTATGCGACTTTCTGCAATATCGACCGAGCTTTGTGCGCGCTGAAATAATCCATGGCGGCCTGCACGCCGCTGGCCGCCAGCTTGATGCCCGTCAGTTTCATTCCCATTTCGCAACCGGCCAACGTTGCCAGCAATGTGAGGTCGTTGCTATCGCCAAGATGCCCGATTCGGAACATGCGTCCCTTCACTTTTCCCAGCCCGACCCCCAGGGACAGATCGAAGCGCTCGTGAATCACGCGCCTCACCGCATCGGCGTCCACGCCCGGTGGCGTGATCACGCCTGTGAGCACCGGCGAATAGAGCTGCGGATCTGCGCACTGGATGGGCAGGCCCCAGGCATGCACGGCGCTGCGCACTGCGGCGGCCCACCGTTGGTGGCGCGCGAAAACATTGTCCAGCCCCTCGGCTTGGATCATTTCCAGCGATTCGGACAAGCCGTAGAGCAGATTGGTGCTGGGCGTGTAGGGCCAGTAACCGGTCTTGTTCGATTCGATGATCTCATCCCATGCAAAGAAGGAACGCGGCAATGCGGCGGTCTTCGCCGCGTCCAGGGCGCGGGGCGAGAGTGCGTTGAAGCTGATTCCCGGCGGCAGCATCAAACCTTTTTGTGAGCCGCTGATTGCCACATCGACGCCCCATTCATCGTGGCGATAATCGGCGCATGCCAGGCCCGAAATGGTATCGACCATCAGCAGTGCCGGATGCTTCGCTGCATCGATGGCCGCGCGCACGGCCGCGATGTCGGAAGTCACACCGGTGGATGTTTCGTTGTGCACCACGCACACCGCTTTTATCCTGCGTTCCGCATCCTGGCGCAGCCGCTGTTCGATCAAATCCGCCTGGACGCCTTGCCGCCAGCCGGGCGCCTGGGGAAACTGCTCATCGCCGCCGCGGACCGACAGCAACTCGGTCGACAGGTGCAAGCGCGACGCCATCTTGGCCCAGAGGGTTGCAAAGTGCCCGGTCTCGAACATCAGCACGTGGTCGCCCGGGCTCATGGTGTTCGCCAGAGCGGCTTCCCAGGCGCCGGTTCCGGAGGCGGGGTACACCATGACGGGATGGCGGGTCTTGAAGAGGGTCTTCAGTGCGGCCAACAGTTTCAAGCCGAGCACGCCGAACTCCGGACCACGATGATCGATGGTGGGCAGGCTGATGGCGCGCAAGATCCGGTCCGGCACCGGGCTCGGCCCGGGGATTTGCAAAAAGTGTCTGCCGGATGGATGGGAGTCGAGATCAAGCATCGCCACTCCTCGAATCAAAATCAGTGCGGAAGGTCGGAAGATTAGCAGCAATTCTCAGGCGTTCACCAGCGAAATGGCCATCTTCACCGCCGTGCTGGCGCCGGGGGCGATTGGAAAAATGCCCGGCTTTTGCGAGAAGTCTTGGTCGAAGCCTTGCGGATCGGCGATCCCATTCCAAGGCTCGATGCAGATGAAGTTCGCGCCGGGCTTGGTCCATACGCCAAGATACGGCGAATCCGGAAAACTGACGCTGATGCGCGGACCGTGATCGGCACCGTAGCTCACTCTGCGGCTGCTGACCGCATCGAAGATGATGGCGTCATTGCGGAACATTGCATCGTCGAGCCGCAGTCGCCGCGCTGCGATCGGCGTGGGCTGCAGCTCGGGCGCCAACAGCCCCTGCCCATCGAGCCTGCGCGCGGCTGCGGGTTCATCGCAGTCGAATTGAACGTAATGCGCCGCGCGGGCCTGGCCGAATGGCAGGGGCCAGCGAAATGCCGGGTGATAGCCGAGGCTGGCATGCATCACGATGCCGCCCCTGTTGCTTATGGTGGACTCGATTCGAAGGGTGTCGGCTCGTAATTCGAACCGCACTTGCAATTCGAACTCGAACGGGTAAATGCGGCGAGAAGCCTCATCAGCGGTCAGCCTGAATACAGCCTGTGCCGGTCCCGCGTCCATGACCGCAAATCGACTGCCTCGCGCAAACCCATGCCGTGACAAGGCGTACCAGTCGGATCCGAGCCGGTAGCGCCCGCCGTTCAATGCCCCCACGATGGGGAATAACAGCGGCGCGCGCCCCGCCCAAATGGCCGCGTTGCCGTCCCAAAGCAGATCCCGTCCCGCGCGGTCGCGCAGAACGGAGAGCTGCGCGCCCAGGGGATTGATCCGCGCGCTCAATCCCGTGGAGGCGATGGTCACCCAGTCGGCCGTCGATTCAGCGTCATCTGCAGTCATAATCATCATATAGCCTGGTGCCGGGAGCTAGAATTCGCAACATGAAAATCATTGCGGTGTCCAATATCAAAGGCGGCGTGGGCAAGACCACCACCAGCGTGAACCTGGCCTACCTATGCGCCGCCGGTTCGAAGCCCACCCTGCTATGGGATTTGGACCCACAAGGCGCCGCAACCTATATCTTGAGATGCGATTCGGCCGCGCCGGTCTCGGTCAAGAAATTGATAGCGGGCAAGCGCGAGCTGCCTGAACTGATCATACCGACGGGTTACGATAAACTTGACGTACTGCCTGCGGATTTCTCCTATCGGAATTTCGACGTGCACTTGAGTGAACGCAAGCGGCCCACGGAACGCCTGCTGAAAATGAGCCGTTCGCTGCGTGAGTCGTATGAATACCTGGTGCTCGACTGCCCGCCGGGCATCTCGCTGCTGTCGGAAAACGTGCTGCGCGCGGCCGATGCGGTGGTCGTGCCCTTGCTGCCGACGCCATTGTCGGTGCGCATGCTGCTGCAATTGCGCGATTTCATCGCCGGCGGCGAGTGGGGCGATTTGAGGCTGCTGCCGTTCTTCTCCATGGTCGATCGGCGCAAGACGTTGCACCTGGAAATCATCAGCGCCACCCGCAGGGAATTTCCGCAGATACTGGCCACCGAGATTCCTTACTGGAGCGACATCGAACGCATGAGCCAACGGCGCGCGCCGCTGTGTGCCTACGCGCCTCACAGCCCGGCAGGGGCGATCTATGCCGCGCTCTGGCAAGAGATCCAGTCGCGCATGGCCGACGCCGTATTGCCTGGGGCGGCCGAAATCGGTTTGCCACCGCCGTCTGCGACCGTGGCATTGGACCCTGCATGATTCGCTTTGCCATCTTGATTGCGGCTGCATGCCTTGCGATGTTGGTGCTGCCCGACCAGGCGCAGGGCAGAGAGGCGGCAGGTCATCACGTCGGGGCGCTGAAAATCACCGTCTTGGTGACGAATCTGGCAGGCGATCCGCATGAAGGCAGCGGAGAGTGGGGCTATTCGGCCCTGGTCGAGGTGGACGGCCATAAAATTGTCTATGACACGGGCGCCACGCCGAATGTGGCATTGGCGAACGCCAAGTTGCTCAAAATGAACTTGTCGGATGTCGACGAAGTAATCCTGTCGCACAACCATTGGGACCACGTCGGCGGCCTGATGTCATTGCGCAACGAACTGAAAACCGCCAATCCGAAAGCGTTGAGCCGCGCGCACGTGGGCGCCGGGATCTTCGAGCCGCGCTTGAACGACGCCGGAGACGATCAGAATGGATTGCGCGCCATCCGGGCCGATTACATCGCCGGTGGCGGAGAGTTCATCGTTCATGACAAACCCACTGAAATATTCCCCGGGGTTTGGTTCACGGGGCCCGTGCCGCGGAATAATCCCGAGAAGAATTGGACCCCGGGGCTGTTGCTGAAAACACCCGGCGGATTGGTCGAAGACAATGTGCCGGAGGATTCGGCGCTGATCTTCGACACCACCGAGGGCCTCGTCATCCTGACCGGGTGCGCGCACGCAGGCATCGTCAACATCACCCAGTACGCGCGCTCACTGCTGGGCAACAAGCCCATCGCAGCCATCGTCGGCGGCTTGCACTTGTTCGCCGCCCCCGATCAGGCGGTCGACTGGACCGCCGCGACGCTCAAGACCTACGACGTCGCCAATCTGCTGGCCGGCCATTGCAGCGGCCTGGAGGCCACCTACAAGCTGCGACAGGTACTGGGGTTGACTCGAAAGACCGCGGTGGTCAGTGCGGTCGGATCTTCCTTTACGCTGGGCAAGGGCATCGACCCGCGCAAACTGGCGCTATGAAGTAATTGAATCTGCAGCGATTTCCGCCTCCTTCGTGCCGTAATCGACATCCGGACCAAGTCGGAGCAGACTCGGTGGCCGGACTTTGGTCTACTCAAACTGCAGGAGCCATTTCATGAGCGCTCAGATTCAACCATTGATTTCCGCAAACAATGACGGTGCCATTCGCGAGAGCAGTTCCTTCGCCGCGCACCTGAAAACCATCGAACGCAAGATCCCATTGCGCGCCCGCTATGAGAATTTCATCGGCGGCAAATGGGTGGCGCCGGCCAAGGGCGGCTATTTCGACAATGTGTCGCCGACCACCGGACAAGTCATCTGCAAGATCGCGCGTTCGCAGGCCGAGGACATCGAGCGCGCCGTGGACGCGGCGCATGGCGCGGCGGAAAAGTGGGGCAAAACCTCGGTGGCCGAGCGCGCCCGGGCGCTGAACAAAATTGCCGATCGCATCGAACAATACCTGCCGTTTCTGGCGGCAGTCGAAACTTACGACAACGGCAAGCCGATTCGCGAAACCAATCTCGCCGACTTGCCGCTCACCGTCGATCACTTCCGCTACTTTGCCAGCTGCGTGCGCGCGCAGGAAGGCTCGCTCGGCGAACTCGACGATGACACGGTGGCGTATCATTTTCACGAGCCGCTCGGCGTCGTGGGTCAGATCATTCCCTGGAATTTCCCCATATTGATGGCGGCCTGGAAACTGGCGCCCGCACTGGCTGCAGGTAATGCCGTCATCATCAAGCCGGCGGAACAAACGCCGATGTCTCTGCTGGTGTTGGCGGAGTTGATTCAAGACTTGTTGCCGCCCGGCGTGTTGAACATCGTCAACGGCTTCGGCCTCGAGGCCGGCAAGCCGCTGGCTTCGAATCCGCGCATCAACAAGATCGCATTCACGGGCGAGACCACGACGGGCCGCTTGATCATGCAATATGCGTCGGAGAACATCATTCCCGTGACGCTGGAATTGGGCGGCAAGTCGCCGAACATTTTCTTCGACGATGTCATGCGCGAGGACGATGACTTCGTCGACAAGGCGCTCGAAGGATTCGCGATGTTTGCCTTGAACCAGGGCGAGGTGTGCACCTGCCCGTCGCGGGCATTGGTGCAGAAATCGATCTACGATCGCTTCATGGAGCGCGCCATCAAGCGGGTCGAAGCCATCCGCCAAGGCGATCCGTACGAGATGAGCACGCAAATCGGCGCGCAGGCCTCGAACGATCAGTACGAGAAGATTCTTGCCTATCTGGACATCGGCAAGCAGGAAGGCGCCAAGGTGCTGGCGGGCGGCGTGGCGAACAAGCTGCCGGGCGAGCTGTCCGGCGGCTACTACATCAAGCCGACGATTTTCGAAGGCCACAACAAGATGCGTGTCTTCCAAGAGGAGATCTTCGGACCGGTGGTCTCAGTCACCACTTTCGATACCCCTGAGCAGGCGTTGCAGATTGCCAACGACACCTTGTATGGATTGGGCTCCGGTGTGTGGACGCGCGACATCAACATGGCCTATCGGTTCGGCCGCGGCATCAAGGCGGGGCGCGTGTGGACCAATTGCTATCACGCCTATCCGGCGCATGCCGCGTTCGGCGGCTACAAGAAGTCCGGCATCGGGCGCGAAACCCACAAGATGATGCTGGATCATTACCAGCAGACCAAGAACGTGCTCGTGAGCTACAGCACCAAGGCTCTGGGTTTCTTCTAGGGTCGGTGATGGGAGACGTGGTATCCATTGAACCCCCGCGGGTGGGCGTGACGCCGGCGGCCGAAGCTCTGATCAAAGAGCTCAAGGCCGCTTACGGCGACATCATGTTCCACCTGTCGGGGGGGTGCTGCGATGGCAGTGCGCCGATGTGCTTTCAAGTCGGCGAATTCAAGCTGGGCGGGGTCGACGAGAAGGTCGGAGAAATCGTCGGCTGCGAGTTTTGGATGGACCGCCATCAATTCAAATTATGGCAGCACACTCGTTGGACCGTCGATGTGGTCCCGGGCCGCGGCGCGAGCTTCTCGCTCGAGGCGCCGCTCAACCGGCGATTCTTGATCCGCTCTGAAATGTGCGCGGTGCGATCGTAAACGACCGCCGCGCAGTCAGTATTACCATATTGGCGCGTGCATTTGTCGCGCCCATCAGCCGGATAAGAAATTAACGTTACAGCGGTCTGCCGGCTCTAGGCGTCTTGCGGAGGAAGGACTAAAGTGCCTTCACGCGAATACGCTGGCCTCAAACTCGATTCAAAGAGTGGGGCGAGAATTCGCGATCAACGAAAACGATCCGGGATACTCAAACGATTTCTTCAAGGAGCTGACAATGAAAATCCGTTCCGTGGCGGCGGGCGCGCTATTTGGCGCGACCGTTACCGCCCTGGTTCCCTTGAGCGCAAGCGCTTCGATGGAGGGCAAGAACTTGGGGCCTGCCGCCAAGACCGAAGTTGCGCATTTCAGTGTTTATCTGCCGCTGACGCACACCGACCAGCTCGAAAAGCTGCTGCAGGATCAGACCGATGTGACCTCCTCCAGCTACCATCAGTGGCTGACGCCGGCGCAGTTCAAGCAACAGTTCGGTCCGAATGCGTCCGACATGGCGCGCGTCAAGTCGATGCTGCAGGCCCAAGGCTTCACCATAACGGCCGAACATACCCAAAATATCGAAGTCGAAGGACCCGTGTCGGCGGTCGAAAAGACCTTCAATTCCCACATCGAGCATATGCAATTGAAATCGGGCGCCATCAAGCTCGCGGCGCTTGAAAAGCATCTCAGCTTGCCGGCGTCGCTGGTTTCCGCGGGCGCCGTGATCCCTGAGTTCACGCCACACGTGGCACACGTGCATTCGAAACTCCTGCCCTTGAAAGTCCCGCAGGCCAAATCTGAAGACCGACTGGCGAGCACGTACAGTTTCTTTTTCCCGAATGATTTGAACGAGGCCTATCAGCTGCCCTCATTCGAAACCAAGGTCACGCCATTGTTCTCGCGCAAGCCCGTGCAGGTCGCCGGGGTCGGTGCGCACATCGGCATCGTGATCTCATCGAAAATCAGCCAGACCGACCTGGCCAGCACCTTCGATTCGGAAGTTGGATTGAGCGATACGCTGCTCGACATTCAGGACTACACCGACAACTCGAATCTACCGGTGCCGACGGTTAAATTCCGCGAGGTCAACAAGGGCAGCGGACCCTTCGATCCGACCGCGGACGCAGCGGCCGAGGCTTCATTGGACACGCAGATGTCCTTGGGCACGGCCCCGGGCGCCAAGGAGACCTTGTACGACATCCCGGACCTCAGTGACGACAGCGTGACCGCGGGCTACACCGCCGTCGTGGAGGACAACATCGTCGATGTGGTGAGCTCATCCTTCGGCGAGTGTGAACTGGATTACACCGCTGCCTACAACGGCGGCGAGGACTTCACCAGCATCCTGAAACTGAATCATCGGATATTTCAGCAGGGCAATGCGCAGGGAATCACATTCGTCGCCAGTTCCGGCGACAGCGGCGGCTTCGATTGCCTGCCGGCCGCCTTGTTCGGCGATGATCTGCCTCCTACGACGCTTTCATTCGTTGCCGGCGTGAATAGTCCGGCGAACGACCCGAACGTCACCGGGGTGGGCGGTACCAATCTGCAGACGGTGGGTGTCCCGACGGTCGACGATGCCACCTACAGCTCGGAGAACGCGGACTTCGACGCGTTGGAGCCGGCGATGATCGAAGTGACCAACGGCGACGGCAGCCAATCGGAAGTCGTCACTTTGAACAACAACACCTTTGGTTCAGGCGGCGGCATCAGCACGATATGGCCGAAGCCGCTGTATCAATTCCTGGTGCAGACCGGCAGCAACTCGCATCGCACGCTGCCCGATGTGTCGTTGCAGATGGGCGGGTGTCCTTTCGGGACAATAAACGACTGCACCGTGCTGCCGCGCAGCGCTGTGATCATTTTCGTCGGCGGTGGAGTCGACCTCGTCATCGGCACCAGCGCGTCAGCGCCTGAAATTGCCGGCGTGCTGGCGATCGCCGTTGGCGTCAACGGACGCATGGGCAATGTCAATCCATTGATCTACAGCCTGTCGTTGGCCCAAAACCTGGCGGGCGGAACTTCCGCGCCCAAGGCTTTGCAAATATTCCATCGCGAGACGTCCGGCAGCAACGCGGTGTTCACCGTCAAACCGGGACAGGCTTACAGCGAAGTGCTGGGCAATGGCACGCTGGATGTGAAGAACTTCCTGGGGCTGCCGTTCGTGGCGCCCGCCGGCACTCCCAGCACGCCGACCAATCCGTAGTTCGCCGGCGCACCAAAGGCGGCAGCTCATCAGCTGCCGCCTTTTTTACACCGGTCGCCGACGCTAGTCCGCGATAGCGGAATACACCATGTCGCGGAACAACATGCGGTAGTACTCACGTTGTCCCGGCGCTTGGATGAGCAGGATGGCGAACAAATTCTCCGCCGGGTCCACCCAAAAAGTGGTGCCGGCCAATCCGCCCCAAAAATATTGGCCCACCGATCCGGGCATGGTGGCGATGCCTGCATGCAGGCGAACCGCGAACCCCAACCCGAAACCGTAACCGGGAACCAACAGATCCGGGGCGCCGGTGATGGACCCCAGATGATCGGCGGTCATCAGCTCCACCGTCTTGCGGCTGAGAAAGCGCGTGTCATTCAAGGTGCCGCCATTCAGCATCATCTGCAGGAATTGCGCGTAATCGCCGGCCGTCGACACCAAGCCGCCGCCGCCGGACTCGAATTTCGGCGCATCGCGCACCTCGAGCAATTGCACGCTGCCGCCGGAGTCCGGATCCTTGGCAAAGGCCTCGGCCAGGCGCGAATGCTTGGGCGGCGGAACGTGGAAGGCCGTGTCCACCATGCTGAGTGGAGCAAAGATCTGTTGCTGCAAATGGCTGCCGAGGCTTTCGCCCGACAAAACCTCGATGAGGCGCCCCAGCACATCGGTGGAGCGGCTGTATTCCCAGCGGGTCCCGGGCTGGTTTATCAATGGCATTTGACCCAAGGTCGCGACCTGCTCCGCGCTGCTTTGGGTACGGCGATAGATTTTGGCTTCCATGTACATCTTGTGGACGGGCCCACTGCCGCGAAATTCGTACGTGAGACCCGAGGTGTGACGAAACAAGTCCTGGATGGTGATCTTGCGCGCGGCCGGCACGTACTCGATGGCTCCATCGCGCTGCAGCGCGACTTTCAGGTCGCGGAGTTCGGGCAGGTATTTGCCGATCGGATCGTCGAGAAGAAAACGGCCCTGTTCCCACAACATCATGGCGGCCACGGAGACCACCGGCTTGGTCATGGAGTAGATCCTGAAAATGCTGTCCCTGGCCATGGGGGCGCCTGCCGCCGGATCGCGTTGGCCGAAGCTCTCGAAATAAGCGACGCGGCCGTTGCGGGCAATCAGTGCCACGGCACCCGGGACCCGCCCACGAGCGACCCCCGACTCGAGCACGCTGCTCAGGCGGTCCAGGCGCTCGGCGGACAGCCCGGCCGTGGAGGGCACTGCGGTCGGTAGGGATTGCACGAACTCTGCCATGAAGCTTTTACCTCAGTCTAAGTGATACGCTTGCGAGCTCCAGGCTCAATTCAACAAGGACTGACAACATGAAGCGGCAATTTTCCATCTTGATTGGCTGCCTGCTTGCCTCACCCCTGTATGCGGCTCTGCAGCCCGGAACGCAAGCGCCGGACTTTACCACCGAAGCTACGCTGGCCGGCCAGCCGTTCAAGTTCGCCCTGGCCGATGCGCTGAAGACCGGCCCGGTGGTGCTGTACTTTTATCCGGCGGCTTTCACCAAAGGCTGCACGGTGGAAGCCCACGAGTTCGCCGAAGCCACCGAGAAGTTCAAGTCGCTGGGAGCCACCGTGATCGGCGTGTCGCACGATTCGATCGACACGCTGAACAAATTCTCGGTGAGCGAATGCCGCAATAAATTTGCCGTGGCCTCGGATGCCGACAAGAAAATTTCCAAGGCTTATGACGCCAATCTGTTCATCACGTCCTATTCGAACCGCACCTCATACGTGATCGCTCCCGACGGCAAGATCATTTATGAATACACGGCATTGAATCCCGACAAGCATGTCGAGAACACCATGGCGGCGGTCGAGAAATGGAAGTCCGAGCACGCCCACTGAACCGCGGGGCCAGCGATGACGCGATACGTAGGCGCGATCGATCAAGGCACCACCAGCACCCGGTTCATCGTGTTCGACCGTGGCGGAAAATTGATCAGCTCCGCGCAGATGGAGCACCGGCAAATATTTCCGAAGCCGGGTTGGGTGGAGCATGACGCCATCGAGATCTGGCAAAACACCCAGGAGGTCGCAGGCGCCGCCTTGGCGCGTGTCGGCCTGCGCGCCTCCGATCTCGCGGCGGTGGGAATCACCAATCAACGGGAGACCACGGTGCTGTGGGACCGCGCCAGCGGCAAGCCCCTGCACAATGCGCTGGTGTGGCAGGACACGCGCGTCGACCAACTGGTCGCGCAGTACGCCAAGCAAGGAGGAGCAAACCGCTTTCGCGCCAAGACCGGACTGCCGATGGCCAGCTACTTCAGCGGTCTCAAACTGCGCTGGCTGCTCGACAATGTGCCGGATGCGCGCGCCAGGGCGCTGTCGGGCGATGTGTTGTTCGGCAACATCGACACCTGGCTGGCGTGGAATTTGACCGGCGGATCGAACGGCGGGCAGCACATCACCGACGTCACCAACGCCAGCCGCACGCAATTGATGGATCTCGCCACCTTGCAATGGGACCCTGAGCTGCTCGAGCAGTTGCACGTGCCGCGCGCCGTGCTGCCCAAGATCGTGCCCTCCAGCGAAGTGTACGGCGACATCAGGACACCGGCGCTGAGCGGGACCCGAATCGCCGGTATGCTCGGCGATCAACAGGCCGCACTGGTGGGGCAGGCCTGCTTCAAGCCCGGTGAGGCGAAGAACACCTACGGTACGGGTTGCTTCCTGCTCATGAATACCGGCAAGAGGCCGATCGAATCGAAGGCCGGTTTGATCACCACCGTTGCTTACCAGATGCACGGTGAGCCGGCGCGCTACGCGCTGGAAGGCTCGATCGCGGTTACCGGCGCGCTGGTGCAGTGGCTGCGCGACAACTTGGGGTTGATAGCCAGCAGTCCCGAGGTGGAGGAGCTGGCCGCCGAAGTCGAGGACAACGGCGGGGTTTATTTCGTGCCGGCTTTCTCCGGCCTGTATGCACCCCACTGGAACGAGCGGGCGCGCGGCACGCTGATCGGGCTGACGCGTTACGCCAACCGCGCCCACATTGCCCGGGCCGTGTTGGAGGCAACGGCGTACCAAACACGCGAAGTCCTGGCTGCCATGACCGCCGACTGCTCCGCCGCCGTAACGGAGCTGCGCGTCGACGGCGGCATGGTCGTCAATGAGCTGCTCATGCAATTTCAATCCGATATTCTCGACATTCCGGTGGTTCGTCCAAGAATCACCGAAACCACCGCCTTGGGCGCAGCCTACGCCGCAGGATTGGCCGTGGATTACTGGAAGAATCGGGAAGATCTGGTCAGCAATTGGGAGATCGACAAGCGCTGGGAACCGCAGATGCCGACGCAGCAACGAGCAGCGTTGTTCGCCTCGTGGGAGCGGGCGGTCGGGCGCTCATTGGATTGGCTCGAATGAGAATACGATGAGCGCTGAGCGTTTCGCGCCTGCGAAGCGTCATGCCCTAATTCCAACCGCCGCCCAAGGCTTTGAACACGGCAATCTGATCTTGAACCAAGGCAGTGTCCGATACGGCGACCGATGCATCCGCCGCGACCAGCATTTGTTCGGCGGTCAGCAGGTCGAGGTTGCTCAGCGCGCCATTGATGAACTGATCATGGGCCAGATCAAAGGCTTTCTGCGCGTCGGCCTGTGCCTCCGAAAGCGCCCGGCGGCGCTCCAATTCCGCGCCATAGGTAGCCAGTGCCTGTTCCGTTTCCTTCAATGCTTGCAGCACGCTGCCGTCGAAGTTGGCCAGCGCCGCCGTGACGTTGGCGCGGGCTTGCCGGATGCGCGCGCGCGGCAGTGCCTGGTTGGGAAAGGTCCAGCTGATGCTGGGTCCAATGCCTGAGGCGCGCGCGACATTGCTGGCGAGATCGGTAAAATTCGTGCCCACTCCTCCGTAAAAGCCGGTCAGGCTGATGCGAGGATAGAGATCTGCGGTCGCCACGCCAACGCGCGCGGTGGCGCCGGCCAACCGGCGCTCGGCTTGGCGCACGTCCGGGCGTCGTTTCAGCAGCGCCGCACCGTCGCCGACCGGAATCGGCACATCGAGCTTCGGCGGCAGCAGGCACCCCAGGGCTTCCTCCGGGGCGCGCGCCGGCGTGCGGCCGAGCAGCGCCGCGAGTTGGTAGAGCGCGGCGCGGCGTTGTCCGAGCAGAGGCGGGATGCCGGCGCGAACCTGCGCCACCAGGCCTTGGGCACGGATGACATCGAATTCAGAATTGGCACCGGCCTCGTGACGCTGGAGGGTGATCTCGGCTTCGTGCGTGACGATATCGAGCGAGCGTTGTGCCACGCTCAATTGCTCGCCGAGCGCGCAAAGCTGTGCGTAGGCGCGGGCGGTCTCCGCCGCGACCGTGATCTTGACGGCGTCGCGAGCCGCGGCATTTGCGGCGGTATCGGCTCGGGCGGCTTCGACGGAACGGCGCACCCGGCCAAACAGATCCACTTCGTATGAAACATCGAGCAGCGAATCGAAGATCCAGAGATTTTCGGGTGCGTGTCCGACGATGCCGAGTATCTCCTCGGTCACCGGATCGCGTCCGTAGGTGCCGCCGGCTTCGGCCTTGGCCGCAGGATATCTTTCCGACTTGACGCCCTCGAGAATCGCGCGTGCCGCGGCCAGGTTGGCTTCGGCCGACTTCAGATCGGTGTTGGCGGCAAAGGCCTCGTCGAGAAATCCATCCAAGTGATCATCGTTATACAGATGCCACCATCGATCCGCCGTTGCATCCGCGGTCTCGGCAGCGGAGGAGGTCGATAGCAAAGGGCCCTGCGCACCCTCGGGGGCATTCGGGAGTTCGTATCGAGGTCCCAGCGTGCAGGCGGACAGCAACATCGAAGCCATGGCGAGCCCTGCGCCGCCGGTTCTATTCATTGCGCGGACCGAGAAAAGAAATATGCGATGCCGGCCCCGGAGGCGCAGCCTTGCGCGTGACCAGCAGGATCAACGTCACCGCCGTGAAAGCGGCGAGTATGACGAAGCCGTCGATGATGCCCTGAGTCGCCGCCGCGGTGCGCACCACATTGCCCAATACGGCCGCGCCGCGGGCCGTCGCAGAGCCGGGGTCGCCCGCGCGGGCGGTCGCGGCTGCGTAGGCCTGCAAGCGTTGAATCACCCGGCCATCGCCTATTTGAACGTGGGTACCGAGCAGATTGGAAGCCACCTGTGTCCGCACCCGGATGAATGTGGTGATGAAGGCCTGACCGACTTCTCCGCCCATCAGGCGCGCGGTTTGGGTGGCGGCGCCGAAGGTGAGCGCATCCTGCGGGCGCAGGTGCAGGACCGCGAAGAACAACGTGCCGGAGAGGGCGAAACTCTGGCCGACCGCCTGCAGCAGCTGTGAGGGCAGAAATTGATCGGTGCCCCACGATGGCGTCAGGTTGTAAGCCACCATGAGGCATGCGAAACAAATGCAAAAGAATCCAACGCATGCAATCAGGCGCGGGTCCGAGCGGCGCAAGAGATATCCCACGGTGAAGCAGACGATGAGCTGCGGCACGGCGATCCATACCAGCGTCTGTCCAACCTCCAGCGTGCGAAAGCCGCGTACCACCAGCAGAAACTGCGGTATTGCAAATGCCGTCGACAAAATCGTCAGCCGCAGGAAAGCGATCAACAGCAGCAGGCGCGGCAGCGGAGAAGTGATCAGCACCCTGAGATTGACGGCGGGGTGCGGTGTGCGCATTTCGTGAATCGCGAATCCAATCAGCAGCAGAATTCCGGCCGACGACAGCCCCCACACCAATCCGGAATGGGTCCAGTCGAGCCGGTTGCCCTGATCCAAGGCCGCATAGATGAGCGCCAGACCGATGCCGCCGGAGGCAAGGCCGAAGACGTCCGCCGGTGGACGATTGGGATTGACGGCATCCGGTTTCACGCCGTAACGCAGGCACAGCGCCATCGCGCCCGCGAGCGGCACGTTCTGCCAAAAGATCCACGCCCACGACAGATGATCCAAATACCACCCTTCGAGCGATGCGGACACGTTGAGCGACACCTCCAAATTCAGCGCGTAGATGGCGACCCCGTAAGCCCAAACCCGCGGCGGTGTGTTGCGCAGAATGAAACTCAATGTCAGGGGCACGAAGAATCCCGATGCCAGGCCGCTGGCGAACTGCAAGGTCAGCAGGGTTTGCAAGTTGGTGGCGAAGGGTTGCAGCAAGGAAATGCATGCCAGCGCGGTCGCCGCTCCGATCAGCACCCGTCGTGGACCGAATACTCCGCCAACCCAGATGGCGACCAGTGCGATCAACATTTGGCCCACGGTCTGTGCCGTGGTGATCCAAGCGCCTTCATCGACGCCGGCGTGCACGGCGCCGCGTATGTCGGCCAGACCGAATGAAGACAGCCGGGTATTCAAGGTCGATATGAAGGTACCCAGCAGCACCGCCAACAATCCCATCCATGGAATGCTGGTGGCCGGTACCGGCGCCGGGGGTGCAGCGGCTTCCGCCATCATTGCTTGCTCGGCCGCGTATCGATGCGCGCTACCACCGACATTCCCGGCCGCAGCACATCTGTCAGGCCGTCGGCGTCATCGACCATAATTTTGACGGCGATGCGCTGCACCACCTTCGTGAAATTTCCGGTTGCGTTGTCGGGTGGCAGCAACGCGAACTGCGAGCCGGCGCCCGGCGAGAAGGCCAGCACATGACCCCGCAGCCTGCGGCCGGGAAAAGTATCGACGCTTATTTCGGCCGGCTGACCCACCTGCATCCGCGTGAGCTGGGTTTCCTTGTAATTGGCGATGACCCAGACCTTGGGCAGCGGCGTCAGTGTCGTGATCTGAGTGCCGACGCCGACGTATTGCCCGGGCTTGATTTGCCGCTGGCCGATGACGCCGTCTTGGGGAGCCAGGATGCGGGTATAGGTCAGGTTGAGCTGCGCTGCCTGCAGGTTGGCTTTTTGCGCGTTGACCGCCGCTTCCGCCTGGGCGGTCTGGGCAGCCAGCACGTCGATCTGGCGGCTGGCCGCGCTGATCTGAGCCCGGTTCTGCTCCAATTGCGCGGCGAGTTGCGCGCGGATGGTTTGCAGTTTTTCGGAAGCTTCGGCGGAAGAGGAGCCGGACTTGAGCAGGCGCTCCTGACGGCTCACATCGCGGGCATTCTGCTCGATGTTTGCCGTCGTCACCGCGGCGGCAGCCTTGGCGGCGCGCACGTTGGCCTCTTGCAATTGACGCTGCGCCTTCAGCGCATCAACCTGCGCGCCGGCCGAAACGATCGCTGCATTGATTTGCGCCACCACCGCCCGATAGTCGTCGTCGACGATTTCCGCAACGACTTCGCCGGCATGGACGCGGTCGAAGTCCTGGACGGGCATGCTCTTGATGTATCCGGCGACCTTGCTGGCGATCGGCGTCAGATCCGCCTGCAGAAAGGCATCGTCGGTGGACTGCCAATCAGCACTGCCTTCCCAGCGGTTCCAGCGAGTCGCAATGATTACCAGCACCGCGACCGCAACCAGGAAAATCAGCGTGCGCCAGATCAAATCATAGCGAAAGACCGCTTTGAAGCGGTCCCAAGATAGCGCCACGTTCCCTCCGGACTCTCCCTGAATGTCGCTAGTTATACCATTCGGTTACTCAGGTATTCCATGGTCGACCGCGGCGCGCTTGCCTTCAGCGCCGATTTGAAATGCATGTTGAGGGACGCATTGCTCGGACC
>CAZZWM010000058.1:0-23167 GCA_964657945.1 uncultured Steroidobacteraceae bacterium
TTTTCCAGGCATGGTGGCAACCGAGACCCTGCCTCCAACCTGCTGCATCAATCCTGCCATCAGGTTCATGCCGACGCCGCGGCCGGCGTCCTTGGTGGCCGTCTCGACGGTTGAAAAGCCAGGCTGGAACAGGAGCGCGAATACCTGTTTGGCGTCCAAGGTGGCCGCCTTCTCCGGCGTGAGAAAGCCTTTCTTCAGTGCGGCTTCCTTGATGCGCTCGATCGACAGGCCTTGACCATCGTCCTCGGCGATCAACTTATAGCCGGCGTCGCCGTGATCCTGGAAGATCAACTTGAGTGAGCCTTGTGCCGGTTTGCCGGCTGCCGACCGCTCCTCGGCGGGCTCGATGCCATGGACGATGGCATTGCGTACCGCCTGCACGGAGATATCCTTGACGATGCGGCGATATTCGTCCGGCACCGTGTCGAAACCGCTGCATTGCAGTGTGGCATCCTTGTTGTTCTCGCTCGCAACCCGCTGCGTCAATTGCTGCAGCATCGCGGGAACCGTGGTTTCCAGCTTGGCCGCCGGCGCGGGCAACGCCGCTGCTTCGGCACCATCGGCGGCGGGTGCTGCCATGCCGCCCTGTTCGATCACCGCCGTATCGGTGTGCGATTCGCTCTCGGCGCGGCCCGCGGCGACATGCAGCCGCGAAAGGCGGGATACCAGATCGCCCACCGCCTGCAGATGGGTCAACAGGTCATCCAACTTGATGACCAGCGGCAGGAAATCGTTGCCGGACAGGTCGGCCTTCTCGCGCAAGGATTTCAGATCGTCTTCGAAGGAGTGCGCACGGCTCTCGATCGACGAGAGACCCAACGCGGCGGCCTCGCCCTTCACCGAGTGGACCTGGCGGAACAGGGTGTCCAGCTTCTTGCGGAAGGCGCTTTCTTCGCGGGCAGGCTCCCGCAGCACGGCATTGATCATCTTCATGGCGGCATTCGAGTCATTGAGGAACGCGGCCAATTGCGCCGGATCGACGTGCAAAATGCCCAGCAGCGTATCGACCTGGGCTTGCGCCTGCGTCTGCGAGGCTTGCAATTCGCGGGCGAGATCGACCCGCGCGCTGACATCCGAGACCGAAACCAGCACCTGGGTGATCTTGCCGTCGACACGCACGCGGTGGAACTCGAACTGCAGGTAACGGGTCGCGAGTTTTCCGCCGGCGTCGAAGTTGACTTCCACCTCCCCCAAAGGATTGATGCTCTTGACCAGGTTTTCCTTGGTGCGCTCGGACCACAACACGCCGACGAATTTGATTGCAGTTGCCAGCGTCTTCTCGGACACGATGTCCTTCAGCAGCTGCTCGAAATGCAACCCGGCGAAGTCGTTGCGTTGGAACAAGTTCTCGAGCGCGCCGGAGTAGGATGCTCCGATGATGAGGTTCTCATCGAGCAGAAACAGGCCGTCTTTCACCGTGCGCAGAATGTCGGCCGTTTGGGCCCGTGCGGCGCGCAGCGAAGAGTCTTGCTTTTGACGCGACAGCATCAACACGGTCACGACGGTCACCAGGGCGATGGCGATCAGCAGGCCGGTGAGCATGACCAGACGCAGCTGGCTGGCGGAATGCGCACTGTTGGTCTGCAATTCACCGACGATGGCCGTCAACTCGTTGTCGACCAACGGCATGCCATGCCGCACCGACCGGATCGCGGCGGTGATGTCCCGCTCCAACTGCTTGCCGCTGTCGTTCAGGACGGTGCCGGTAGACTCGTTGTCCTGGTAGGGAACACCGTTGAAGGTCAGCACGGGGGCCAGAGAATCCTGCTGTTTGGACCAAAGGTCGCGCAGCGTTTCGGCGTGCTTGCCGGAAATCGGCGCGCCGCCCGGCGTGGCGCTGCCGAACCACGACAGCCATCCCGAGGCACGCGGCGCGTTCATTTCCTTCAAGCCGGCATCGAGCTTGGCGGTGGAATCGCGCAGCTGGTCCAGGGATTCCTGTATGTAACCGCGGTTCGTCAAACGATCGTGCATCGCATCGAGAGATGCGCGGATCAACGTGGGGTTGCGTTGCTGCTGGCCGACGAACTTCAGGGCCACGGTGCTGTCGGCCAGTTCACTGGCGAGTTCCAAGCCCGGTATCAGCACCGCCGCAACGAAGGCGAAACCCAGAACGATGACGAGAACCAGAAGACCGCTGCCCGAGGAACGGGGCAGCAACTTTCCGGGAAGACGAGCTTTCATTTATCAAGCACTCCGCTGTGATTTGCTGGGTTTCTTGTCTGATTCGAGCCGCATGGCGTCCAGGGCATCGAGGAACTGCGCCGCCGATGCGAAGCGATCCTTCGGATCCTTGGCCAGCAGTCGGTCGATGATGGGTTGGTAGTTCTTGACCGCGTCGGGCAGCCGCGGAATTGCCGCCGTCCGATGTGCGGCCAGAATGGCGGTGAGATTGCTGCCCGTGAACGGCAGGCCGCCGGCGAGCATTTCGAACATGACGATGCCAAGGCTGTACAGATCGCCGCGAGCGTCCGGTTCACGATCATCGATCTGCTCCGGACAGACGTAATAAGGCGTACCGGTGCAATCATCGGATCGCGCAGGATCGCTGGTCGTCAACTGCGTGCGGGCCGAGCCGAAGTCGATCAGCACCAGGCGGTTCTCGTCGGTGAGCATTAGGTTCGAGGGCTTGAGGTCGCGATGCACGATGCGCGCGGCATGCACGATTTGCAGCGCCTCGCCGATCTGATGGGCGTAGTTGACGGCGTCCGCCTCGCTCACGGGATTTTTCATGCGGTCGCGCAGGCTTCCGCAGGGGAAGTACTCGAGCGCCAGGAACAGGTAATCATCGGTGACGCCGAAATCGAGCACGTTGGCGATGGAGCGGTGATTGAGCTTCGAGAGGATTTCGCATTCCTTGGTAAATCGTTCGCGATCGGCTGCGGTTACGTCCGTCTTGCCCTTCAGCGGCTGTATCTTGAGCGCAACGGGATGGGAAAACTCCTCGTTCTTCGCCAGATACACACCGGCGGACGTGGACTGCGCGATCTTCTTCAGCAGCGAGTAACCGGCGACCTCGGGCTGACGCCAGCGATCCGCCGCATGCGATGCCGCGCCGATGGCCGCCGGCGGATCGATCAAGGGCTGCATGGCCGTGCACAGCTCAGCGACAATGACCGAATGGATGGGCCAGTAATCCGAGGCACCCAGTTTCATGCAGCGCGCAGCCGTACGTTCATTGCCGCCACGCCCAAAAACGAATATCGGCAGGTTGGGCGCCTGCTCCTGCAAGCGCGTCAGCGCGGCCAGCGATGCGGTCGATGCCTCCGGCGGACTGAACTCGACGATGAGCATCACCGCCACGTAGGCCTTCAGGCGATCCACCGAAATGGCTTCGAATCCGGCACGCGTCACGGTGTCCGCGTCGACTTTGGGCATCGCGCGCCGGACCAAGCCCGCAAGACGCAGCCGCAATTCCAGATCGTCGTGCACGATCAGGCAAAGCGCAGTGCTGCGCGTGCGCTCGATCGACTGGGTCTGGGTCGCGGCAGCTTCTGTATTCATTCTCACTCTACTTGGGTACTCGAAACACGACCCGCAGCATGGTGCCCACGGCAACCGGACTGCCGTTCTGCATGACGGGTTGGTAGCGCAAATGAGCGACGGCTTTGGTCGCCGCCGCGTCGAACACCTTTGGCGGCGAGGAGCCGGTGATTTTCACATTGGCCACAGACCCGTCGGCCAGAACCGTGTAGGCGATCTCCACCCAGCCTTCGAGGCCGGACTGCAGGGCGCGGAGCGGATACTGGACATCCAGCTTGTTCAGACGGGTCAGACTTTGCTCGGGCAATTGCGGCATCTCGCCGTTGACTCCGCGGCGTTGGCGGATCCTGTCGTTCAACGCGTCAACGTCCGCGGAGGCGCCCAGACTGGCGGCCGCCTGCGCCAAGGATTGCGATCGGTCCACGTCGCCGGAATCCAACGCGGCACGGGCGCGTTGCAGGATCTGGGCTTGCAATGCGGCCGTGACGGATGGCAGTCCGGCATTCCGCGGATCCGCCGAGCGCAATTGGTTGAGGTAGTAGAGTGCGTTGTCGTTCTCGGGCTCCAACAGCTTGCCCTGTGCCAGCCGCGATTGCGCCAATTCAAGGTATTGTGGCTGCTCCGGCTTCTGCGGGGACTGTTGAGCGCGCCCTGCTGCCAGATCGTGTTGCAGAGCCGCGACCGAAGCTTGCGGGGCGCCGAGATTGTGCAACTCGGCCAATAGCTTGTCGGCGTCGGCATAGTGCCGCGTGTCGATCGCAGCGCGCGCCGCGATACCAAGATGCTTCAATAATTCCTGAATCAGGGGCTGCAATGTCGCAGCACCGGCGCCGGCCTGCCTCGCCTGCTCCAGATAATAGAGCGCGCTGTCATTGCGCGGATCGGTCAAGCGATCCTGCTGCGTACGCAGGTCGATGAGCTTGGTCAGCCGTACAACCTCGATTTCATCGCGGCGCCGGCGAACATCGTCGCGCAACTGCGCCAGCTTGGCGGCCGGGATGGATTTGCTGCGGGTCGCGTCATCGATGAGTTGCGTCGCGCGGTCGAAGTTCTGAGCATTCATGGCCGCAACGATTTGCGCCGGACCGAGTTCGGCGCGCAGGCTGGCGATTCTTTCGTCCAACGCCGACAGGCGACGATCGTTCGGATCGATGCTTCGGGCGGTTTCCAAGGACTGCAGGGCGGCATCGAATTTGCGCTCGTCCAAGGCGCCTTGGACGCGCGCGATCAGGATCTCCGCCAACCGTTCCAGTCCCTGCTTCGCCTCACCGTTCGCAGGATCGATCGCCAATACTTCTCGATACAGGGCCAGGGCGCTGCCCGCGGTCGGGTCGATGTAATGCCGATCGAGCATGGCTTGCTGCGCCTTGTCGATGAGGGCGTAGGTCTTCTCGTCTGCCTCATTCGAGACCTTCGCAGGCGCCGGCTGCGCTGCCGCGGCTTGAGGTGCGCTGCTCGGTGCGCCGGGCCCCGGTGCCGCCGCCGGTTTCGGTTCCGAGCTGCCGCCGCGCATGAAATAGAAGGCCGCCCCGGCGGCCACCACCAGCACGCCGATGACCACGGGGACCAGCATCGAGCGCTTTGGGGAATCTTCAGACCCGGGGGGCGGGGATGAGCCATCGCCCAGCAGCGCCATGCGGGTATTGGCCTCCTCATGGGCGTTGTCCAAGACACTCTTGAATGCATCGCCCTTGACCGGCACTGCGACGTGCCCGACGACCTGACGGTGCTGCGTCGGCAAGGTCCAGGCGTCGGCGCTCGCTTCGCTGTCGAGTGCGACGATGGCAAATCGCGATGAATGCATGTTCATCCGCGACAGAACTGCAGCGGGATCCGGGTTGCTGCGGGCATCCCATAAAACGATGCCGGATTGTCCGGGGGCGGTGGAGCTCAGCAACTCTTCGACCGAGTCGACCTGCTTCAGCACCATGGCGGCCGACAATTCGGCGCCGACTTGCGGCCAGAGCGCTTCGTCTCCTGTCACCAGAAAGACACTCAGCTTTTGACGTTTGGGGGCTTGCACGGGCGCCCGCACGGTCGGCTCCGGCATGCTCGGCACTACACTTCTGACATTTTTAAGCATCGTTATGGTCCCATATCGCGCGCCATTCCGGCTTTGCTGCCCTGCGATCTTCGTTCGCCAACCACGAATGAGAGTGTTCGTGTTTACGCAATAAGGGTCCGGGAAATTAAGGGTTTCCGTGTTGCCTTGGATCACACTTAGGCGTGATCGGAGCAATCGACGACCGGATCGGGTCGCGTCAAACTCGAAAGATGAGAACTGCTTCGCAAAGACGGGCATTCGCGACGCAAGAAAACGATCAATCTGGTCTGCCGTGCGCTAAGGTTCCCACGGCCTGCTACAGCGATGCGGCCGCTGCCTCGTGCGATCGGAATCGAACTGCGGATCGGGCCACACTTCTGAAGAAATGCTTTACTCTATTATGCAGAGTACTTGACGATGCACGGTAATGCGCGCTACCGTCCAAGCGTGCTCAAGCCAGAGATCCAGCGGCTCGATTCGCATGCCGCATCGACATTGCGCTATATCCGCTCCTCGATGGAGGGCGCGGTGTCGTTGGCGGTCCCAGGTTCGGCCGGCTTGGCCCTTGGGGTACTGGGTTTGCTCACAGCCGCGATTTCTTCAGTGCCCAGCTTGCACGCTTACTGGCTGGCGATCTGGCTGAGCGCTTCCTTGGTGGGGGCCGCAGTGGGCGGCACGTTGCTGGTGCGCGAATCATCCCTGCGCAACCTGCGGCTGATCGGCACGCCGTTGCGAAAATTCGTGTTGTGCCTCACCCCCTCCCTGTTCGCGGCTGTCGCAATGACCGCGGTTCATTGGACATACGGCAATCTTCACGCCATCCCCGGCACCTGGCTGCTGCTGTATGGCTGCGCTCTGATCACGGCGAGTTCGGCAACCACCCGCACCATCGGGGTTTTGGGCGGCTGTTTCGCGCTGCTGGGGATTATGGCGCTGCTGCTTCCCGACAATTTGCAGATACTCATGCTGGCCATCGGTTTCGGGGGCCTGCATATCGTGTTCGGCTTTGTGATCGGACGGACGACCGATGCCTCTGAAATCTGAAATCCACCGCAATGTGGCGGCAACTCCCAAGCGGGCCAGCCTTGCAGCGGTGCCGAAGCAGCCGGACACGCGTGACGATGCAACTGTCGATCGCTTGATCTACGAACGCGTGCGGCTCGGCATCATGAGTGCACTGGCCGTGCGCAGCGAAGTAACCTTCAATGAATTGAAATCGCTGTTCGACGTCAGCGACGGAAATTTGAGCGCGCATGCGCGCAAGCTCGAGGATGCGAAGTACCTGATCATCACCAAGTCCTTCGAAGCGCGGCGGCCCAAGACCGTGTATCGGATTACCCAAAGAGGCCGCGACGCCTTGAATCGATACCTGGATCACGTCGAAGCCGTCATCAAAGCGACGCGCCGCTGATGCACGTCGCCATCATCATGGACGGCAATGGCCGCTGGGCCACGCAGCGCGGACTACCGCGCAGCGCCGGGCATCGTGCAGGCGCCAAGACCGTCGACATCGTCGTGGAAGCTGCGGCCCGCCGCAAGATTGGCACCTTGACCCTGTATGCGTTCTCGGCCGCGAACTGGGCCCGGCCGCCCGCGGAGGTGGCGGCGCTGTTCGCGTTGCTGCGGCGCTACCTGGGGACCCAGACGCCGCGCTGCATCGATCAATCGATCCGCATCGAAATTATCGGCCGCAGAGACCGGCTGTCGCGTCAACTGGTGCAGACCATCGAGCAAAGCGAGCGCGCCACCGCGCATTGCACCGGCATGCGGTTGCGGATTGCGGTCGACTACTCAGCGCAGCAGACCATCTTGGAGACCTGCCGGCGCATGATGCAGCAGGGACGCATCGATCGATCGCACTTCATCGAAACCTTGGCCCAGGTGGATCATTCGACGATGGCCACCCCCGACGTCGATCTGCTGATACGGACCGGCGGCGAGAAACGGCTCAGTGATTTTCTGCTCTGGGAGTGTGCGTACGCGGAGCTGCACTTCGTCGAAAACCATTGGCCGGATTTCGATTCAGACGCGTTCGCCCAGGCGCTGGAAATCTTCGCGCGACGGCAGCGGCGCTTTGGCCACGTCACACCGCCGGCGATGGCGGCGGCAGCGCTTTAGCCGGCATCGCCTCCAGCCGGTTGCAAAGGCGCGCCGCTTGAAGGTTTCATCAGTGCCCGCAGAGCCTCGCGAGGCAGTTCGTCCAGTTCCGCAGCCCCCTGATTCATTTGGCTGGTCAGTTGTGCGCGCATTTTAGGCGTCCAGTAACTCCTCAAGTGATTGGCGATGCCTGCGACGGCATCCTCGTGCGGTTGGGCGCGAAAGAAAGCTCCGATGTCGTTGGCCATCTGAGCCAGATGTTGCGACTCGCTCACTTTTCATAATCCTTGCGGCTCACCGGCAAGCCCTCGGCTTTGGTAATATACGCTTCGACTCATAGTTGGGAACGGAAACCGGTCGCGTTTGGGGATGGAAGGGAATGAGTTCGGATATTGTGATGATTGCTTTGGTGGTAGTGGGCATCGCACTGACCATGGCCTATTTCCTTGTTGCGGTGCAAATGTGGCGACGGCAGGCTCGGACGGAGCGCCAGAAGGAAGTCGCATCGCACAGACTGCATGCCGAGCGACTGACTGACTATCGGCATCGTTCCGCAGCGTCGACCGTGTCGGGCAACCGGCAGATCGCTGCCTGACAAGCGCGGATCGCCGTCCTATCCGTTAAGTGCCCGGCACCACCTCGATCCGGGTCTCTGCATTGCGCTCAACCGCTGAGCGGCTGAAAGGCAAGGGCACATATGCGCCGCCTGCCCATAGCGGAAACAGGTCGCGATAATGCGGGCTGAGCGGGTCATCCGATTGGCCCGGAGTGTTGATGAACACTGAATTGTCCCAGGCGCCGACGTCCAGCACCATGCGTACCGACGCGCCGCCGATCACGGCGAAGTCGCTGCTCCGATACGACTGGGCACGCGGCGAGGAGGAAGATCCCGGCGTCTGCAACGGGCCAACCGACATTTGCGCGCGCAACTGCGGATCCGCCAAAACGCCCACCGCCGGCTCGAACGTCGCGTGATGCAAGCGTCCCCAGTTCCAATTGCTCATATCGGGCCCCAGACGGTTGCGCAGTTCGGCCAGCGCCGCGTTCAGACTTTCCAGCAATACGGCATCGCGCGCGGCAACCGGATCTGGACCCAAACGCGCGTCCGGATGCTCCAGGTAACCGATGATGGCTTCGAGTTGACCTTGTTCGAGGAGCTTTCTTGCTGTCGCAGGAGTCACTTTCGCCACTGTCGCGGCGCCCAAATATTTTGTAGCCCACACTTCGTATATCGCTGCCGCCGGACTGGCCGTGGTCTCATCGTGATCCCAGGCTCGCAGCGCACCCACCGCCTTCGCGGTATCGGTATCGCCGGCCGCTGCCGCCCATGAACCGAGCAACGCCGTAACCCTGCGGGATTGCGTGCTGACCGAATCGGTTTGGATTGCCATGGAATCAGCCAGGCTGACCTTGTCATTGGCGCGGAGCAGCTCGTTGATTCGGTCGATGCGCGAGCGATCGGTCCACTCGAAAGCAATTCTGTTGCGTTCATTCGGATATCCCGCCGGTAAATTCATTTCGTTGGCCGTCGCAAAAAATCCTTCCACCGGGTTGTAGCTCGACGGCAGCACATCGTTGCCATAAAAACCCCGCCACTCGTATCGACCATCGCCCGGGACCGGCATCAGCCCGTCCCAGTTGCGGCGCACCGGTGTCCGGCCGGCAGCAGCCCAGCCGATGTTGCCCAGAATGTCGGCATAGACCAGATTCAGGGGCGGAGCTCCCCAGGCATCGCTTGCCTGCTTGAACTGACTCCAATTCTTTGCACCGAGTAATCGCGATGATCCGAAGTAGCCCGCAAGACCGGGCTCATTCCATACCGTCCGTAGAGCGAAGGCCCGGTGTTTGGCCGGATCCTGCGCCAACACGGGGCCGTGGCGCGTGAACAGCAATTCCACCTGCCGCGCGGGCTCGCCCTTCACTTCGATGCTCTCGCTCACGACCTGCATCCTTGCCCAACCTGACTGGTAACGGTAACTTCGCGCGTCGTCAGGCTTCAACTCATAGACGTACAGATCCTCTTGATCGATGGCGAAGATGGTCAAACCGAACGCAATGTCATCGTTGTGACCGAAGGAAATGCCGGGCAGAGCCGGCTCGCCGGCTCCAATTATGTTGAGGCCCGGCGCGTTCAGGGCCACCACATAGCGCAGCGAGGGCACGCCGAGCTGCCGATGCGGATCATTTGCGAGCAGCGCGCGTCCGGTCGATGTGCGCGAAGGCGCAACCACCCAATTGTTGGAGCCTTCGGCGGATTGCGATTGGATGGCCGACAGCAGATCGCGATCTGCCGAGTTTGCCGCATGCTTTTCACTGCGCGACTCCGCGGCAAAGTCCACCGGCTTGGTGGCCAACAGATAGTCCTTGAGGACATCGGCGGGGATGTCGCAGGGATTCAAACCTGCAGGCGTCGTCAGCCGATGGCTGACCGGCTCGATCTTGCGACGCAGTTGATCGGCTTGCAGTCCGGCGGCGCACGCCACGCGCGCACGGGCGACTTCGGAGGTCACATTGGAAACCAGCGCATGGCTGCGAATTCGCAGCACGTCATCCGGCTGCCACAAATCGGGCCGGCTGTCCGTGAGCTTGAATTCAACCGGTAGCGGCCTGCGCCCGGCGCGCGTGTCCTGCACGTAGGCATTGATGCCTTGAACGAAAGACTCCACCCAAAGCTTCGATTCCGGAGCGTAAGCGGCCCATTCTTCGCGCATATCGCCGCGGTACAGGAACAACCGTGCAGCCCGATCTTGTGCTACGTAGGCGGGCCCCAGAGATTGTGAGAGCAACCCCAGCCCGCGCTTGCGCCACAAGTCGATTTGCCAAAGACGATCCCGCGCCGCGTTGTAGCCTTGCAGAAAAAAGGCGTCGACAACGCTGCCCGCAAAAACGTGGGCCACCCCCCAATGGTCGACGATGACTTCCGCTGGTGCCTTCAGTCCAGTCAGCTGCCAGCGTTCATGGTGGACAGCGGATGAAAGGCCCCAGTCTTCAGAATGGGTGCGCGGTAACGGGAGCGCAGAAGCAAAAAGAACTGCGCCGATGCACAAGCGGGATAGCCGCATTCTGGCCTCTTATTCTTGGTGGAATAAACAGGCCAAGGTTGGGCTCAGACCCCCCGATTGTCAAAGGAACTAGAAAATGCCGAAGCGTTTCCGCGGGCGCGCACTGGCAACGCCGGCCGCGTATCCAAGCGCCGCAGCAACCGTCGCGGCGATCCCGATCGAGATCCACGGGCTGTCATGAACGTAGTCATCCACAGCCACGGCCGTTTCCTTGATCTGCTCGCCGGCCTGCTGAGCCGTATCGGCAAGATATTGCTTCGCCTGCTTGATGCCCTTGGCCAGTCGATCGCGCAGCGCAGCTATCTCAGGGCCTTTTTCATCAGCCACTTGGGCCAGCAACTCGCCGGAGGCGTCCATGAGGTCTTCTAAACGTGTTTCGGTGTTCATGAACCGGACTATACGAGATTCAGGCCGCGGCATCGGCGTTGCCGATGACGCAACCCGATGTAGGCCGCGTCTCACACGCGGCGCTCAGTACCGCAGTGCCCGAGTGGCGACCACGCCGGACAGATCCAACGAGCGCAGACGCTGGCTGTCACCCGCTCCGGGGGCCGGTTTTTTCTCACTCAGCGGTATACGCACCGTGAACGTAGACCCTTTACCTTCGCCCGGGCTTTCCACAGCGATGGACCCGCCGTGCAGATCGACCAATTGTTTGACGGTGGCCAGCCCCAGCCCAAGTCCTCCGCGGCTCTTGGTATTGCTCGAATCCTGCTTGCTGAAAAGCCCGAAAATACGCGGTAAGAAGCTCCCGCTGATCCCCATCCCCCGATCCTCGACCGTCAACAGGAAATGCGTGCCGGCGCGCGCCGCCGTAACCTTGACCGTGGCGCCTTGCGGCGAAAACTTGATCGCATTGCTCAGCAAGTTCAGCGCAACCTGCTGCAGCCGCGGGGCGTCAGCCTCCACCACCACGCTCTCGTCGCCGAACAAAACATTCAGCTCGATGTTGCGGGCGTTTGCCTGCGCAGTCACCTCATCCAGTGCGGCGCGCACCACGGGAAACGGGTCCACCGTCGAAATGGCGAGGCGCATTTTGCCGAAAGTGATGCCGGCGTAATCCACGAGGTCGGCGATCATGCGCGCCTGCAACCGCGAATTTCGCTCGATGGCTTGCACCCCGCGCATCACCGACGGTGCCAGACCCTCGGTGCGACCGAGGATGGTGGCCCAGCCCAGGATGGCGTTCAACGGATTGCGCAGCTCATGGGAAAGAGTCGCCACAAATTCCTCTGTCAGAAAGGTGCTGCGTTCCGTTTCGGCACGCGCTGCGGGTTCGCGTATCGACGCCATGATGACGTGGCCGCCGCTCGACGTGCCGTCCGGCTCGAACCGCAGCTGCACTTGTGCAGCGGTGCCATCTTTACGGGAAAATGCAAGGTTGTCGTGACGCGCCGAGCCGAGTGCAAGGCTTTCCGCGCCAAATAAGCTGCCGGCCGGCCGGCCGATCAGCTCTTCCGCTGAATAGCCTGTGAGCGCGCAGAACGCCGGATTGACGCAGTCAAAGAGCAGCTGCGAGTCGGTCGTGGCGATGGCCGTGGGTATCAGTTGCAAAATTGCTTCGAGTTTTGCGTCCATACACCATTCTAGCCTCACCGAAACAGTGTTGGGCACGCAGTTGCTGCCTCAAACGACTTCGAACAATCCGGCGCCGCCCATGCCACCCCCGATGCACATGGTCACGACGGCGTACTTGACCCCACGGCGCTTGCCCTCGATGAGCGCATGGCCTGCCATGCGCGCGCCGCTCATGCCGTAGGGGTGGCCGATGGAAATGGCGCCGCCATTGACGTTGAGCTTGGCCGGATCGATGCCCAATCGATCGCGGCAGTAGATCACCTGCACCGCAAAGGCCTCGTTCAACTCCCACAACCCGATATCGTCGATCTTCAGACCGAAGCGCTTCAACAATTTGGGCACCGCGAACACAGGTCCGATCCCCATTTCATCGGGCTCGCATCCGGCGACATTCATGCCGCGAAAGATTCCCAGCGGCTCGAGTCCGCGCTGTTCCGCATACTTGGAATCGACCACGACACAGGCACTGGCGCCGTCCGAGAGCTGGCTGGCGTTGCCCGCCGTGATGAAATTGCCCGGACCGCGCACCGGCTTCAACCCCGCCAATCCCGCCAGCGTCGTATCCGCGCGGTTCCCTTCATCCTTGGCAAGAGTCACCGCCTTCTTTTCGAGCACAGCGCCGGTCGCCTTGTCGTGGACCGCCATGTGAGCTTTCAACGGCACGATCTCCGCATCGAAGCGTCCGGCCGCTTGTGCCGCCGCGGTACGCCGCTGACTCTCGAGCGAATACTCATCCTGGGCCTCCCGCGATATCTTGTAGCGGACCGCTACATTCTCGGCTGTGTCGATCATGGGTATGTACATGGCCGGCACGATCTCGAGCAGATCCGCATCCTGCACTCGGAAGCGATTTGCATGTTCGTTCTGCACCAAGCTGATGGATTCCACTCCGCCCGCCACCGCCACTTGGAACTCGCCGGTCATGACCCGGGTCGCCGCCATGGCGATGGCCTGCATGCCGGATCCGCACTGACGATCGATGGTGGTTCCCGACGTGGTCACCGGCAGTCCCGCAAACAGGGCTGCCTGCCGCGCCACATTGTGGCCCGTGCTTCCTTGTTGCATGGCGCAGCCGAAGACCACATCGTCGACTTCCCCGGGGTCGATCCCTGAGCGCGCAACGGCTGCCTGCACCGCATGTTCAGCCAAGCGCTGTCCCGAGGTGTCGTTGAAAGCACCACGATAAGCCCGACCGATGGGGGTGCGCGCAGTGGCGACAATGACGGCATCATTCATCATGTTCTCCTGGATTCAAGGCCGCAGACGAAGCGATCATATCAAGTGGTCATCTTGGCATGTGCATAGCTAAGAGTTACCGCGAAATTGCGGATGGTTGCGGATCGCCTCGCGCCAGCCGTCATCATCCGCGGCGCTTCCGAACGGCGCTTGGGCATCGCTGCGCCGCCATTTGTCCAACCACTCCTTGCCCAACAGCTCGCGGCCGTGAGCCGTCAAAGCCGCGCGCGGCGACAGTCCGATGGTGGTCTCGGCCTTCATTCCGGTACCGCGCCCTTTCGCGACATGGAATCCTGCCGCCAACATGGCCGCCCGCACACTGGTGGAATAGCTATAAGTGAACAGCTCGGTGGCCGAGTTGCTGCAGACGCGCAGCAAGCCGGAAAACGCCGACTGGCTCCATAATGTGCCGTCCGTCTTGAATGAAAAGGGATCGAAAAATATGATGTCCGGCGGTTGCGCGGCGAGCTGTTGCTCGGTGAAATCGCCGAGCAGCAGCTGCCATTCGATCGCGGCAGCGGGATTTGCCCAAGCAAGCTGCGTCAGCAGCGTCGCAGGGGCCGCGTGGCGCAGATGCTTGAACCAGCGTGGATGATCGAGCGCCAGCCGCAGCGAATCCAAATCGTTTTCGAAACTCACCAGCTTCAAGCCGCGGCGGTTCGATCCAGGCTCGCATTTCTCGGCTGCGATGATGGCCGCCATCGCGTTGGCGCCGGCACCCAGTCCGACATCCCATACCACCAGCGGCTGCGAACCGCCTGCCTGCAGACGCTCGATCAATCGCGATTGTTCAACGTACAGCGAGCGGGCCTCCTCCAGCGGATCGGCCACCGGATGCATCACTTCGCCGGATTCGCAATCGCGGATGAACCCCACATCGTTTCGCACCAACACCTCATAACGGCCGCGTTTCAACCGGCGGCTGCGCCGTTGTGCCTTGGTGACATGGCGTATCGGCGCGCCGTAACTGTCGCGCGCATCCAGCAGCTCCCGCTGAGCCCGGTAAAAGCTCATCCATGTGCCGGCGAGAATCTGTTCGCGCATGGTGCGCATCAACTGCAGATAAAAATGAATGTTGTGAAGTCCCAGCAACTGCCAGCCGGTGAATTCGTTGGCGCGCTGCAGGTGGAACAGATAGGCGATGGAATAGGTTCTGCAGGTATAGCAGCCGCAATTGGGATCGATCGGACCTTCCATCCCGCGATACGCGGCACGGCGCAGATCGCGCCTGCCCAAGCTGGTGAAGGCAACCCCCTGCTTGGCCAGCGAAGTGGGCAGGATGCAGTCGAACATGTCGACCCCACGATGCACCGCTTCGAGCAGATCGCGCGTCGTGCCCACGCCCATGAGATAGCGCGGCTGATGTTGCGGCAGCAGCGCCGTCACGGCCGCCGTGCAGTCCTCGCGCTGCCGGCTGGTTTCGCCCACCGCCAAGCCGCCGATGGCGAACCCATCGAATGGCAGCCCGGTAATCACACGAGCACTCTCGCTGCGAAGGTCCTCGTAACTCGCCCCCTGGACGATACCGAACAGCGCCTGCGGCGATTCGCCGCGGGCCGCCAGGCAGCGATGGGCCCAACGATGGGTAAGTTCCATGGCACTTCGAGCCGTTGCGTGATCCACCGTCGACGGTACGCATTGATCCAGCACCATCATGATGTCGGCACCGATGAGCTTCTGGGTCTCGATACTGCGTTCAGGACTCAATCGAACGATGCTCTTGTCCAAGTAGCTCTTGAATTCGGCGTGTTCCTCGGTCAGGGTGCGGCTGCCGGGCAGCGAAAAGATCTGGAATCCGCCGGAATCGGTCAATACCGAGCGCGGCCAGTTCATGAAGCCGTGAATGCCGCCGAATTTCTCGAACACCGCCGTTCCTGGACGCAGCAGCAAGTGATAGGTGTTGGCCAACAATACCTGCGCCCCACTTCCGAGCAGGTCCTCGCGACGCTGCGAGCGCACCACGGCGTGAGTTCCCACCGGCATGAAAGTCGGCGTCAGCACTTCGTTGTGCAGGGTGGTGAAGCGGGCTGCTCGAGCGCTGGAGCCGGAGGCGGTGGTTTCCAGCTGGAAGTCGAGCCGCCCCTGGGCGGTAGTGATCACTACAGGGATTGTAAGACATATCCCAGCCGCGCTGGTTTGGATATCATGCCTTCAAGGCAAATCATGAAGCGCTCCAAACGCATCTGGGTGACCGTATTTCTGCTGACGGCCCTCGTCGCGATTGCCGCAATCACTTGGCAACTGATTGCCGTACGCGGGACCTTCGCCGAGCTGAAGCCGCTCAACGAAGCGCGCGGCGAGCCCATTGTGGTGGGCGACGACGGCCACCGGCTGGCCGGAAGAGCTTTCGGTGCGCGAAGCACGGGCGTCAGCACGTTGGTCGTTGTTCTGCATGGCGATGCTCCCTTCGTCAATCCCAGCTATCAATACAAGTTCGCCGCAGACCTCGCGCAGGCAGCACCGGAAAGCGTGGTGGTGGCTTTGCTGCGCCCTGGATACCGCGATCCCTATGGCGCCAAATCCGACGGCGACCGTGGATTCGCCGCGGGCGAGAACTACACGGCGCAGGTAAGGGACGATGTAGCTGCCGCGATTCAGGCGCTGAAGAGCCGGTACGGTGCGACCTCGCTCATTCTGGTAGGACACTCGGGAGGCGCCGCCATCGCCGCCGATGTCGCTGCCGGCAGCGGCAGATTGCTACAGCAAATATTCCTGGTCGGCTGTCCCTGCAATGTACCCGCCTTCCGCAGGCACATGGCCAGGCTGCAGTGGAGTCCTGTCTGGCTGCTGCCGGTGCGCAGTTTGTCGCCCGATGCAGAACTCGGCAAGATGGACCAGGCCATCAAAATAACCGCCATTTCCGGCAGCGCAGATCCGCTCGCCCTGCCTGAATACGCTCAGGCCTACATCGACAAGGCTGCCGCACAGGGCATTGCCGCATCCATGGTCATAGCGCCCGGGCAGGGCCACGAGATTTTGAACAGCGCCGCGGTTTTGAAGCAGATCACCGCCAGCCTTCGCAACTGATTCCGGTCAGTCGAACCGGTTCCGGGCCTCGACGCGCATTTTCAAACCATGACGCGCCCGCAGCGTAATCAGCGCCTGAGGTTCGACCGGATGCCCCGGAGCCAGTGCCAACCGACAACGATTGGCGATGGTGGCGAGCAGTACGGTGGCCTCGGTCATGGCAAAAGCCGCGCCGATGCAAATTCGCCTGCCGCCGCCGAATGGCAGATAGGAGAAGCGCACGCGCTGAGCGGATTGTTCGGCGCCAAAGCGTTCGGGAATGAAGCGCTCGGGATTTTGCCAATGCTTCTTGTGGCGGTGAAGCAGCCAGGGCACGATCATGATGGTGGCGCCCTTGGGAATGGTCCGCCCGCACAGCGTATCCTCGGCGAGCGCGACCCGTGCCAGCGTGTGAGCCGGCGGATACATTCGCATCGACTCCTCGATGATCATGCGCGTGTACGTCAGCTTGGGCACATCCTCGTGATTCGGGGTGCGGCCGTCGAGCACGGAATGCAACTCCGCGTGCAGCTTCGCCTCGACGGCCGGATGTTGCGAAAGCAGGTACCAGGTCCAGATCATGGTCATCGCCGTGGTTTCATGGCCGGCCATGAAGATGGTGATCACATGATCGCGAACCTCTTGAGCCGTCATGCCGATGCCGGTCTGTTCATCGCGCGCCGCAATCAGGCGCGACAACAGATCCTTCGGTGCATTGTCCAGATTCTTGGTCCGATCGCGGATCAGCCGATCGATGCGCGCATCGAATTCACCCAGCGTACGCTTTGCGACATTGAGCCTGCCGATGCCGGCCAGCCATGCCGGCAGGCCGATGAAGTCCATCATGTTGGGACGCATCCGAGCTTGAAACTGCCCGAAGCTGCGCTCCATGATGCCGACTATGTCATCCGAATCGGAGGAAAACATGGTGCGCGATATGATTTGCAGCGTCACCTCGGTCATCGCACCGGCGACATCGACAATCTCATGGGGTGCCAACTTGCTCCACTGCGAGTTCAATTTCTCGGCTTCCGCCGTCATCACCGGCGTGTAAGCCGCGACGCTGCGCTGATCGAATGACGGCGTCATGGTGCGCCGGTGTGCCTTCCAGGTTTCGCCCTCCGAGGTCAGCAGGCCTTTGCCGAGTCCTGGCTCGAGAATGCGCCGGGTGATTTCGGTCTTCTCATAGTTGGCCACGTTGTCGAGCATCACGCGTTTGATCGCCGCCGGATGGTTGACGATGAAACGATACTTGCCGAACATCTTGCGTTGGATGATGTCGACTTCGTAGGCTTCCTGCGCGTAGGTGGCGATCTGGTTGTCGCGTAAGACACGGATAAATTCGAAGAACGACAAAGGTCCCTGACGCGGGACGGGGCCCGCCAAGGTAGGCGCCGCATTGGAATTCATATCGTCGTGCTCCGAAGCGAATGGTGGCGGGCGACCCTCGCCGCATTATACCCGACCAACGCGGCCAGCCGGGAGTACCGGTGGTGAGGTCACGCCGACGCAGTCGCAGAGCGCACCGACACCGCCGAAATGCCCGGCTTGGGCAACAAGAATATCGACGCGGCGGCAATCAAGCATGCCATTCCTGCGGCATAGATCGCCGGGCTGTAGGTGAGCACCACGGTGCGGGTAAGTCCCGCACCGTACGCCGCGGTCGCGCTTCCCAATTGATGGCCGGCAAAAATCCAACCGAAGATCATGGCGCTGCGCTGCCGGTCAAATGTGGCGCCGGTCAACTTCACGGTCGGCGGCACGGTTGCAACCCAATCCAGCCCGTAGAACATCGCGAACAGGGACAGGCCATAGAGCGTGAAGTCCGAATGCGGCAGCCACAGGAGCGACAGACCGCGCAGACCGTAATACCAAAACAGCAATTTGCGATTGTCGAAACGATCCGACAGCCAGCCTGAGCCAATGGTGCCGAGAAAATCGAAGGCGCCGATCATGGCCAGCACCGACGCGGCAGGAATCGCCGCGAGCCCATAATCGCTGCACAGAGAGATGAAATGCGTCTGTATCAGACCGCTGGTGCTCAATCCGCACACGAAGAAAGTGCCGAACAAAACCCAGAAAGCACCGCTGCGTGAAGCGTTCAGAAGCACCCGCAGTGGCTCGCCGAAACTCGGACGCCACTCACTTACCGACACGGCATTGAGCTGGGGATTGGCGCCGAACGGCATCAGACCCAGATCGTGGGGGCGTTCTCGCAACAGAAAGAGGGCCAACAGCGCTATCACGATACACCCCGCCACCACGGGCAACACTGCGATGCGCCAGCCATGGTGCTGAATCAAAGATGCCGCCAGCGGAAGGAATACCAGCTGGCCCGTGGCAGAACTCGCGGTAAGGACTCCCAAGACCAGGCCGCGCCGTTGCTCGAACCAGCGATTGGCAATCGTCGCCCCCAACACCAGGGCCGTCATACCCGATCCGATTCCCAGAACCAGCCCCCACAGTAGAAATAGCTGCCAAAGCGCGTACATGCGGGTGGCCAGCAGCAGGCCGCCGGCAATCAAGACCAAGGCAATGCAAACCATGCGGCGCAGCCCGTAGCGTTCCATCAATGTCGCTGCGAATGGGCCCATCAGACCGAACAACGCAAAGCGAACGGCCAGTGCTGAAGAGATCTGCTGCGTATTCCAACCGAACTCCTTGCTCAAGGGCTGCAAGAATGCACCGGGCAGTCCGAGCGCCGACGATGAAATGAGCATGGTCAAGAATGCAATTCCCATCACCACCCATGAGTAGTGGATGCCGCGGCGGCGCAAATAATCGGCCAGCTTGGCGGCGAACATCAGACTGCTGCCTGACGACCCTGCAGGCGCGCCCGCACCGCCGACAAAAATTCCTCTGACAGCGCAGTTTGCGATGTCGCCCTGGCCATGATTTGCGCCCCTACCAGGGTCGCTAGATCTGCCAGCGATTCGCGCCGATCCTCAGAAGCCTGCCGCCCCGCCTGCAAGGTTTGCAGAATGTGCAGCAGTTGCTCCACGCCTTCGGCAAAAGCCCGTCGAACCGGCGCATCCTCAGAGGCTCGGGCCACATCCACCGCCAAGGCAGCCGTCGGACAGGATTGCCCCGGCGAGTTGCGCGCCTTGACCGACAAGAAATTCTCGACGATGGACCGGCGTGCAGATTCCTTGCCATGCGAATCGGCGACACGCCGCTTCCAGCGATCCACGGATGCTGCGAACGCACTGTCGCAGGCGGCGGCAGCCAATGCGTCTTTGGAATCAAAATGACCGTAAAAGCCGCCATGCGTCAATCCGGCAGCGGCCATCAGATCTGCGACGCTCACGGCGCCAATGCCGCGCTCGCGAAACAAACGCGCGGACACGTCGGTAATCGCCTCGCGATTCAAGCCTGCTTGACGTCTGGAAACTCTCGGCATGGCACTTGGTCCTCGGCATCGGTATTTACATGATAGTCATCATTTAAAATACATGTCAATCGTCATTTATTTTAGCCGCTTCATGGGTTGTCATGCTCGTTGTGCCACGTACGAAACTTGCGCTGCCACACGGCTTCCTGGCCTACGCGACTTTTGCGCCGCTCGGCGTTCATGTCGCGGCGGTGCTGTGGCGGAAAACTTGACCACGGATTGGCGCGGCTACGCGGTTTTGTCCGCAGTGTTTGCGGCCATGACGGCCATTTTCGGCAAACTCGGCGTGGCCGAAATCAATTCGGATCTCGCGACCTTTCTGCGCACCATCGTCGTTGTGGCGCTATGCGCCTGCATCGTCACCGCCCGCGGCGAGTGGCAAAATCCCAGCGGAATTGCGCCAAAGGGCATGGCCTTCCTGGTCCTGTCTGGATTGGCCACCGGGCTTTCATGGGTTTGCTATTACCGCGCCATGCAAACCGGACTGGGAGCCATCCTGGTGTCGGCCGGCGCGGCATTGATGGCGTTTTGATCGCATCGGCTAACCCTCGTCGATCGATCCGCCGGACAGATTCAAGCGTTCGCCGGATCAGTTCCGTTCGTGGCGCCTTCCTCGTCAGGCGCACCGGCGCCGTCGACGATGACCTGCTCGAGAACGCTCAGGTATTCCAAATAGCGTCGCCGTCCAAGCGCGGTGATGCGGCAACGCGTCTGCGGACGATTGCCCTCCATCGTTTTCACCACACTGACCAGGCGGGCTTCGTCCAACACCTGAAGATGCCGGTTCAGATTGCCGTCTGTCAGACCACATAAGGTCTTCAATTCGCCAAACGCCAGGCCTTTCGAATGAGTCATCAGCGAGGTCAACATGCTCAGACGCGCGCGCTCATGGATGACGCGATTCAATCCGTCATAAGCGAAACGCGGCACCTTGCTCTTGCCGGTTTTATTGTTGCGCATCGTCGCTGCCCTTTTCGAATCCAAACTGCAACACCGCCGCCACCAGCAGTTGACCGACGCCGAACGGAATTCCCATGGTCCAGGGCGAAAAAGTCTTGGTGCCGCTTTGCACCACGATGCACGTGAGGCCGGCCACCAGGTACCAAACTCCGACCGCCACCGTCGGCCGCGGCAGGAATCGGCACGAGGCAAACACGCCCAGACTGAACAACAATTGCCATAGTCCAGGCAGCATCCACAGTTGCGCCGGGGCCGCCTCGATCAGCACCCCCGTGAGCAGCACCCCGACCGCCAACGCCGGCATGAACTGTTCGGCTGCCAATAGAATCATTTCGTTCGCCAAGCCATAGTGGGCTCGCCGCGCGCGGCCGATGGTCTCCGCGGCAGTCAAGCCGATGGCAATCGCCGCAGTTCCGGCCCATACGAATAGAAAAGGGAAGAAATCGCGGCCATCATTGATGAGGTGACTTTGCACGGCCGCCACCGCCAGTGCCAGCAAGCCACTGGCGGCGATGGAGGCGGGTCCATAGCCTCGAAATTGCGTATCGCGTGCAACCTGAGTGCGGATGGCGCTCAGTTGAGCCAATGCTTGGTGTAATTCGCTCACGGGGGCACCTCTACCGCGATTCACTCTACTTGATCATACAGGCGAGATACCGGATACCCAAGCCGCACACATGCCTGGGCCGCAGGACCCCGTGGGAGCACCATTCGGTCGACCAAAGCGCCTGCCAGGGCGGCAATGGGCCGCTCCCACGCTTGAAGCCCAAATGCGGATGTCAGCCCCAATCGTCCCCGGATCGGCGATGGGATCAGATCGACGGCCGCACGCACCAATAACCGTTGCAGCGGCCGAAGCGGTCGTGGAAATGCATCTGAGTGGTTCATGATTCGAAGGAATTCGAACAGCTGCTCCGACGGCTCCAGGCGCGCGAGCATCTGCGCGAACAGTTGTTCGATCTCCTGGCGCGAACGGGGCGCGTCAACCACGCCGTACTTGATCGAAACCGGCACGCCCTCGAGATAGAACCTGTCAAATTGATCTGCGGTGAGCGGACGCACGTAACGGTGGAAAGCTTCGCCAAAGCCGAACGCCGCCGTGGTCTGAACCCATTTGAGCAGATCGGCGTCGTTGGCCGAATAACGTGCGCCAGCCGCATTCTCTCCGCTTATCTGGCCATGCATGCGCACCACACCGGCAATCATGGCCGATGACATGCTGCTGGGTCCGTAAACGGTGAGCATTGCGGCCATGCCGGTGCGGCGCAAGCGCCCCAGCGGATCATGCCGGAATGAGGAGTGATCCCAGATAGCAGCGCGAATCGAAGGTTCCGCCAGCTCCAGGATGACCGCCGCAATGCCGCCGCTCCAAAGTGCGACCGGGTTCTTGAATATGCGCCAGGATACCGAGTCCGGTTCGAGGAGCGCCGCTTCTCCGCGAGGCTGCGAAAAGTCGATCCGCCGCGTCCCGCCGGAGTTCAAGAATTCGCTGGCTGCCGCATCCAGGGAGCGTGCCAGAAACCGCGGCAGAAACCGCGGTAGCCGGATGATTGAATCCATGCAGCGCAGTATAGACGCACTTTGCTTGCCAAAGTGAAACGAGGCGAAAACACGCCGGCATGGCGCCGTCCCGCCCCGATTGCCGGTTTTCGCAAGTCCCTCTTGCCATCCTTGCGCGATCGTGTTTACTTTGCATCACAAAGTCTTTGAGACCGCCACCCATGATGCGGATGCCGTTTCGCCGTAGCGTAACAATCACAGGTTATCGTCGGCGCATGATCAAGAGATCGTGCGGCATACAGTGCGCCGGATTCGGGCTGTTGGTGCTGGTAGGGGTGACTGGACTCTCCTGCGAACACGGAGCCCTGCCGAATCACGCTCAAGCTACGCAGATGCAGCAATTGTTCGCGTTGCTGTTGTTCGCCGCCTTGGTGTTGCGCTTCCTGTGGGGCACACGCTGGCTGTGCGGTGCCCCTCGTCTGTTACCGGCCTTTCTCCGGCATACCGCCCGCGGCATTTATTTGCTCATGTATCTTTTGGTTGGAAGCGAGCTGCTGTATGCCATCGCCACCGCCAGTACGCCGCATACGGAACGGTGTCTGCCCTATCTAGGGTACGTCGTCGCGGCTCAGTGCCTGATTAGGGCATTGTCCGCCACCCTTTACTCGCCCACCCAGGGCGGCGGCAGTCAACGTGCCGCCGCTCCTGTCGAAGACCTCAGTAGCGATCCGAACCACTCTGCGGGGTGAAGGACACCCCTCGCAAGGCTTCGGCAAATCCAGCGGTGCGCAAGGTGACGAACTGCTCGCG
>CAZZWM010000059.1:0-23042 GCA_964657945.1 uncultured Steroidobacteraceae bacterium
CGCCCAGAGTTTCGCCGGTAATGAACGCGGCTTCATCGCCGGCGAGAAATACCACCGCGGCCGCCACTTCGTCCGCCGTGCCGATGCGATGCAGCAGCGTGGCCGCGCGCATCGACTCGAGCAGCTTCTCGCCGCCCGCCTCGACCGCGTTGCGCAACAGAGGCGTATCGATCGGCCCCGGCGCGATCACGTTGGCGGTGATTCCCTTGCGGCCGTTCTCTCGCGCGATCGACTGGGTGAAGGCGATCACGCCGCCTTTCGCCGCGGCATAGACCGCCCCGCCCTTGGAGCCCAGGCGACCCGCCTCGGAGGCAATATTGATGATCCGCCCGAATCCGCGCGCCCGCATGGGCGGCAGCGCGGCGTGGGTGGTGGCGAACACCGCTTCCAGATTCACCGCGAGTAGATGGCGCCATTCCTGCATCGTGGTGTTCGTGAAGAATGCGTGCTGATCCATGCCGGCATTATTGACGAGAATGTCGAACGGGCCATGCTCCGTCACCACGCGATGCGTCGCCGCGAGGTCGGTGACATCCAAGCGCACCACCTCGGCACCGCTTGTGTCAGCCTCCGATCGCGCGGACTCGGCCTCCAGCGCAGAAAAAATCACACGCGCCCCCGCCGCGGCGAAGCGGCGCACGATCGCAGCCCCGATCCCCGTGGCGCCTCCGGTGACGAATGCTCGGCGCCCGCTCAAACTCGAGACTCTCGGGTCAACCATCCGTCACCGGCCCGAGAAGCGCGCCGCGCGCTTCTCGATGACGGCGGCGAGACCTTCGCGCACGTCCTCGGTTCGACACAGATCCGCCACGGTCCGGCTTTCCTCGGGCATGGCCGCCTCGGCGCTCAAACCCACGCCGGTCCACAACAATCGTTTGGTCGCCGCCAGGGCTCGGGGCGCGCCCTGGCTGAGCGTCTGTGCATACTCGAGTGCGGCCGCGGGCAGCGTCGCATCCGGTACGACCCGGTTGACAAGTCCCATGCGCAGCGCATCGGCGGCCGTCACCGTCGGATTCAACAGGAGCATCTCGGTTGCCTGGCGCGCCCCGACCAGCCGCGGCAGCGTAACCGACAACGCGGCATCCGGCGCCATGCCGACCCGTGTGGCGCCTGCGAGAAATTTGGCGGATTCGGCCGCGATCACAAGATCGCTCGCGCACACCAGACCCAATCCACCGCCGCCGGCCGTGTACCCGTGCACCGCAGCGATCACGGGCGCATCCAGATGAATCAGCGCAGCGATGACTTCCTGCAAGAGTCCCGTCGCGCGCCGGATGTACAGCGGCAGATCCTCACCCTTCGAGGCAAACACATGCACGTCGCCGCCCGCGCAGAAATTCGATCCGTTGCCGGTCAAGAGCACGACCCGCGCGCGCGGCTCGGCGATGCAGCGGTGGATCGCCGCATGCAGTGCCCCGAGCATGTCGATGTCGAGACCATTGGCCGCGCCGGGGCGGTTGAGCTTGAGGTGCGCGACACCGCCGTGCAGATCGAGCAAGACTGGACCGGTCGCGATCAAGGCCTCGGCCTCGCGTTCGTGGGCATACGTTGCCATCAGATGAGAAACGCCAAATTGGGCAAGGCCTTCGCGTTATTCACGAGCAGCACCTTCTTCCGCGCCATCTTGAGCGCCCCGCCGATGCGCCGCAGGGTGTATTCATAGCGAGTGCCCCAGAGCGTGTCGCGTCGCGGCGCGCTCTCGAAGATGATGGCATTGGCCCGGACATGGATATCGTCCGCCGCGAGTGAGACAATTTCAATGTTCGATATGACCCGCACCAGATTCGACTGCGGTGTTTGCGCGAGGCGCCGGCCCGTATGCAGCTGCCTGATGCGCAGCGCAATCCGCGAGCGGTTGTCATAGATGATCGACATCTCCTTCTCCGGATCGATATCATCGCCATTGGCCGGAATCCAATACACGCCATCCTCGGTCCACAGCGACTCCCACGCATCGTACTCATGCCGATCCTGCAGGTTGCCTTCGTGATGGACGAAGGCTTCTACCTCGCGCAACAGCGCGTCGCTCTCGAAGCTGAGGGGTCTGTCGCGGCCAACCGTGCCTGCACCGTTCACGCGTCACGCTCCATGAGTGCCCGGTAATGGCGCCAGATGCCGCGCGACGGCAAATCGTCGGTGATGTCGCCCACACGGTAACCGGCCTCATCGCGGCGTTCGCGGTGCGCGCCGCGGCCGATGAATGTGTAATCAGGCGCACTCGATCGAAGTCCGTGATGGGTTCTTTCATAGATCTCTGAATCGTCCGCCAGCAAAAAGCCCGCCGGCCCCACCGATCCCATCGTCTGCTGACGCATCCGCCGGTTGAGGTCGGGTGCCCCTTTGAATTGCAGCGCGGTGACGTGTTGAACCGTTTCATCGACGGAGACCGGTTGCAGCACGAAGAGCTGAATCTCGGCGATGAACAGATTGGGGAATATCATGACATGCGGCGTGCCGTCGATGAGAATTTGACGCGCGCGCTCCTCGCCGTAGGCCTTGCGCATGTCGCGCACGTAGTCGGGCAGCCGCTCCTCCGTCGTCCCGAACCATCCCAAAGCGACGTCGAGCTTGCGAAACTGCGGCCGCAGATCGCATTCCGTGTGGCCGTTGCCGTAGTCCCGGGAGAGCGCGGCGGAGTCGCGTCCGTAGAGCTGCCCGATGCCGCTTTGCGCGACGCCAAAAATCGACGAGTGCACGAAGGTCGGATGGTAGCCGTCCGTCTCGTTCTCGAGCATCAGCTTCCAATTGGCCGCCACCTTGTGCTGCAGAAATCCCGCCGTGATCTCGACCTCCCCCTCCGGGGAGAGGGCCACCAGGCGATCGAACACCTCGAGGGCGCCGCCCAGATACTCCTCGAGCGTCGGACCCTCGGGCGCGAAGCAGCCAAACACGAAACCTCGATAGCTCGCCATGCGCGTGACTTCGGCGAGCCCCAGCTTGCTGCGGTCGACCCCGGGATACCCGTCCGGCATCGACATGTGCTTCAGGCGCCCATCGCTGCCGAACGACCAGGCATGATAGGGACAGGTGAAGACCGAGGCGTTGCCGCGCGGCTTGGCGCAGACCTGGTTGCCGCGATGACTGCAGCGGTTCAGCAGCAGCCGGACACGTCCCTCGGCATCGCGCGTCATGATCACGGGCTCGGGTCCCAAGAACTTCATCACGAAGTCATGGCGCTGCGGTACTTCGCTCTCGTGGCCGACGTACACCCACGTCCCGCGCCAGATGCGTCGCACTTCTTCATGGTAGATCTCGCGATCGACATACACGCGGCCATGCACGCCGTCCGCGTGCAGCAATCGATTCCAGGGGTTCGTGGTTTCCATCGCGTATCTCCTTCGCTGCCGCGGTCTCAAGACTGATTCGAATAGGCTCGGACGATTTCGCGCTTGTAGAGTTTGCCGTTCTCGAGCCGCGGGAGCGCGCGGGCAAAGTCGATGGTTTTCGGACACTTGATCCCCGACAGCCGCGCCTTGCACCAGGCCATCAGTTCCTGGGAGAATTCCGCACCGGTATCGGCGCCCTCACGCGGCTGGACGACGGCTTTGACCTCCTGGCCGAATTCCTCATTGGGCACGCCGAACACCGCGACGTCGGCCACGCGCGGATGCAGGATCAACACGTTCTCGACCTCCTGCGGATAAACGTTCACGCCGCCCGAGATGATCATGAAGTTCTTGCGGTCGGTGAGATACAAATAGCCTTCTTGATCGAGATAGCCGATGTCACCGATCGTGACCCAACCGTCGCTATTCATGGACGCCCGGGTCTTCTCCGGCTCCCCGAAGTATTCGAAGCCCACCGCGGCCGTCTCGAAGTACACATTGCCCACCTCGCCGACCGGCACCTCCGCACCGTCGTCATCGAGAATGTGCAACTTGCAGCCGAACGGCTTGCCCACCGATCCCTGATGCGCCAACCACTGCGCCGTGTCGAGCACGGTCATGCCGACGTTCTCCGTGGAACTGTAGTACTCGTGCAGAATGGGGCCCCACCACTCGATCATCTGCAGTTTCACCTGCTTCGGACACGGGGCCGCCGCGTGAATTGCGCATCGGTGTGCGGTGAAGCGATAGCGCGCGCGCACCTCGGCCGGCAGTTTCAGCATGCGGATGAACATGATCGGAACCCACTGGCTGTGGGTGACCGCATAGCGCTCCAGCAAGCTTAAGCTCTCCTCGGTGTCGAAGCGCTCCATGATCACGGAGGTGCCGCCCTGGAAGAGGACGACGAGGTTCGCAACCAGCGGCGCCGCGTGATAGAGGGGGGCGGGCGAGAGGAACACGGTGTCCTGGTCGAACCCGAAATACTTCTTGATCAGCTGTTGGCCCGGCTCCATATAGGTGATCGGGCGGTTCGGTTGCCACTTTGGATAGACGCCCTTGGGTGCCCCGGTCGTGCCCGAGGAATACATCATCAGCGCACCCGCGCACTCATCGTTGAGCGGTTTGGCGTCTTCCCGACCCAGCGCCGCTTCCCAAGACTCGTAACCCGGCGCCGCACCGTTCACCATCGCGAAAACCGCAACCGATCGAGCCTGCTCGCGGAGCTCTGCGGCCAGGCCTTGCATCGCCTCCGAGAGGATTAGCACCTTGGCATTGCTGTTCTCGAGAATGTATTTGACCTCCGGGACTTTGCTGTGACTGCCGATCGGCGTGACGATGACGCCCGAACGCTGCGCCGCCCACACGATCTGCAGATAATGATGATTGTTCTCCATGAAGACGGCGATGTGATCGCCGGGGTTCACCCCCCAGCGCCTCAAGGCCCAGGCACCGCGCAAGGAGCGGTCGTTGAGCTCCGCGTAGGTCACCACGGTTCCCGATGGAGACATCACGTAGGCCGGCCTGTCGGGCGTGTTCTTGGCGTGTTCGGATGGATGCATGATCGTGCCGGCGTGTCAGAGGGTGCGAGAAATGATGTCTTTCATGATTTCGTTGGTGCCGCCGTAAATGCGCTGGGCGCGCGCGTCGACGTAGGCCCTGCCGATCGAATACTCCTGCATGAACCCGTAGCCGCCATGCAACTGCAGGCATTCGTCCACGACCTTGCACTGCAGGTCGGTGCACCAGTATTTGGCCATCGCGGCCGACACCGGATCGAGCTCACCGTCGAGCACGAGCTGCATGCATCGGTCGACGAAAACCTGCGCGATCTGCACCTCGCTGGTCAGTTCCGCGAGCTTGAACCGGGTGTTTTGAAAATCGAGCACCGGTTTGCCGAACGCCTGCCGCGCGCGGGTGTACCCGAGGGTCTGCGCGAGCGCGGCGGCCGCGCTCGCGACGCCTGCGATCGCGATCTGCAGCCGCTCCCAGGGCAACTCGCGCATCAGGTATTGAAAGCCCTGGTTTTCCGCCCCGAGCAGATGCGTCGCCGGCACGTGCACATCGTTGAAGAAGAGTTCCGCCGTGTCCTGGGCTTTGAGGCCGATCTTCTTCAACCGTCGACCCTTCTGAAAACCCGGCGTGGACGCATCGACGACAAACAGCGAGAGGCCCTTCGACTGCAACTGGGGGGCGGTTTTCGCGACGACGATCACCAGACCGCATTCGGTGCCATTCGAGATGAAGATCTTGGATCCATTCAGCACATAGCCGTCGCCGGAGCGCACAGCCGTCGTGCGGATCGCTTTCACATCGGAGCCGGCCGAGGGCTCGGACATCGCGAGCGCACCGATCAGCTCACCCCGCGCCATGCGCGGCAGATAGCTGCGCTTGACCTCCTCTGCGGCGAACTCGACGAGATAGGGAGCGACGATGTCCGAATGCATGGCGAGCGACATGCCGAGGCCGCCGAGCGGTGCCAGTTCCTCCAGCAGGATCATGCTGTAGAGCCGGTCCGACTCCGCTCCGCCATATTCGGCCGGGATTGCGGGACACAGAAATCCAAGCTCGCCGCACTGCCGCCAGAGGGCTCGATCGACCGCCCCGTTCTCGTCCCAGCGCAGCAGATGCGGCTGGATCTCGCGCTCCGCAAAGTTGCGAACGGCCTCACGAAACTGCTCGTGTTCGGGTTGGAACAGCGTGCGACGGATCATGGGTGTGCTCATACGGTGCGCGCCCGACGGTAGACGAACCAGCTGACGAAGCGCATGGGCAGGCAGCGCAGGAACACGGTTTGCACCCACAGAAATGTGTTCGGCACGATGATGAGCTTGCCCGCGAAGAGGCCCCGATAGCCGGCCGACGCCACCACATCGGGCGTGACCGAATAGGCGGACACGAAGCGTGTAATGCCACTCGCCTGCGCGCTCGAGGTCTGGGCGGTTTCCAAGAAGCGGGTCCGCGTAGTGCCGGGACACAGGACACTGACCGTCACCCCATGAGGCTTCAGTTCCCGCGCAATGGCGATGCTGAAAGCCAGCGAGAACGCCTTGGTGCCGCTGTAGGCCGCAAACAGCGGTGCCGGCGAGAAACCGACCATCGAGGAGACGATCAAGATATGTCCGCTGCGCCGGGCTTTCATTTGGCGTCCGACGAGTGCCGTGAGCTTGGTGGGCAGAAGATTGTTGAGCAGCAGCATTTGCTCCAGGCGCCCAAGATCGATGTCGATATGCTCGCCGAGCAGGCCGAAGCCCACGTTATTGACGAGCACGTCGATGACGATCGAGCGGTTCGCGCACCACGCGATGACCTTTTCCGCCGCGTCGGGCTGAGCGAGGTCGATCTGATGCACCAGAAAGTCGGCGGCCGGGTTGATGGCCCGCAATTCCTCGCCAAGCGCGTTGAGTTCCGCGGCCAGCAGGCCGAACACGACGACCCGGTAGCCATCCCGCGCGAACAGCTTGCTGAACTCCCGGCCGATGCCGCCCGCTCCGCCGGTAATCACCACTGTTTTTGAGCTGGAGCGCATGTCCTTGTCGATGCCTAGGGCTTGATCTGCATCTTGAGCAGCTTGCTGATCCGCTCACCGTACGGGGGGCGCAACAGCCAGCCTAAATCGATCCAGCGGGATTGCTCGAATACGGCGGTGGCATGGCTGAAACGGCGAAAACCTTCTTCGGCATGGTAGCTGCCCATGCCGCTGTCGCCGACGCCGCCGAACGGCAGATCGTCCTGCAGAAAATGCATCATGAGGTCGTTGACGACGAGGCCGCCGCACACGATCTCGGTGGTCACTCGCTCGATCTCGCGGCGGTCGCTGCCGAAATAATAAACTGCGAGCGGCCTCGCTCGTGACGCCACTTGACACAGTGCCCCCGACAAATCCTCCACCGCCACCACGGGCAGGATCGGCCCGAAGATCTCCTCCTCCATGATCGTTCCGCCGTCCGCATCGATCAACACCAGCGACGGCTCCAGCCGGCGCGGATCGGCGCCGACGTCGCGGCCACCCCCGAACAGCGGGACGACGCGATTGCCGCGCCGTGCCGCATCCTCGAGATGCGCGCGCAGACGCTGCACGTGACGCTCGCTGATCAGGTTCGCATAATCGGGACTCTCGAGACCCGACGGGTACAATGCCGCAGCGCGGCGTTGCAGTTCTTGCACGAAGCGTTCGCGGCGCGCACGGCTCACGAGCACGTAGTCGGGAGCGAGACAAATCTGTCCCGCATTGGTGGTCTTGGCGAAAATCACCTTCGATGCGGCCTCGGCGAGATCCGCGCTGTCGCTGACGATCACCGGGGACTTGCCGCCGAGTTCCAGGGTCACGGGTACCAAGTGGGGGGCGGCCGCCTGGGCCACCCGCCGCCCGACCGCGGTCGACCCGGTGAACAACAAGTGATCGAAGGGCAGCGCCGAAAACGCCGCGGCGACCTCGGGGCCTCCCGTCACGACATGGATCTCGTCGGCGCCGAAGGAGCGTGCGATGAGGTCGTGCAGCAGCTGTGCCGTCCGGGGCGTCAACTCGGACGGTTTGATCATGACGCGATTGCCCGCGGCCAGCATTCCGCCGAGCGGACTCAACGCGAGGGTGAGCGGAAAGTTCCAGGGTGAGATATTCCCCACGACGCCCAAGGGGACATGGCGCACGCTGGAGCGGGCGCCGATCAAATTGTAGGGGAAACTCGAGCGGCGGCGCTGAGGCCGCATCCAACCGGCCAGCTGTGCGCGCGCGTACTTCAGGGCATTGACGGGCGGCAGTATGTCGAACAACTTCGTACTCAAGGCCGAACGGACGCCGAAATCCTCGGCGACCGCCGCGCAGAGCGCGTCTTGGTGGGCGCACAACAGCTCGATGAGTCGCGTCAGGCGGTCACGGCGCAGGTCGAGCGACGGATACGGCTCCGCGCGCGATGCCTCGCGTTGCACGGAAAACGCGCGCTCGAGCGCCGCAATCGAAGTCGGCAGGGCCCCGGACGGCTCCGGGATCGGCACCGGGATCGGCACCGCCGACAACGACGTCGGTCGACCGGCCGGGGCAGCCATCTGGGTCACGCCGCCCTCTCGAGCAAGGCGTCGAGCGCCTCCGGCACTTTGAATCGCTCCCCGTAGCGCTCGGCGAGTTGCGCGGCGCGCACGACGAACGCCTGACGACCGTACCCCTCGATGATCTGCATAGTACCCCCGGTATGCACGGGAAAACCCCAGCCGTAGATCGACCCGACGTTCGCATCGCGCGAACTCCGCAGGACCCCGCGACTCAGGCAATGCAGGGTTTCGACCACCTGTCGAAAGAATAGACGATCGCGGATGTCCTCGGGGCTGATCTCGACCGTCGTCCCAAAACGCTGCTTCCAGATCGGCGCGATGCTCTTGGAGCCGTCCGGCCGATAGTCGTAGAACCCCTTGCCGGCCGCACGGCCCGTGCGCCCCTCGGCCACCATGGCCTCGGCACGTTTGTTCATGTATTCGTGCACGCTCGAAAAATTCTCGCCGAGCAGCTCGTCGACTTGTTTGTTGGTCTGGGACACCTTTGCCATCAACGTGATCTCGACCTCATCCATGACCGCGAGCGGCCCGACCGGCATGCCGCCCTGCCGTGCCAGGTTCTCGATCAAGATCGGATCGACGCCCTCTTCGAGCAGTCGCACACCCTCATCGCAGTACGCGCCGAACACGCGCGAGGTATAAAAGCCGCGGCCGTCCGCGACCACGATCGGGGTCTTGCGGATTTGATGGACGAAATCGTATGCATGCGCCAGGGTGGCGTCGCTGGTGTCGCGTCCGCGGATGATTTCCACGAGATTCATCTTATCGACGGGCGAGAAAAAGTGCAGACCCACAAAGGTCTCGGGCCGGTCATGCGCCTGCGCGAGGAGGCTGATCGGCAACGTCGACGTGTTGCTCGCGAACAGGCAGCCCGGCTTCAAGAGCGGCAGCAACTCGCGCGTCAGCCGGCGCTTCAAATCGATGTCCTCGAACACCGCCTCGATGACGAGGTCGCAGTCCGCCAGATCGGCATTTTCGACCGTCGGGTGGATCAGCCCAAGCGCCGCGGCGCGCCGCTCGGCGGTGAGCCGACCGCGCTCGACAGCACGGTCCAACAGGTCGGCCACGTGATCCTTGCCGGCGGTCGCGTTGGCGAGCGTCATGTCCTTCAAGACCACCGCGATGCCGGCGAGCGCGCACGCATGTGCGATGCCGCGTCCCATCATCCCCGCCCCCAACACACCGACCTTCGCGACCGTCGAGTCCGCGATCCCGGCCGGCCGACTGGCCCGTGCCGAGATCTCATTCACCTGCTTGTACAGCGTACCGATTAGCGCGGCAGACACCGGTCCGCGGATCAGCTTCTCGAAATAGCGTGATTCGATGCTCATCGCGGCCTCGTAGCCGCTCATGGACCCTTCCGCCGCCGCGGCGAGAATCGCCTCCGGGGCCGGCAGCAGTCCGCGGGTTTTCTTGCGCAAAACGGCGGGAGCCATGGCCAGCAAGGCGGCGTTCGCCGCGGCGAAGGCGTTGCCGCCCGGAATCCGGAAGCCCTTGCGCAGCCAGGGTTGACTGTACCCGGCATTCGCGCGCACCCAGAGGCGAGCCTTGTGCAGGAGCTCCGGCACATTGGCGGCCAATTCATCGATGAGTCCGAGTTCAAGTGCCTTCGCACTCGAGAAGCGGGTGCCTTCCATCAGCAGCGGGATGGCCTGCTTCAGGCCGAGGAGCCTCACCGTGCGCACGACGCCGCCGGCGGCTGGCAGAAGGCCCAGAGACACTTCGGGAAACCCCAGTTGCACATGCGCCGCGTCGAGCGCCACGCGCCGATGGCAGGCCAGGCAGATCTCGAGTCCGCCTCCGAGTGCGGCGCCGTTGATTGCGGCGGCCGTCGGCACCCCCAAGGATTCCCATCGCAGCAACTGCCGCTTCATGTGCCCAAGCGACGTGAAGCACTCATCCCAGGCTGCGCCAGCCTGATAGCGCAGGATCGCATCGATATCGCCACCCGCAAAAAACGTCTTCTTGGCCGAAGTCAGCACGATGCCTTGGATGCGGGCGTTGGCGATGCCATCGCTGAGTTCCCGCAGCGTCTGCTCCATGAAGCGCGCGTAGGCCTCGTTCATGAGATTGACCGCGTGGCCCGGCATGTTCATCGTGACGAGCGCGATGCCGTCCGAATCGATCTCCATGTCAAAACCCGTCATGACACTCATCGCAGCGACGCTCATAGCCGCTGAATGATGGTTGCAATGCCCATGCCGGCGCCGATGCACAGCGTGCAGAGCCCATAACGTTCGCCACGGCGCTCCAGTTCATCGAGTACGGTGCCGATCAAGATGCCGCCCGTGGCGCCCAAGGGATGCCCCATCGCGATGGCGCCGCCGTTGACGTTGATCTTTTCATGCGGCACCTTGGTTTCCCGCATGAAATGCAGCACGACCGAGGCGAAGGCCTCGTTGACCTCGAACAAATCGATATCCGAGAGCGTCAAGCCCGCGTTGCGCAGCGCCTTGCGCGTCGCCGGCGCAGGGCCCGTCAGCATGATCATCGGTTCGCATCCGACATTGGCCATGGCGAGGATGCGTGCCCGCGGCCTCAGGCGTAGGTCCTTGCCCACGGCCTCGTTGCCGATAAGCACCGCGCTCGCCCCGTCCACGATCCCGGAAGAATTGCCCGCGGTGTGCACGTGGGGAATGGTGTCCCGGGTCGGGTAGCGGCCCATTGCGATGCCGTCGAACCCTAAGGTGCCGACCTCGAGGAAGGACGGTTTGAGGCTGGCCAGGCGCTCCATCGTGGTCTCCGGCTTGATGAAGTCATCTTCGGCCAAGATCGTGCGTCCGAACCCGTCGCGCACCGGCACAATGCTCTTGAAGTGGCCGTTGGCCCGGGCTAAGGCCGCGCGCTGCTGGGATTCGAGCGCGAAACCGTCCACGTCTTCGCGCGTCATGCCGTCCAACGCGGCAATCAAGTCCGCGCTCACCCCCTGCGGCACATAGCCGGTTTGCAGCGCCACGTCGGGATCGCTGATCCAGGCGCTACCGCCCGAGGCGATGGGCACCCGCGACATGGACTCAACCCCGCCCGCGATCACCAGGTCCTCCACACCGCACATCACTTTCATCGCACCGATATTCACCGCCTCGAGCCCCGAGCCGCAATAGCGGTCGACCTGCATGCCTGACACGGAATCTCGATAGCCCGCCATCATGGCGACGGTCTTGCCGATCGCACCGCCCTGTTCACTCAAGGGATCGGCACAGCCTAAGATGACGTCGCCGACCCGGCCGGTATCGAGGTCATGGCGCCGTCGCAGTTCACGCAGCAGTCCGGCGGCGAGTTCCACCGGCTTTACTTCGTTGAGCGATCCATCGGCTCTGCCGCGCGAGCGGGGTGTACGGATCGCATCGAAAACGAACGCTTCATGTTGCATCGTTCAATCGCCCAGCCTTATGTCAATGTGGCCCGGGCGCGTAGGCCATGGCCTTCGGGCCGCACCCCTTCGTGGCATTATGGTGGGTGCGACCGCGCGTCCCAGCATCGTCGCTTTCGACGAAAATGTTACGATCACGCACAGGCTGGCTCGCAAGGTCGCGATGCAAACGTTACTGCTCACTTCTAAGCTGACACCGCCCGCGGTGTCCCGCTATTCGGTCGATCGGACTCAGATCTGCTCGCAAGTCTTCCTGGCTTTCGGCACCAAGATCGTCCTGATCCGGGCGCCGGCGGGCTTCGGCAAGACGACCGTCATGGCACAACTCTTCGACCGCTATCGCAAGGAGGGAACGGCGGTCGCGTGGTTGAACCTCGACGAGGCCGACAATGATTTGCCGCGCTTCCTCTCCTATCTGCTGGTGGCGGTGAAGCAGCACCTTCGTGCCGACCAGAGACTGGACGGGATGGAGTCCGGGGATTTGGACACCGGTTACCTCACCACGCTGCTCGCCCATCAGCTCGGCGAGCGCGACGCACCCTTCGTGCTGTTTCTCGACGAACTCGAGGTGATACGAGATCCAGCCGTGCTCGCCTTCATCAAGCAGATGGCGGCGCGGCTGCCCCGCAATGCCAGACTCGTCATCGGTTCGCGCACCTTTCCCGAAATGGGTCTGGCCAAATTGCGGGCCCACGGAGAATTGCTGGAGGTCACCCCGGAGCAGCTGCGCTTTTCCGCCGATGAGGCCCGTCTGTTCTTGACCGAGCACCGCGGGCTCGCTCTGCGGCCGGAACAGGTGTCCCGCTTGCTGCGCAGCACCGAGGGGTGGGCCACCGCCTTGTGGCTGGCATCCGTCGCGCTCGAAAGCCGGACCGACACCGATGCGTTGATTTCCGGGTTCACCGGGTCGGCGACGGCGATCGCGGAATATCTGGCGGAAGACGTCATGGCAGGGCAACCGGAGCACGTGCGGGACTTCCTGCTCAAGACCAGCGTGCTGTCCGAGCTCGATGCATCGCTGTGCGACGCGGTCTGCGGTCGCACCGACAGCGCGGATCTGCTGCGCCATTTGGAGCGCGGAAGCCTGTTTCTCTCGATGGTCGACGAGCAGCGGCCCTTGTACCGTTACCACAGCCTATTCAGGGACTTTCTGCGGGCCCAGCTTGCGAAGCGCTCGGCCGAATCGATTCCGGCCATCCACCGGACCGCGGCGCAGTGGTTCCTGGCGGCGGGACGGCCGATCCCGGGCGTTGAACATGCACTGCTGACCGGCGATCTTCACTTCGCGATGCCGCTCCTCGAGGATCATGCAGAGTCGTTGCTCAGTCAGGGCCGGCTGCGGCTGCTGACTCGTTGGCTCGAAACGTTCCCAGCGGCGTTGGAATCATCCCCGCATTTGCGGTTGGTGCACATCTGGGCCGTGAACTTGACCCGCGGTACACAAGAAGCCCTGGCGCTCGTCGAACGGATCGACCCGGCCGTCCTCGAAAACGGGGCCGATCTCGCCCAGTTTCACGCGATGCAGCCCACGCTGCTCGCCATGCGGGACCGAATCGATGAATCCTTCGCGCTCGGCTTGGACCGCATTCAGAGCATCCGGCCGGAGCATAAATTCCCATACGCCATCCTGTCCCAGACGCTCGCAGTGGACAGCATGATTCTCGGCGATTACGCCGAAGCGCGGCGTTACGTCGATCTGGCGCGCGCTGCATTGTCCGGTTCCGCCTCTGCCCTGCAAATCGGCCTCGCCGGCTCGATCAATGGCGCCATCGATCTGATTCAGGGACGCCTGCGGCAAGCTCTCGCCGAACTTCGGCTCGCCGCGGGCGTGCTGGGCGATGATCTGTACCAAAGCGGCAGCCGCAACGTGTTCTCAGGCGTGCTGCTCGCGGAGGCGCTCTACGAGGCCGGCGACACGCCGCGCGCGGAAAGTCTGTTGAGCTTATTTCTGCCGCTGGCCCAGGTGCTGGGACTGCCGGATCCTCTCATCGCGACCCACGCCTTGATGGCGAGGATCGCCGAACAGCAGGACGACCCGGACCGTACGCTGGATGTGCTGACGCAGCTCGAGCTCTACGGCCACCGTCTGGGATTGCAGCGCGTGATCGCCAGTGCGAGGGTCGAAAAATCGGCCGCCATGCTGATGCGCGGGGATGCCGGCGCCGCGAAGGAGCAACTCGAACGCGCGGCCGACGCGATGGATTGGGATGAGGTGTCGAGCCGCTCATTCATCGCCAACGACAAGATCACCCTGCAGATCGGCCGGCTGCGCTGGATGCTCAAGGGAGGCGACGCCGCCGCCGCGGTGCCCTTGATCAAGAAGGAGCTCGCCGCTGCGCTCGCCGCCGAACGCAATCGTCGCGCCTTGAAACTCCGCATCCTGCTGGCGGAGGCCTTCGAGATTGACGGACAGCACAAGCTCGCCATGCGCACGCTCCTCAAAGCCGCCGAGATCAGTGCGCCGGAAGGGTTCGTCGGCATCTATCTCGAGGAGGGTGAGCGCATTCAGGAAATGTTGCGGGGGGTCCAGAACAACCGGCAAAGCGAACTGGGCACGCTCGCCGACGATGCCCTGAGCTCCTACCTCACCCGGATCACCCGATCGAGCGCCATCGCCGAACCGGTCGCACCGCCGGCCGGCGCAAATGAGGAGTCGCTGACGCGCAAGGAGGTACAGATCCTCGATCTGCTCGCGCAGGGGTTCTCAAACGACGCCATGGCGGAGAAACTCTTCGTATCCGAAAGCACCGTCAGGACGCACCTGCGCAGCATCAACACCAAACTTCATGCCAGCAACCGCATGCATGCGCTGGCGATCGCGCGCCAACGCCACCTCGTCTCCTGATAAGGTCGCCCGAGCCGCCGCTGATCGTCATTTCGTCTGCGATCAGCGCCCGCGATCGGCCTTGGGTCACCCCGACCTCATGTAAATGCCCTGATGCCAAAATCGTCGAAAGCGACGATCCTGGGGATGCCGGTTCTTCACATCATGAGTCCCTCTAATAACGCAATGGTCCACATGTCCGGGCAATCGGCATAAATGCCGCTGGGGGAGTCGATGCGAATTTCTGTGTTACGCGGAATGACGGCGGGTGCAGTGGCTGGATTTGGCCTTATCTCAGCCGCTGCGGCAGATACCACTGCAACTGACGACGGGACGCTCGACGAGATCACCGTGGTCGCCCAAAAGCGCAGCGAAAACATCATGACCGTGCCGATCGCCATATCGAGCGTGTCACGCGATTCGCTCCAGGCGGTGGGCATCGACAATACGGGCGAGCTGCAGCTCGTCACTCCGGGGCTCGTATTCAACGAGTTCAACGGCTTTCCTCTCTATTACATTCGCGGCGTCGGCACCGATTTCACCCAGCCGGGCGTCAACCCGGCGGTCGGGCTGTACAGCGACGGGATCTATCAGCCGTTTACGAGTTCCCAAGCCCAGTCCCTGCTCGATGTGGATCACGTCGAGGTATTGAAGGGTCCACAAGGCACCTTGTACGGCCGCAACACGACGGCAGGCGCGATCAATGTCATCACGCGCGATCCATCGCTAGAGAAGACGGACGCCGAGCTCAAGCTTGGCGTGGGAAACTACACCGATAAATCGGTCAACGCCTATTTCTCCACACCCCTCACGAATGAGCTCGCAGTCAGTCTCGCGGGAGAGTTCCAGCGCCAGCACCCTTTCGAGACGAATGGCGACCCCGAGCACCCCATCTCGGACCGCCTATCGAGCGGCCTGCGCGGCAAGGTCCTGTATGACTTCGGCGGGGGAGCCAGAGTCGAAGTGGGTTTGTGGTACTTCCGACTCGACGACGACTCGGCGGGCGCCTTCCAACAATTACAGCCCGATTCGACGGGCGCGGTGTATGGTCCTCTCATCGGCGGCGGCCAGCAATCGAGCAATCCGAAGCTCTTCTACGCGGATGCCCCTTCTTACTGGAAGATGACGCAACGGGGCGCGGACATCGAGGCGCACCTGCCGACGCCCCTGTTCGATTTTGTATCGCTCACGGGCTATCAAGACTTCAAAACGACGTCGATATTGGATTTCGACGGCACCAATGCCCCCATTGCCTTTTTCGGCTCGCCCCAGCCCACGCAGACCTTCACCCAGGAGTTTCAATTCGTCTCGAACGGCAGCGGTCCCTTGCAATGGGTGGGTGGACTCTATTACATCGACAACAAGTCGGGGTTCGATCCGCTCACCGTTCCGGCTGGAACGACACCCCCGCTGACCATCGACGGGCCGCTGGAACAGATCACGGCGAACACTCGCAGTCACTCGCCCGCCGCCTACGCACAGGCCAGCTATAAGTTCGGCACCGACGACGCCTGGCGCGTCACTCTCGGCGGCCGCTACAGTCGCGAAACGGCGGAATTCGATCCCGCCTTCGTGTCGATCACCGGCGTCGGTCAGGTGGCGTCATTCCCCTACGCCTCGCGGACGTGGAACGATTTCTCGCCGAAATTTACGCTCGACTACACGGCGGGACCCAGCCTCACTTATTTCTCGGTGGCCAAGGGTTTCAAGGCGGGTTCCTACAATGTGGCGTCTCCCGGCGATCTGGTCCCCGTTGAGCCCGAGAAACTCATTGCGTACGAACTCGGCCACAAGCTGACATTCTTCGGCGGCCGGGCGCGATTCGAAGCCGCCGCCTATGACTATCAGTACACCGACCTCCAGGTGCAATTCATCACCAGCCAAAGCGCGCCGCTGACGCTCGGCAATGCACAGAAGGCCGAAGCTCGGGGTCTGGAGCTGTCCTTGCTGGGGGAGCCCACCAAGGGACTCACCTTCACGGGCGCCCTTGCGTGGGAGCCGACGGCCAAGTACACGGAGTATGGTCAGACCCTCGCAAACGGCTCCGTCGTCAACGGCGGCGTGGCCTACAGTGACAACGGTGCGGGTAACAATGCCACGATCGCCAATTTCTCCGGCAATCGGCTCGCCCACGTGCCGAAGCTCTCCGGCAATCTGGGCGCCGACTATCAGTTCGTCATCACGCCGGCCGGCGGTCGCTTGCGCTTCTCGGCCAACCTGTATTACAGCGGCGACTATTACCTGTCGGCTCAGAATTCGCCTCGCGTGGAACAAGCCTCCTACGCCACGATCAACGCCAAGGCCTCCTGGCTGAGCGCGGATAACCATTGGACGGTGTCGTTCTGGGGAAACAACCTCACGGACAGGTATATTTTCAGTCAGGCGGAGATCACGGCGCTCGGCATCCTGGCCCAGTATCAGCCGCTGCGCACCTATGGGATCGACGCCATGTACAAGTGGTGAATGGACATCAGATGAGGTCGATCAGAACGATCGTCGCACAAAGAACGATGACCCATGCCTCGCAGGCGAGGCGCATCGCGAGCGGCGACGTGCGAATCTCCATGAAATCGAGGATCACGAAGCGAATCTTGACGAAGGCCAACGCGACGATCGCCACGCCAATGTAGCGATCGTCGCGGACGGGGTGTCCGTTGCCCAGCCACGCACTCGCGGCGGTGATCGCGAGCAGCAACAGCCAGATCCCAGTCACTCGCGGAATGCTCCGAACGCGCACTTTCATCGCAGCAGGTAAAGTAGCGCGAACAGCGCAATCCACAATAAGTCGACGAGATGCCAGAAGCTCGCGCCGCTTTCGAGGTGGCCCAGCTTCGTCGCATCGAGAGCGCCGGCCGCCGCATGGCGTGCCAAGAAGATCAGCACGCCGAGGCCGATCAGTACGTGCATGAAATGAATGCCCGTCAAGACGAAGTAGTACATGTAGAAATCGTTGGTGTTGATGACGATGCCCGCACGAATCTTTTCCGAATATTCGAGCACCTTGATGATCGCAAAACCGAGCGCGCAAAGAATTGCGAGGCGAAAATTCACGGCGGCGGCGCGACCGCCGCCGCCGCGTGCGGCATGGACGGCTCTCGCCACGAACCACGAGCTCGTGAGAAGCAGCACCGTGTTGATGAGACCGTCGGTTTGATTCAGGTGAGTGGCGGATGAATGGAATTGCACCCGATCGTCGCGGCGCGCGACCATGAAGCTCACGAACATCACGGAGAAGACGAGCATGTCGCCGAAAATCATCACCCATATCCCGGTCTCTCCGGGTACGTGGGGCGGAACGTATGAGTTGGTGTCAGATGCGGACGGCACGACTCAAATGTACTGCACTCAACAGATGCGCGGCCAATAACCCCAGGGCAATGGTGACCACTCCACCCAGATAGCTCCCTGCCATACCGACGTCGGAGTTGAGAGCCGCCCAAACGGGCCATGCCGTTGCGCCGTAGATCGCAAACAGGCTCATGGGGATCGCGACCGGGATCAGCCACAGATAGCCGCTCTTGCCGAAGTTCAGAATATGCAGGACGGCGCGGGCCGCAGCCAGCGGCAGCAATGCGTTCAGCACCAGGTACCACGCGGGCAGCGGCAGATACGGGGGCCACCAAAATGGCTGATTGCCGAAATAGGTGTACACGTCCGTGACCCACAGCAACGGCAACTCGAGCACGGCATCCATGGCCAGAAATATCCAATACAGGCGCCAAATTTCCGCCGACGAGGCGCCGTTGCGGATTCGTTGGATCACGAACAAGGTCTGACCGCCGCAGTACCAGTAGTAGGTGGCGAACATCCACACGGGAACGTAGTGGCCGTACATGTGCAACAGGTTCCATTGACCGATGCTCGCGTGCCAAATCATGCCAAGCCGGTCACCGAATGGTTCGAAGAACACGCTCAGACCGCCGCCGATCAGGACCAGCAGCCGCATCAGCAACTCGTGTCCGCGGTGGCCGCGGGTAACCCACACGGTCACGATGGCTGCCGCCAGGAACTGGATCGAGGTGATGATCCACTGCGCGGTGGGATTCACGATCATGGTGGTGGGGGGTGTATACATGGTTCAGGCCGTCTCTCGTGCTTGTTGGTCGATCGCCTTGAGGAGCATCGTCACCATGACGAAGAACCACGCGGCGAATACCGTGCCGGCGACATAGAACGCCAGCAGCCCGCTCCAGGCGAAGGGCCCGGTCTTGAAGAAGGTGATGAGGCCGCCGGGCGCAAATAAGAGCGCAACCCAGATATTGAAATAGCCCAACCAGCGCGGGAAGACCGGATTCGCACGTTTATCGCTGAAGATCGCCAGCGCGATGGCCACATTTTGCATGAACGCGGCCGCGACCGGCATGACGGCGAAAAACCAGGCAAGATCATTCAGTAAAAGCGTGAGCTCGGGGGGCCGGTCGGGGCGGTAGGCCGCCGCCCCGAAGATGATCGCAGGAATGATGAAGAACAGCGCGCCGATGGAGCCCGATGAGAGCTGCGTATAGGTCAGGATCGGGCTCGCCCCCTCGATGCGCTTCATTTGAATGGAAATGACCGCCACAAAGGGCGCAAAAATCGCGCCGCTGATGGACATCAGCAGCATGCCGAAACGAATCCCATTCGTGTTGTGCGCGTAAATGGCTGCCACTTCGATTGCACTCAGCGTGGGTGAAGGCACCGGAATGAACTTGGCGAATGGCCAAAACGCAAGTCCGAACAGTGCAATCACGAGATAGCCGCTCCGTGCGCAGAGCTTTTGCATTTGTATGTGGTGCAATGGGGTACTCCGTTTACGCGCGTTTGAGATTGCGCAACAGGGTGCGCGCGGCGTTCTGTCCCGGCAGCCCACAGATGCCGGCCACCGGATGAGTGCCGGCACCGCTCAAGTACAGTCCGGGCACGGGTGTCTTGTAGCCGGCGAACCCGAGCGCGGGCTTCAAAAACCCCATTCGCGTAATGAAGGTATCCACGTGGAACACGTTGCCGTCCAGGGCCCAGAAGCGCTTGGCCAGATCCGGCAGCGCCTGAGCGCGGCGCCCGATCTCGAGCGATTCGATGCCCTCATAGTACTGGGCGAGGCCTTTGACGGCGCGCTCGGTGATCACCTGGCGCGCCTTGTCCCAACCGTCCAGCGGTTTCGATGGGGTGAGGCCACACCAGTACCAGAGGGTGTCGTGGCCAGGCGGCGCCATGTTAGGGTCCAAGGCCGTGGAGATTTGCGCAAGCCCCGGCAGCATCTCCGGCACTTCGCCGCGGTCACACGCGTCATAGGCCGCGATCCCCTGTTCGTGGGTATTCCAGGTCGTGCACGGCAGCCGCAGATCGAGGCCGTCCTTGCGCCATTTCTGATGCCGGGGAAGGCTCAGTTTGCCCCGGCAAGCGATATTGAGATTGTAGTCGGTGATGCCGCGCTCCAGGGTCGGAATATGCGAGGCACTGGTGAATTGCTGATCGCTCAAGACGCCGGCGGGCAGCAGCTCGGTCAGGACGCGTTTAGGATTCAAGGTCGTCATCACGGCCTTGCGGGCCGCGAGTTCCTCGCCGCCTTGCAGGACCACGCCCGTCACACGGCCACCGGCCACGGTGAGCTTCTCGACCGGTGCACTCACCCGTACACGGCCACCGGCGGCCTCGAGGCAACGCAGCAGTGCAAGCGGCAGCGCGCCCGTGCCGCCCTCGAACATCGACGCTCCGTAGCGATGCAGCACTCCGAAATAAATCAACCCCCAGCCGCCCACGTCCTGACGATAATTTCCAAACGGCAAGAGCGACGTCATCGGCCCGCGCACCATCGGATGGTGAAAATGCGTCTCTACGATTTCCGCAAATGACGGCAGCACCCAGCGCCGGATGTTCCCGAGTTCCCGCCAGCCGGCGATCGCGGCGCCGACCGTGCGGCACAGCTGACCGAATTCCGGACGAACCGCATTGGCCCGCATGAGCGGTACACCGATCTTGACGGCCGTGTCGATGGTACGGCAGAGCTTCAAGAAACGTTCCGCGTCGTCGGGCGAGAAATACTTGATTTCCTCGGCGGTCTTGCGCGGATCGCGCCAGAAGGCGAGCGACTCGCCTTCTGCCCCGAGATGGACGTGAAATGGATCAATGAAGCGATTGCGCAAACCGAACTTCGTCTCAAGTTCGAGTTCCGCAACAATGGTCGAGGCGTTGAACAGCGAGGCTTGGATCGAGCCCTCGTTGATCATGTGGTCCGGTGCTTCCGGCACCATGGCGCTGGTCGCCGTCATGCCGCCCGCTTTCTCGTGCGCCTCGATCACCAGCACGTCCACGCCGGCGCGGGCGAGATAACACGCCGCGATCAAACCGTTATGGCCACCGCCCACGACGATCACATCCGCGTCCATCAGCACCCCTTGTTCATTGCCAGGCTGACCTCATGACTTCACCGCTGATTATTCTCTGCGCCGCTCTGGCTTATCGGAAGCGCTTCCATGAGGATTATGTTGGCGATTGGTGGCGGTGGGATCGTCGGATTCGACGAGATCGGCCGGTCAGCTACACGTTATCCGCATAGGTACGCAGTATCATCCAACAATCCAAGATAATGGCTTGTACCGTACACTGAGATCTGAGATGGCGCCATCGAATGGTGTTGCCGAAGATATTCGGGCGGCACAACGTTTCGTGTGCGAGCTGGCCGAACCGGGATCGTTACATCCGCTACCGGCTGCTTGACGGTGGGCTCTCACAAGTCCTAGCTGGGAGCAGCTTCGGAATCGATGCTACGAGATCCGACATTATCTAGTCAGACGCCACCAGCAATTCCGAGGCGTCCGTGGTCATCACCGCAGAACCGCTACCGCAGCTTCGATTCGAAATTCTGAAGGCATGTGGCATAATCGTCTTAGCATAGCCAAAACTGGCGGCCGGGGCATCGGGCCGCAGTCGACCCAAGGCAAACGATTAGCTTTTCGATCTACCTACCCAAGATCGGTCATTTGCGAGCACGGAAAACCGATTGCCTTCGGGAGGAGCCGAGCGCGCGAATTGACAGCTATCCTTTGATGTATATACTTGTTGATACATCGGAGGTGGTCTATGAGTAAGACAGCAACGCTCACTGTCCAACAATGGGGAAATAGTCTCGCCGTACGGATTCCGGCGGCGGTCGCGCGGACCGCTCGCTTTAGGGTCGGCCAACCAGTTGAAGTGTCAGCTCAGGACTCCAACGTGCTGGTTAGATCGATCGGTGAGCCGAAACTCACGCTCGCACAGAAGCTGGCCGCATTTGACCCGCTGCTGCATGGCGGCGAGGTAATGGCGACCGGCCCTGTAGGAAAAGAGGTTCAATAGTGGCGCGGCGGAAATCATGGTGCCCGGATCGACGCGACATGATCTGGATTGATTGCAATCCACAATCCGGTCGTGAGATGAAGGACGTGCACCCGCTCGCCGTTCTCTCCCCACGGGCATTCAACGAACGGACCGGGATCATCATCGGGCTGCCGATGACGACGGCCACCTATAACCACACCAACCCATTCGCCGTGAAGCTCACAGGCCCGAGAGGTGTGGCTAGTTACATTCTCTGCCATCAACCAAAATCATTCGATTGGCGGGCAAGAAATGCGAAGCCGCATCCGCTTAAGAAGGTGCCGGAGGACGCGTACACACGCGCTTGTGAAACGCTGAATCAGATCATCGAAATTGGGAGTTAGCTCTAACCAAGGCCGCGCGGGTCGCCTCGTTGGGGTTTATGACTAGACGCGACCCTCTTCGGTCATTCGCGACTGGCAGCTTGATAGCGACACGCTCGAAGCGATGTTAGAGGATCATTGGGGACTGCTTACCCACCGCGCTCAATATGTAGACGACAAGACCCCTCAGTCACGACCCGCAAGCGGGGGAAAGCCGAAGATCAAGACCGCCCATGCCCGCGCGTGAATGTTTTGTTTTTTCCCGGACTTTGCAGTAGAAAATAGATGCTCTTTCGTAAGCGGACCGCCGCCGCGCTTCATCGCCGCTCATGATCTTGACCACCTTGTAGTAATCCCAGGTGTATTCGAACTCCTGCGGGGATTTCACCTGCATCACACTATGGAGATGAGAGCCCGCATGCTCGAACATATCCCAAAATGGTCGAGCGCTACGCTCACCTATCGCCGGAGCACCTTAAACTGTACGCAGCCCATTCAAAACTCAAAGCCTAATGGCCTGGTACAAAACAGGGCACAGTGGATTTTGAAAACGCGCGTAAGTACTGGTGCCGCAAAGAGGATTACTCGGCGCTGCGCGCCTCGCCCCTTCGGGGTCGGCCTGCGGCCGATCAAATTGGCTGCGCCAATTTGTCGAACCGGCTTTTTGTCTGTCAGGGGTTCGAATAAGTCGCGTCCAACACCCGGCGCCGCTTCGCATCGAACGCATTTTCTTGAAATTGGTGCCGCAAAGAGGATTCGAACCCCTGACCCACGCATTACGAATGCGTTGCTCTACCAACTGAGCTATTGCGGCA
>CAZZWM010000060.1:0-22571 GCA_964657945.1 uncultured Steroidobacteraceae bacterium
CGCTGTTTGCCCTAGGCGCCGTTTGCCCGGGCGAGCTCGATGCCTCGCTACCGCCGCATCGCCTTCATGATGCGGCCCTTGTCGCGCTGCCAGTCGCGGTCCTTCTCGGTGTTGCGCTTGTCGTGCTGCTTCTTGCCCTTGGCGAGGCCGACATCCAGTTTCGCGCGGCCCGCCTTCCAGTAAAGCTGCAGCGGGACCAGGGTATAGCCGGCGCGTTCCACCTTGCCCAGCAGGTAATCGAGCTGGCGGCGATTGAGCAGCAGCTTGCGGGTGCGCGTGGGATCGGTGTCGACGTGGGTCGAGGCCGACGTCAGGGGAGAGATGTGGGCGCCGAAAATGAAAGCCTCGCCATTCTTCAGGTATACGTAGGCCTCGGCGATCTGCGCCTTGCCCGCGCGCATGCTCTTGACTTCCCACCCCAACAGCGCGATCCCGGCTTCGAAGTTCTCTTCGATGAAATAGTCGAAGCGAGCCTTGCGATTGACGGCTATCGGCGGCAGTTTTTCGGTTTTTTCGCTGGCTTTCACGGCGTCGCAGTCTACCCATTCGGCGATGGCGGCGCCCGCGCTTTTGCCGGAGAATTGCCCCATGCCCCTGGTGGAACGCAGCGCTCTGGTCACCTACACGCCCGCGCAAATGTTCGCGCTGGTCAATGATGTGGGCCGTTATCCGGAATTTCTACCCTGGTGCACCGCCGCCCATGCGGAAGATGTGACCGCGGCCGAGCGCCTCGCCACCGTCAAGGTCGCCCGCGGCGTGTTGCAGGCGGAATTCACCACCCGCAACACCCTGCAACCCGATGCGCAGATTCACATGCAGCTGATGCATGGTCCGTTTCGGGATTTGAAGGGCCTGTGGCGTTTCGATGCGCTGGGCGCCCGCGGCTGCAAGGTACAGTTTCGGGTGCAGTTCGAATTCAAGAATCGCCTCACGGCCACCGCGTTCAACGCCGTTTTCGAGACGCTGTGCGCAACCATCGTCGATGCCTTTGCCCAGCGCGCGCAGAAAATCTACGGTTGACGGTGGAGCGCACGAACGTCCAGGTTGAGATCGTGTATGCATTGCCTGAGCGGACCCTGCGGCTCCAGGTCGCCTTGTCTGCGGGGGCCACGGTGGCCGGCGCGCTCGACTACGCCGCGCGGCAGCCGATGTTTTCCGGCATCGAATTGAATGCTGCGCCGGTGGGCATATTCGGCCGCATCGTGGCTCGCGAGCAGTTATTGCGGTCGGGCGATCGGCTGGAGATCTACCGGCCGCTGGCGGCCGATCCGAAAACGGCCCGGCGCAAGCGCGCGGCTCCTAATAAATCCGGCCGTTCTTGATCTTGGCGGCCGAGGCATCCTGGGCCGCGGCTTCCGCGTCGGTGGGCTTGTCCAGCCTGGCCACTTTATCGCCGTCGAAGTACACGGTGACGCGGCGCGAGTCGACGTGGCGCGTGCGGCCCTTCTTGAGGTAATAGATATAATCCCAACGTTCCTTATTGAAGCTGTCCGCCACCATCGGAGTGCCCAACAAGTATCTGACCTGACTGCGGGTCATGCCTTCCTTCACGGCGTCCACGGCCGACTGATTCAGGAAGTTACCCTGCTGGATGTTGATGCGGTAAACGCAACCGGAAACCGCGACACCCAGGGCGCCCGCCATCAGCGCGGTCTTAATATATTTGATCAAAGTGGTTTACAGCCAGTAAATGAACGATAATCCAACTCCCATCATACCGGATGACACAGCATGCCGCAGCGTCTGAAATCCGATACCACCAGCGAGAGCAACGACCTGCGTAATGCGGGTTTGAAGGTTACGCTGCCGCGCCTGAAAATTCTCGACATCCTGGCCGACAGCTCGGCCCGGCACATGAGTGCTGAAGACATCTACAAGAAGCTCCTGGTGTCCAACGAGGACATTGGCCTCGCCACAGTTTATCGCGTGCTCACCCAGTTCGAGGCAGCCGGCCTCGTGACGCGCCATCATTTCGAAGGCGGAATGGCGGTGTTCGAACTCAATCAAGGGGCCCACCACGATCACATTGTGTGTGTTGACTGCGGCAAGGTGGAAGAGTTCATGGACGGCGGCATCGAGGAGCGCCAGAACGCGGTGGCCAAACGCTTGGGGTTCGAAATCAGCGATCACTCGCTGATTCTCTACGGCCACTGCCGCAAGCCGAACTGCCCCAATCAGAAGCGCGCGAAGAGCTGAGCCAAAGCCCCTAGGGCCGCCTGACTAGCGCGAACGTTTCCTTTTCTTCGCGTCGCCGGCGCCGCCGGCATGGCTGAGCATTTCCCGGGCATGCGAGCGCGCCTGATCGGTGATGTCGATGCCGCCCAGCATGCGGGCAATCTCATCGACCCGGTCATTGGCGCCCAAACTCTTCACCGCCGTGCGCGTGATCTTGCCATCCGTGAGCTTGGTGACCCTGAATTGCGCATGCGCCTGGGAAGCCACCTGCGGCAAGTGAGTGACGCACAGCACCTGGGCCCGCTCGCCCAATTCCCGCAACTGTCTGCCGACGATTTCAGCCACCGCGCCGCCGATGCCGGCATCCACCTCGTCGAACACCATGCACAGCGAGGAACCCGAGCTGCGCCCGGCCACCTGAATGGCTAGGCTGATGCGCGAGAGTTCGCCCCCCGATGCGACCTTGGCCAGGCTCTTTGGCGCCTGGCCCGGATTGGCGCTGACCAAAAATTCTACATCATCGCTGCCGGCAGCCGAGAATTCCCCCTCGGAGGGCGTCACCGTGATGCCGAATTTGCCGCCCGACATGCCGAGCGCCTGCATCAAGTCGCAGACCTGGCCGCTCAGCTGGGCGGCCGCGGCAATGCGGGCGGCGCGCAGTTTCTGTGCTGCACCGGCATATTCGGCGGTGAGAGCGGTGAGCTGCGCTTGCAGGGCCGCCAAGCTGTTCTGGGCGTTGTCGAGCTGCGCCAATTCGGTTTCGAGCCCCTGCAATTGCAGCGGCAGTTCCAGCACGCCGATGCGATGCTTGCGAGCGAGTGCTTCGAGCGCTGCGGCATGCCGCTCGATTTCCTCCTGGCGCGCCGGATCGATGTCGAGATTTTCCAGATAGCGGCGCAGCGACTCCGACGCCTCCTGCGTCAGGATGGCCGCTTCCGCCAGCAGCTTGCCGGATTCCGCCAGCTGCGGGTCGGTGTCCGATACGCCGCGCAGCGCCGCCGCGGCCTTGGCCAGCAGAGCATGCGCGCTGTCGCTGTCGGCCTCATACGCCGCGGTCAGTGCCAGTCGCGCGGCGTCGGCCAGCCGGCTGCGCCCGGCGATGCGCTTCTGATCGATGAACAATTCCTCGATGGCGGCCGCCGTGGTGACTTCGGCCTTCAGTTCGCGCACCTGGTAGCGCAGCAGGTCCAGGCGCGCGTCGCGGTTTTGAGCCGCATCCTCGAGGGCTTCGAATTCACGACGCACGCGGTTGTAACGCTCGAAAGCAGCGCCGACGTTCTGCCGCAGTTTGGCGTCAGGCAGCCTTTCATCCAGCAGCTCGCGCTGTGCGACCCGATTGACCAGGTGTTGGAATTCCTGCTGGCCGTGAATCTCGATCAGAAAATCCGCGAGTTCGCGCAATGAACCCAAGGGCACGACCTGGCCATTGATGTAGGCGCGCGAACGCGAATCCGCCCCGATCACCCGGCGCACCACCAGTTCGCCATTGTGCTCGATGGATTGTTGGTTGAGCCAGGCGAGCGCGGCGGCCGGCAGGTCGCTGAAGCTGGCGGTGATCTCGGCGCGATCGGCGCCCTGACGCACGATGTCGCCGCCGGCGCGGCCGCCGGAAATCAGCAGCAAGGCATCCACGACGATGGACTTGCCGGCCCCGGTCTCGCCGGTGAGTGCGCTCAAGCCGGCGCCAAATTCCAGTTCGGCCTGATCGACGATGACCAGATCGCGCAGTTGCAGATGGGTGAGCATTCTTGGGCGGATCTTTAAGTTTCAGGACTGCCGTTGATCGCGCCACGTCCCCAGTGAAGCTTGGAGCGCAGCAGCCGATAATAGTCATAGCCCGGCGGATGCAGCAGCGTGATCTGCGCATTTGCGCTTTCGACGCACAGCGTATCGCCCTGGCCCAGCTCTCCCAAGGCGGCGCCATCGCAGGTCACCTGCGCCCGCGAATCGAACCGATCGGACATGCGCAGCAGGATCTTGCTGCCGGCGCGCACCACGATGGGCCGGTCGCTCAAGGTGTGCGGCGAGATCGGCGCCATCACCCATACATCCAAGTCCGGTTCGACGATGGGGCCGCCGCAGGACAGTGCATAGGCCGTCGAACCGGTGGCGGTGGCGATCACCATGCCGTCGCCGCCATGGCTGTTGACGAAGCGGCCGTTGATGGAAGTCTCGAAATCCATGGTGCGACCGGTCTCGATCTTGTTGACCACCACATCGTTCAAGGCCATGGCGCTGCTCCTCTTGCCGTCGGCAAAGTCCAGGCGGGCGGACAGCAGCGAGCGTTTGTCCACGGTGTAGCGGCCGGCGAGCACGCTGTCCACATCCTCCAGCATGGAGGCCGGGCTGATGTCGGTGAGGAAGCCCAAGCGGCCGCGATTGATGCCCAGCAGCGGCACCGAGTGACTGGCTACCAGGCGCGCCGCATACAAGAGTGTGCCGTCGCCGCCGATGGTAATGATCAAATCGGCGCGCGTGGCAAACGCCTGTTCGGGGCAGGGCCGCACACTGTCCGGCTTGAAGCTAAGTCCCACCCCCGGATCGACCAGGGGCCGCAGGCCGCGAGCGTAAAAGTGTGCGACCAAGCTCAGCATGCAATCGGCAACGCGCAGATCCTTGGCATTGCCGACCAGCGCGACGGAAGAGAAGGTTTCGGACATGGCTTAAGCTTGTAGCATGGCGGCAAGCAGGCGGTCACGCGCCCGAATGGCGAGAATCGGCCAAGCGACGGGGCTTGACTTTGTTTTGCTGCGCTAGGTAGCGTTCATCGTGCTATATGGAGTCTTATGACTGACGGCGCCGATGACGGGTTGACCGAACGGGCACAGCAACTGCTCAAGGCCCTGATCGAGAATTACATCCGGGATGGACAGCCGGTGGGCTCGCGGACCCTGTCGCGCGATTCAGGTTTGAGTCTGTCCTCTGCCACCATCCGCAACGTGATGGCCGACCTGGAGGACCTGGGGTTCGTGGCCTCGCCGCATACCTCAGCCGGGCGCATTCCCACCGACAAGGGCTACCGCTTCTTCGTCGACACCCTGCTGAAGCTCAAGCCCCTGCATCACGAAGAAGTCGAGGACATCGAACGGCGTCTCAGCTCGGATGCCAACAACGGCCGCTCGCTGGTGCAAACCGTGTCGCAGATGCTGTCGAGCGTAACGCACATGGCGGGCCTGGTGACCCTGCCGAATCCGAATTACATATCGTTGACGCAGATCGAGTTCATCAGCCTGTCGGAGAACCGCGCGCTGGCCATCATGGTGATGAGCAATCGCGAGGTGCAAAACCGCGTGGTGCAGCTCGACCGGCAATACACCAGCGAAGAGCTGCGGCGGGCCGCCAATTATTTGAACGAGGCATTCTCCGGGCGTTCGCTGCCCGATGTGCGCGCCCAGCTGCTGGCGCAGCTGCAGGAAACGCGGCAGCACATGGATCAGCTGATGAAGGACGCCATCAATGTGGCGCAGAAGGTGTTCGACACCAAGTCGGAAGAGAAGGTGGAATATGTCATCGCCGGGGAGACCAACCTCATGGGCTTCGCCGAGCTGTCCAATGTGGACCGGTTGCGCCGGCTGTTCGAAGCCTTCAACGAAAAGCACGCCATCTTGCGGCTGCTGGACAACTGCCTGCGGGCCGACGGCATTCAGATCTTCATCGGCCAGGAGTCCGGCTACCGGATCCTGGACGACATCAGCGTGGTCACCGCCCCCTACATGCTCGACAACCAGGTGGTGGGCGTATTGGGGATCATCGGCCCCACCCGGATGGCCTACGAGCGGGTCATCCCCATCGTCGATGTGACGGCGAAACTGCTCGGCTCAGCCTTGAACGCCCGCAAATAGCCCCCAGACTGGCCCCTTCGGGCGATATAGTCTGCCAATTTCGAGGGCTCAAAAGCGTGAACGAATCTACTCAGCCGCTGGCGGCTGAACCCAAGACGGACGGGACAGTCGCATCGGATGCGGCACTGGCGGCGGCGGAAGCCAAGGCGAGCGAAAACCGCGACGCCTACCTGCGCTCCGTGGCCGAGCTCGATAATTTCCGCAAGCGCATGGACCGCGAGTTGGACAACGCCCGCAAGTACGCCGTCGAGCGCTTTGCTCAGGAACTGGTGGGTGTGGGCGATTCGCTCGAGGCGGGCATTGCCACCGGCGCGAGCAATCCGGGACCCGCCTTGCTGGAGGGCGCCCAAGCCACCTTGAAGCAGCTGCACAGCGCTTTCGAAAGGGCCGGCATCAAAGTCATCGACCCGGCCGGCCAGCCTTTCGACCCCAATTGGCACGAAGCCATGGTGGCCCAGGAGGCCGCCGACAAACCGGCCAATACCGTGCTCAACGTGATCCAGAAAGGCTATTCCTTGAATGGCAGGCTGCTGCGTCCGGCCCGGGTCATCGTCAGCAAATCTCCGAGCGGCAACAATTGAAAATCAACGGCAACATCCCCAAATCAACGGCATTCGTGGAATTTCTTAGAGGGTTTTCAACATGGGTAAAATGATTGGCATCGATCTCGGCACGACCAATTCGTGCGTCGCGATCATGGAGGGCGGCAAACCTAAGGTTATCGAGAACAGCGAGGGCGACCGCACCACGCCGTCGATCGTCGCCTTCACGAAGGATGGCGAAGTGCTGGTGGGTCAGTCCGCCAAGCGCCAGGCCGTCACCAACCCGGCCAACACCATCGCTGCAGTCAAGCGCCTCATCGGCCGCAAATTCACCGACGACGTGGTGAAGAAAGACATGAGCATGGTTTCCTACAAGATCGTCAAAGCCGACAACGGCGATGCGTGGGTCGATGCGCAGGGCAAGAAAATGGCGCCCCAGGAGGTTTCTGCGCGCGTCCTGCAGAAGATGAAGAAGACCGCCGAGGATTACCTGGGCGAGCCGGTCACCGAAGCGGTGATCACGGTGCCGGCGTATTTCAACGATTCGCAGCGGCAGGCCACCAAGGATGCGGGCCGCATCGCCGGCTTGAACGTCAAGCGCATCATCAATGAGCCCACCGCGGCCGCGCTGGCCTACGGCCTGGACAAGGACGGCGGCGATCGCAAGATTGCCGTGTACGACCTGGGCGGCGGCACCTTCGATGTGTCGGTGATCGAAATCGCCGAGGTCGATGGCGAGCGTCAATTCGAAGTGCTGTCCACCAACGGCGATACCTTCCTCGGCGGTGAGGACTTCGACCTGCGCGTGATCAACTACCTGGCGGATGAATTCAAGAAGGAAAGCGGCATCGACGTGCGCAAGGATCCTTTGGCCATGCAGCGCCTGAAAGAGGCGGCTGAGAAAGCCAAGATCGAGCTGTCGTCGAGCCAGCAAACTGAAGTGAACCTGCCCTACATCACGGCCGATGCCGCGGGTCCGAAGCACCTCAACATGAAGCTGACCCGCGCCAAGCTCGAGTCGCTGGTCGAGGACCTGGTCCAGAAGACCATCGAGCCCTGCCGCATCGCGTTGAAGGACGCGGGGCTGTCGATGAAGGATGTGGGCGAGGTGATCCTGGTCGGCGGCCAGACCCGCATGCCCTTGGTGCAGAAAGCGGTGAAGGATTTGTTCGGCAAGGAGCCGCGCAAGGACGTCAATCCCGACGAAGCCGTGGCCGTGGGCGCCGCGATTCAGGGCGGCGTGCTGGCCGGCGATGTGAAGGATGTGTTGTTGCTCGACGTCACCCCGTTGTCCTTGGGGATAGAAACCCTCGGCGGCGTGATGACCAAGGTGATCGAAAAGAACACCACCATCCCGACCAAGGCGACGCAAACCTTCTCCACCGCGGACGACAACCAGTCCGGTGTGACCATTCACGTGCTGCAGGGCGAGCGCGAGCGCTCCATCGACAACAAGTCCCTGGGCCGTTTCGATCTCACCGATATTCCGCCCGCGCCGCGCGGCATGCCGCAGATCGAAGTCGGTTTCGACATCGATGCCAACGGCATCCTGAATGTCTCGGCCAAGGACGTGAAGACCGGCAAGGAGCAGCGCATCGTGATCAAGGCCTCGAGCGGCCTGTCCGAGGCGGAGATCAAGCGCATGGTCGCGGATGCGGAAGCGCATGCCGAGGAGGACAAGAGGTTCCGAGATTTGGTGGGCGCCCGCAACAAGGCGGATGCCCTGACCCACACGGTCGAGAAGGCGCTCAAGGACTTGGGCGACAAGCTCTCGGATGAGGAGAAGAAGTCGGCCACCGATGCGATTGCGGACGTGAAGACGGCGATGGCCGGCGACGACAAGGACGAGATCGAGCGCAAGACCACGGCTTTGGAGCAGGCCTCCGCCGCGATCACGCAGAAGATGTACGAACAGGCGGCGGCCGCGGGTGCCCAGCAAGGCGCCGGCAGCGAAAGCGGCTCATCGCAGGGTCACACCGGCGGGCCGAAGGACGACGTGCTCGATGCCGAGTTCGAAGAGGTCAAGGACGGCGACCGCAAGAAGGCGTGAGTCCCTTGGCCGGATGACGGGATGGATTGCTGAAATGGAACCGCCGGTATCGATGTACCGGCGGTTCATTGTTATGGGTGGGTGATGGCGAAGCAGGATTTCTACAAGCTCCTCGATGTGGCGCGCGATGCCACCGAGTCCGACATCAAGAAGGCGTACCGGCGCCTCGCCATGAAGTTCCACCCGGATCGCAATCCCAACGATCCCAGTGCCGAGCTCAAGTTCAAGGAATGCAAAGAGGCCTACGAGGTCCTGTGCGATTCGCAGAAGCGCGCGATCTACGATCAATTCGGCCATGCCGGACTGGAAGGGAATCGCGGCGGCGGCTTCACCGCAGGCGAGGCCTTCGGCGATATTTTCGGCGAAATGTTCGGCGACATTTTCTCGGGCGGTCAACGCGGCCGCACCCAGGTATTCCGCGGCGCCGACCTGCGCTACGAATTGGAGCTGGACCTGGAGCAGGCGGTGTTCGGCACCGAGACCGAGATCCAGATTCCCTCCTTGGCCGAATGCAAGACCTGCAAGGGTTCCGGCGCCGCCAAGGGCTCCACGCCGAAGACCTGCGATACCTGCAAAGGCCAGGGTCAGGTGCGCGTGCAGCAATCCATTTTCACCATTCAACAGCCCTGCCCGCATTGCAAGGGCCGCGGCAAGATCATCACCAACCCCTGCGATACCTGCTATGGCCAGGGCCGCGTGCGCCAGGAGAAGAAGCTGGCGGTCAGCGTACCGGCCGGCGTCGACACCGGCGATCGGATCCGTCTGAACGGCGAGGGCGAGGCGGGCCGCAACGGCGGTCCTGCAGGCGATCTGTATGTGGAAATGCGCGTGCGCGAGCACGAGATCTTCGAGCGCGAAGGCAGCAATCTTTCCTGCGAGGTGCCCATCACCTTCACCACCGCGGCGCTCGGCGGTTCGGTGGAAGTGCCGACCTTGGACGGTGAAGTGGTTTTGAAAATTCCCAGCGAGACACAATCCGGCAAGGTGTTTCGCATGCGCGAGAAGGGCGTGCGCCCGGTGCGCGGCGGCGCGCCCGGCGATTTGTTCTGCCGCGTCGTGGTCGAGACGCCGGTGGGGCTGGACTCGGCGCAGAAGGAACTGCTGCGCAGTTTCGAGTCCACCTTGCAGAAGGGCAGTCACCAACCGCGCGAGCGCAGCTTCTTCGAAGGCGTCAAGAAGTTCTTCACGGACGCCGACTAGGTGGCCGCGCTGCCCATTGCGATCTTCGGCATCTCCGGACGCATGGGTCAATCATTGATTCGGGCGCTGCGCGAGCCTGGCGCCGGGCTGCGCCTGTCCGGCGCCCTGGTCTCCTCCGCCAGTGTTCACCTGGGCAAGGATGCCGCCATCGATGGGCCTGCCACCGGCGTGACGGCCACGGCCGACGCGCGCACGGCATTGAACGGCGCGAAACTCGCCTTGGACTTCAGCCAGCCCGCGGCCCTGCTGGCGCATGCGCGCGCCTGCGCCGACGCAGGCGTGCCCTTGCTCATCGGTGTCACCGGCTTCGATGCGGCCGCTCGTGAAGCCTTGAACGCGGTGGCGCGCCAGATTCCGCTGCTGCTGGCGCCCAATACCAGCGTGGGCGTGAGCGTGTTGAATGAATTGGCGGCCGTGGCCGCCAAGACCTTAGGTGTCGCCTACGATGTGGAGATCGGCGAGGCACATCATGCCGGCAAACGCGACGCGCCCTCGGGCACGGCGCTGAAGCTTGGCGAGACCGTGGCCGGCGCCCGCGGGCAAGCCTTCAACGAGGTCGCCGCTTATGACAGAGCCGCCGCGCCCGGCGCACGCGCGGCGGGCGGCATCGGCTTTTCGGTGCTCCGGGCCGGCGACATCGTTGGTGAGCACACCGTGACCTTTGCGGCGGCCGGCGAACGCATCGAGCTCACGCACCGGGCCACCGACCGGATGATTTTTGCCCGCGGCGCGCTGCGGGCCGGCCAATGGCTGGTGGGCAAGCCGCCGGGACTGTATGCCATGAAGGATGTCCTGGGTCTTTGAGAAGGCATGGACAGTACCCCGTCGCATCGTTAATATTCGCGCCCGGAAACTGATCGCGAATCAACCCATAAAGCGGGAGACGTTCTACGAGCGCCTCCCGCTTTGCGCATCTGCGGCAATGCCGTTATGCAAAGCGAGGAACCGGAGTGTCGACCCCTGCAGTGCTAGCTCTCGAAGATGGCACCGTGTTCCGAGGCGTCTCAGTGGGCGCAAAAGGCAACACGACAGGTGAAGTAGTTTTCAATACGGCCATGACCGGGTATCAGGAAATCCTGACCGATCCCTCGTACTGCCGGCAGATCGTTACCCTGACCTATCCGCACATCGGCAATACCGGCACCACCCCCGAGGACTTGGAGTCCGGCGCCGTGTACGCCTCCGGCTTGGTGATCCGCGACCTGCCGCTGCTGCACTCGAACTGGCGCGCCACCGAGTCGCTGCAAAGCTTTCTGCTCCGCTGCAAGGTGGTGGCCATCGCCGATATCGACACCCGCAAGCTGACCCGGCTGCTGCGCGAGAAGGGCGCGCAATCGGGCTGCATCATGACGGGCGATAACATCGATGAAACCGCGGCGGTACGGGCCGCGAAGAAATTTCCCGGCCTGAAGGGCATGGATTTGGCCAAGGTGGTGTCGACCAAGAAGCCCTACCAGTGGAACGACGGACTCGTTTGGAAGAGCGCCGCCAGACCGCCCCGGCCGCAGAGCCGGCTACACGTGGTGGCCTACGATTTCGGCGTGAAGCGCAACATCCTACGCATCCTCTCTGAACATGGCTGCCGCATGACGGTGGTGCCGGCACAAACACCGGCAGATCAGGTGCTTGCGATGAATCCTGATGGTATTTTCTTGGCCAATGGCCCCGGGGATCCCGAGCCCTGCGATTACGCCATCGCGGCCATTCAGAAATTCCTCGAGACCGACATTCCTATCTTCGGCATTTGCCTGGGCCATCAATTGCTGGGACTGGCCAGCGGCGCGAAGACCGTGAAGATGAAATTCGGCCATCACGGCGCCAATCATCCGGTGCAGGAAATCGACTCGGGCAAAGTGCTGATCTCCAGCCAGAATCACGGCTTTGCCGTCGATGAGGCCTCGCTGCCCAGCACCCTGCGGGTCACGCATCGCTCGCTGTTCGACGGCACGTTGCAGGGCGTGGCGCGCGTCGACAAACCGGCCTTCAGCTTCCAGGGCCACCCTGAAGCCAGTCCCGGTCCGCATGATTTGCGGCAGCTGTTCGAGCACTTCATGTATCTCATGGTGAAGCGTGTGCAGGCGAATTCGCGCGGCCGCAACGCCGTGAAACCCAAGTCGGCGGAAGGCTAGTGCCGAAGCGTACCGACCTCGACAGCATCCTGATCATCGGCGCCGGACCCATCATCATCGGCCAGGCCTGCGAATTCGACTATTCCGGTGCTCAAGCGTGCAAGGCCCTGAAAGAGGAGGGCTATCGCGTCATCCTGGTGAACTCGAATCCGGCCACCATCATGACCGATCCGGAAACGGCGGATTCGATTTACATCGAGCCCATCAACTGGCGCACCATCGAACGCATCATCGAGAAGGAGCGACCCACGGCGCTGTTGCCCACCATGGGAGGCCAGACTGCCCTGAACACGGCGCTGGATCTGGTTCGCGAGGGTGTGCTGGATAAATACAAAGTCGAAATGATCGGCGCCTCGCAGCGCGCCATCGACATGGCAGAAGATCGAGGATTGTTCCGTAAGGCCATGACTGAAATAGGATTAGAGACTGCGCGGGCTCGGCTTGCGCACAGCATGGAAGAGGCGCTGGCGGTGCAGGCCGAAATTGGCTTCCCCACCGTGATCCGTCCGTCCTTCACCTTGGGCGGCTCGGGCGGCGGCATTGCCTACAACCGCGAGGAGTTCGAAGCCATCGTGGCGCGGGGTCTGGATGCTTCGCCCACCAACGAAGTGCTGCTGGAAGAATCCGTGCTCGGCTGGAAAGAGTACGAAATGGAGGTGGTACGCGACCACGACGACAACTGCATCATCGTCTGCTCCATCGAGAACATCGATCCCATGGGGGTGCACACCGGCGACAGCATCACAGTGGCGCCGGCGCAGACCCTGAGCGACCGCGAGTATCAGCGCCTGCGCGATGCATCGATCGCGGTGCTGCGGAAAATTGGGGTGGATACCGGCGGCTCCAATGTGCAGTTTGCCGTCAATCCGGACGACGGCCGGGTGCTGGTGATCGAAATGAACCCGCGCGTGTCGCGCTCCTCGGCGCTGGCTTCCAAGGCCACGGGTTTTCCGATCGCCAAGATCGCCGCCAAGCTGGCCATTGGCTATACCTTGAACGAACTGAAGAACGACATCACCGGCGGGGCGACGCCGGCCTCGTTCGAACCGACCATCGACTACGTGGTCACCAAGATTCCCCGCTTCACCTTCGAGAAGTTTCCGGGCGCCAACACCCGGCTCACCACCCAGATGAAATCGGTGGGTGAGGCCATGGCCATCGGCCGCACCTTTCAGGAGTCGATGCAAAAGGCATTGCGCAGCCTGGAGACCGGGCTGGACGGTTTTTCCGAGCAGGTGAGCTTGCCGTTGAGCGATGAGGGTGCGGAGAAGCTGGCATATGAACTGCGGTGGCCGGGGCCGAATCGCATCCTGTACGTGGCGGACGCCTTTCGCGCCGGCTGGACCCTGGGGCAGGTGTTCGAGGCCACCAAGATCGATCCCTGGTTCCTGTCGCAGATCGAGGATCTGCTGCGCGATGAGGCAAGGCTCGCGGCCGATGGCTTCGAGTGTCTGGAGCCGCCGCGCATGCGCCAATTGAAGCGCAAGGGCTTCTCCGATTCGCGCATCGCCAAGCTGGTGGGGCGCGACGAAGCCGCGGTGCGCAGCCGGCGGCGCGCGCTGAAATTGCATCCGGTGTACAAGCGCGTCGATACCTGCGCGGCGGAGTTCTCGACCTCGACGGCCTACATGTATTCCACCTACGAAGAGGAATGCGAGGCCAACCCGAGCTCGAAACGCAAGATCATGATCCTGGGCGGCGGCCCGAATCGCATCGGCCAGGGCATCGAGTTCGACTACTGCTGCGTGCACGCCGCCATGGCGCTGCGCGAGGATGGTTTCGAGACCATCATGGTGAATTGCAACCCGGAAACGGTGTCCACCGACTACGACACCTCGGACCGGCTGTACTTCGAACCGCTGACCTTCGAAGATGTCATGGAAATCATCGAGAAGGAAAAACCCGAGGGCGTGATCGTGCAGTACGGCGGGCAGACGCCTTTGAAGCTGTCGCGCTCACTGGCGGCGGCCGGCGCGCCCATCATCGGCACCACGCCGGACAGCATCGATGTGGCGGAGGACCGCGAGCGCTTCCAGAAGCTGGTGGCGCAGCTGAAACTGAAACAGCCGGCCAATGCCACCGCGCGCGCCGAAGCGCAGGCCGTGCTCATGGCCAAGGAGGTGGGTTTCCCGCTGGTGGTGCGCCCCAGCTATGTGCTCGGCGGGCGCGCCATGGAAGTGGTGTTCAACGAAGACGACTTGAAGCAGTACATGATCGACGCCGTGAAGGTCTCGAACGACAGCCCGGTGCTGCTGGATCGCTTCCTGGATCTTGCCATCGAGGTGGACGTCGATGCCATCTGCGACGGCCAGGACGTGCTGATCGGCGGCATCATGGAGCACATCGAGCAGGCCGGCGTGCACTCCGGTGACTCGGGTTGCTCGCTGCCGCCCCATGGCCTGTCTCAGGAAACCCAGGACGAACTGCGCGCGCAGACGCGCAAGCTGGCCAAGGCGCTCAACGTGGTCGGCCTGATGAACATCCAATTCGCCATTCAAAGCGGCGTGATCTACATACTGGAGGTCAATCCGCGTGCCTCGCGCACCGTGCCCTTCGTGTCGAAGGCCACCGGCATACCCCTGGCCAAGGTGGCGGCGCGGGTGATGACGGGCAAGAGCCTCTCCATGCAGGGCATGACCGAGCAGCGCATCCCGAAGTATTTCTCGGTGAAAGAGGCCGTGTTTCCGTTTGCCAAGTTCCCCGAGGCCGATCCCATCCTGGGACCCGAGATGAAGTCCACCGGCGAGGTGATGGGCACGGGAAACACCTTTGGCGAGGCCTACGCCAAGGCGCAGGCCGCTTCCGGGGTGACGCTGCCCACCCGCGGGCTGTGTTTCGTCAGCGTACGCGACCGGGACAAGCCGGGCGCCATCCTGCTGGCGCAGATGCTGATTGCCCGCGGCTTCGAGATTGCGGCCACCGGGGGCACCGCCAAAGTGCTGGAGGAGGCCGGCGTGGCGTGTAGAAGAGTGAATAAAGTGCGCGAGGGTCGCCCGCACGTCGTCGATATGATAAAAAACGACGAGGTGGCGCTGATCGTCAACACCACCGAGGGCAAACAGGCCGTGCGCGAGTCGCGTTCGATTCGCCGCGAGGCGGTGGCCCGAAAAGTAACCTATTACACGACCGTGGCCGGCGCGCGCGCCACCTGCGACGCACTGGACCACCTGGGTGACATCGAAGTGAATCGACTGCAGGATTTGCACAAGGAATTGACGGCGTGACCACCCGCTCTCCCATGACGCTGCGGGGAGCCGAACGGCTGCGCGCGGAACTGAAACAGTTGAAGAGCGAGGCGCGGCCCAATGTGATCAAGGCCATCGCCGAAGCGCGCGCCCATGGCGATCTGAGCGAGAATGCCGAATATCATGCCGCGCGCGAGCAGCAGAGCTTCATCGAAGGGCGCATCAATACCATCGAGAATCGCCTGAGCAATTCCGAGGTGATCGACGTCAAGACGCTCACCGCCACCGGGCGGGTGGTGTTCGGTGCCACCGTGGAACTGGAGGACGACAAGGGCGGTACGGTGAAGTACCAATTGGTGGGCGACGATGAAGCCGACATCAAGTCGGGCTTGCTGTCGGTGTCCTCGCCGATTGCGCGCGCCTTGATCGGCAAGAGCGAGGGCGACGAGGTGGACGTCACCACGCCGGGAGGCACGCGCAGCTACGAAATCGTGTCGGTTCGCTACGTTTAACAGGTCCGCACTTTCCAGGATGGCATTTCGCCTCCTGCTGGTCCTGTGGGCGGGCAGCCTTTGGTCAAGCATCTGGGTGGCGCTGACCATTTTCCATTCCCAGCCGGACCGCCACTTGTCCGGTGTCTTGGCCGCAAAGCTGTTTGCCATCGAAACCTATTTGGGATTGGGGGTGGCCGTGGCCGCGCTGCTGGTGCACGCCGCGCGCTTTCGCTTCGGTTTCATGGCCGTCGCGCTGCTGCTGTTCAACGAGTGGGTGATCAAGGCGTTCATGGACCAGGCGTTGGCGCAGGGAGCGGCGTTGGGTCTGGGTTTCGGTCCCTGGCACGGCGTCTCGGCGCTCATTTACCTCGGCGCCTGTGTTGCGGTGGTCGTGGCGGTTTGCCGGCACGAATAGCGCGGACCAGCGGGGCCACGGTCGCAGCCTCCATCAACCGTCCGGCAGAAGAATTTTGGGCAGGGCTGGCCGGGGCCGGTAGAACACCCCCACATGACCGATGCGTTGCACCAGCTCACTGGCGGTGCGCGCGGCGAGGGCGCCCAACGCGGCATCGCGGGCCTCGCGATCCCCGACGCGGGCGCCGACCTTGACCAGCTCGTGATCGGCGAGCGCGCGCTCCAGTTCATTGACCACGCCGTCGGTCAGTCCGGCGTTGCCGAGCATCACGATGGGGTGCAGCGGATGGGCCAGACGGCGCAGATGTTTCTTTTGTTTTTCAGAGAGTGCCATTGCACAAAGTATAGTCGCTAGCCAAATGCCCAAGCGTTCAAAAAGCAGTGCCCGCTGGCTCCAGGAGCATGCCAGCGATGAGTACGTGAAGCGTGCCCAAAAAGAAGGCTGGCGTTCGCGCGCAGTGTTCAAGCTCGAGCAGATCCAGGGCAGTGAAAAACTGTTGCGGCCGGGCATGCGCTGTGTGGACTTGGGCGCAGCGCCGGGCGGCTGGAGCCAGTACGCGGCGCGCATCATCGGCGGCAGCAGCCGCATCGTTGCAACCGACATACTGCCCATGGATGCCATCGTGGGGGTGGATTTCGTGCTCGGTGACTTTCGCGAGCCGGAGGTTCTGGAGCAGGTGCTGCAGGCGGTCGGCGCTGAAAAAGTCGACCTTGTTTTGTCGGATATGGCCCCCAACATGGCAGGCATAGATGCCGTGGACCAACCCCGTTCGATGTACCTGGCGGAACTCGCCCTGGAGTTCGCCGACCGCGTGCTGGCGCCGGGTGGGGATCTGCTCGTGAAATTATTTCAAGGTTCGGGCTTCGACCAATTCATCAAGGACGCCCGCGGCCGCTATGGCCGGGTGGTCACCAAAAAGCCGAAGGCGTCACGGTCTCGCAGTCCCGAGATCTATCTGTTGGCGCGGCAGTTTGGGATGGTGTAAGTTCGGGAGGCCCCGTGGGATGTGCACTTTCCGGTGAACGACCATTTGGCGCGCTTGTCTTAACGTGTTACGGGTGTAGGTGAAACTTGAACGATCTGACGAAACAAATTCTCCTGTGGGTCGCGTTGGCGGTGATTTTGCTCGCGATATTCAGCCAATTCGGCATGCGCACGGGACAGCCGTCCACGATCGATTACTCGCAATTCCTCACCGAAGTGAAAGCCAACAACGTCGATTCGGTGACCCTGAAAGGGGAAATCATCGAGGGCAAGCGCCGCGACGGCAACCAATTCGTCACCTACAACCCTGAGACCAGCAACAGCGCCTTGATCGGCACCCTGCAGCAACAGGGTGTAAAGTTCCGTGGAGAAGCGCCAAAACAGCAATCGGTGTTCCTGCAGCTGCTGATCTCGGCCTTTCCCATCCTCATCCTCATCGGCTTCTGGGCCTACTTCATGCGCCAGATGCAGGGCGCCTCCGGCGGGCGGGGTGCCATGTCCTTCGGCAAGAGCCGCGCGCGCTTGCTGGGCGAGGACCAGGTCAACATAACATTCGCCGACGTGGCGGGTGTCGAGGAAGCCAAGCAGGAAGTGGTCGAAATCGTCGACTTCCTGAAAGATCCCGGCAAGTTCCAGAAACTTGGCGGCAAGATCCCGAAGGGTGTGCTCATGGTGGGCTCGCCGGGCACCGGCAAGACGCTGCTGGCTCGCGCCATCGCTGGCGAAGCCAAGGTGCCGTTCTTTACGATTTCCGGTTCGGACTTCGTGGAAATGTTCGTCGGCGTGGGCGCCTCGCGCGTCCGCGATATGTTCGAGCAGGCCAAAAAGCATGCCCCTTGCATCATTTTCATCGACGAAATCGATGCCGTGGGCCGGCATCGCGGCGCCGGCCTGGGCGGCGGCCATGATGAGCGCGAACAGACCTTGAACCAGTTGCTGGTGGAAATGGACGGCTTCGAAGGCAACGAGGGCATCATCGTCATCGCCGCCACCAACCGTCCCGATGTGCTCGATCCGGCGCTGCTGCGTCCGGGCCGCTTCGACCGGCAGGTCGTGGTGCCGCTGCCCGATGTGCGCGGCCGCGAACAAATCCTCAAGGTGCATATGCGCAAGGTGCCGCTCGGCGACAACGTCAAGCCGGCCGTGATCGCGCGTGGCACGCCGGGCTTCTCCGGTGCCGATCTCGCCAACCTGGTCAACGAAGCGGCCTTGTTCGCCGCCCGCGGCAACAAGCGTTCGGTGACCATGGAGGAGTTCGAGCGCGCCAAGGACAAGATCATGATGGGCGCCGAGCGCCGCTCCATGGTCATGACCGAGGAAGAGAAGCGCAACACCGCGTACCACGAGTCGGGCCACGCCATCGTGGGCCTGAGCGTTCCCGAACATGACCCGGTTTACAAGGTCACCATCATCCCGCGCGGCCGTGCGCTGGGCGTGACCATGTTCCTGCCCGAAGCGGACCGTTACAGCACCAGCAAGCGTCAATTGGAGAGCCGCATCGCCACCTTGTTCGGCGGCCGTATCGCCGAGGAATTGGTGTTCGGCGCCGATGCCGTCACCACCGGTGCATCGAATGACATCGAGCGTGCCACCGAACTGGCCCGCAACATGGTCACTCGGTGGGGCTTGTCGGACCGTTTGGGCCCGCAGACCTACAGCGAAGAGTCGGGCGAAGTGTTCCTGGGACGCAGCGTGACCCAGCACAAGCAGGTCTCGGATGTGACCGCCCACGTCATCGACGAAGAAGTGCGCCGCGTGATCGACAGCAACTACCAGCGCGCCTACAAGATCCTGCAGACCAACATGGACAAGCTGCAGACCATGTCGGAAGCCCTGATCAAGTACGAAACCATCGATGAAGAGATGATCAAGGACATCATGGAAGGCCGTGCGCCGCGCCCGCCGCGCGATTGGGACGACACGCCGACGCCCACGCCGCGTGGTCCGTCAGCGGAGAAGCCCGCGCCGCCGCTGGTGAATCCCGCCGGTCAGCATTAGGGCCTGTGTGAACAGGCCCTAAGCCCTGTACTGGCGCTGCCAAGAAAGGGTATTCGATCTCGCCCGTCCGATCGTGATGGGCATTTTGAATGTCACGCCCGATTCCTTCTCCGACGGCAACCGCTACGCCTCCACCGACGCCGCGCTGACGCGCGCGCGCCAATTGATTGCGGAGGGCGCGGCCATCATCGATGTGGGCGGGGAGAGCACGCGGCCGGGCGCCGAAGCGGTGGCGAGCGAGGTGGAGCTGGCGCGTGTGCTGCCCATCATCACAGCCATCGCCGCAAGCTCCGATGTGGCCATTTCCATCGATACCTCGAAGCCCGAGGTGATGCAGGCGGCGATCGCGGCGGGCGCCTGCATCATCAACGACGTGTATGCGCTGCGCGCGCACGGCGCGCGCGAGGTTGCCTCCAAATCCCGTGCCGGCGTGGTGTTGATGCACATGCAGGGTGAGCCGCGCACCATGCAGGAAAGTCCGCGCTATGGCGATGTGCTGGGCGAGGTGATCGGCTTTCTGCAGACGCAGCGCGAGGCCTGCATTGCGGACGGCATCGCGCCCGAATCCATCGTGGTGGATCCGGGCTTCGGTTTCGGCAAGCAGCTGTCGCACAACCTGGCGCTGTTCAAGGGTTTGCCGAAATTCGCCGCACTGCGCTCGCCGCTCCTTATCGGCGTATCGCGTAAAAATGTGATCGGCAAGATATTGGGCCGGGGCGTGCATGACCGACTATACGGCGGCTTGGGCCTGGCCGCGTTGGCGGTGGCCTATGGAGCCCGTATCATCCGCACCCACGATGTCGAGGCGACACGCGATGCGATCGGCACGGTAACGGCGGTTCTACAGGGACAACCTTGAGCAAATATTTCGGCACGGACGGCATTCGCGGCAGAGTCGGCAGCAACCCGATGACGGTGGATTTCGCGCTGCGTCTGGCCAGCGCAACGGCGCGGGTCATGGCGCCGGGGGGCGGCCGCGTGCTGATCGGCAAGGACACGCGCCTGTCGGGCTACATGTTCGAGTCGGCCCTTGAGGCGGGGTTCGTTGCCGCCGGGGTCGACGTGATGTTGATCGGACCCTTGCCGACGCCGGGCATCGCCTACATGACGCAGCGCTTGGGCTGCAACTTCGGGGTGGTCATCAGCGCCTCGCACAATCTGTATCAGGACAACGGCATCAAATTCTTCGACGCCTTCGGCAGCAAGCTGTCCGATGTCGTGGAGAGCGAGATCGAAAGCCTGCTCGATATGGCGGTGGTGACGCAGGAATCGCCGCTGCTGGGCAAGGCCATCCGCATCGATCGCAGCCGCACGCAATACCAGGATTTCTGCGTGTCGACGATTCCGCATGGCATGAATCTGAAAGGCTTCAAAATTGTGATCGATTGCGCCAATGGCGCGGGCTACAAAGTCGCGCCGCGCATCCTCACCGATCTGGGCGCGGAGATCGTGCCGATCGGCTGTTCGCCCAATGGCCGCAACATCAACGATGGCTGCGGTTCCACCGCCCCGGAGCTGTTGCAGCTCACCGTGCCGGGAGTCCGGGCGCAGGTGGGTCTGGCGTTGGATGGCGATGGCGACCGCGTGGTGATGGTGGATGAATTGGGCCGTACGGTCGACGGCGACCAGCTGCTGTTCATTCTGGCCACTGCGCGCCGCGCCGCCGGCGAACTGAAGGGGCCCGTGGTGGGCACGGTGATGAGCAACTTGGGACTGGAACATGCCTTCGCCGATCGCGGCATCGACTTTCGCCGCGCCCAGGTCGGCGATCGCAATGTCATGGCCATGCTGCACGACACCTCGGGGACGTTGGGCGGTGAGACCTCGGGACACATTTTGTGCCTGGACAAGACCACCACCGGCGATGGCCTGGTGAGTGCGCTGCAGGTGTTGGCGGTGATGAAGCAAAGCGGCGCGAGTCTGGCGGAACTGGCCGCACCGATGCGCAAATACCCGCAGGTGATGATCAATGTGCCGGTGGCGGCCCGCTTCGATCCCATGAGCTCCGCGGCGGTTCGCGAGGCGGTGGAAGCCGTGGAGCGCCGCTTCGGTACCCGCGGCCGCATCGTGCTGCGTGCATCCGGCACCGAGCCCGTGATCCGGGTGATGGTGGAGGGTGCCGATGCCGTGGCGGTCAAGAAGGCCGCCCGCGAGATCGCCAATGCCGTCGAGGCCGCATCCCCTCCTAACCCCGCGTAGCACTTGCAGTTATCGGCCTTCGCGGCTACGCTTCGCCGCCTTTCCTGTAGGGCAACGCCTAAAGGGTGCGCCATGCGTCGTCTGATGGTAGCGGGCAATTGGAAAATGCATGGCTCCAGGGCCACCAATCAGGCGTTGCTGGCCGAGTTGGAGCGCAGATTGCTTGCGCAGTGGGACATCGATATCGCGGTGTTTCCGCCTTATGTGTATCTGGCTGATGCCGTGCGTGTGCTCGAGGATGGGCGCATTGCCGTGGGCGCGCAGGATGTGTGCGCCGAGTCGGGCGGTGCGTTCACCGGGCAGGTGGGCGCCGCCATGCTGAAGGATGTGGGTTGCCGCTATGCCATCGTCGGTCATTCCGAGCGCCGGCGCTGGTACCACGAGGACGACGCCTTGGTGGCGCGAAAGTTTGCGGCGGCGCTCGGCGCGGGGTTGACGCCGGTGCTGTGCGTCGGGGAAACCCTGGATGAGCGCGAGGCTCACCACACCGAAGCGGTGGTCGGGCGTCAGGTGGATGCCGTGATCCACATGCACGGCGTCGGTGGTTTTGCGAATGCCGTCCTAGCCTACGAGCCGGTCTGGGCCATCGGCACGGGCCGCACCGCCACGCCCGCTCAGGCACAGGCGGTGCATGCCTTCCTGCGGCATCGCATCGCAGGACATGATGCTAAGATGGCGGGCCAACTGCGGATCCTCTATGGGGGCAGCGTCAAGGGCGGCAATGCGGCGGAACTCTTCGCCATGCCGGACGTCGATGGCGGATTGGTGGGCGGCGCCTCATTGAGCGCCGATGAGTTTCGTCAGATTTGCGCGGCGGCAGCTTCTGCCGCTCATCATTGAGAGATCGTCTATGTTGCGTGGAACTATTTTGGCGGTGCATTTGTTGTTGGCGTTGATGATCATCTTCCTGGTGCTCATGCAGCGCGGCAAGGGCGCGGAAGCGGGCGCGGGTTTCGGTTCGGGCGCATCCGGCACGGTGTTCGGCGCGCGCGGCACCAGCACCTTGTTTTCGAAGCTCACCGGAATATTTGCGGGACTGTTTTTCTGCACCAGCTTGACGCTGGCTTATCTGGGCAGTCATTCGCCGGCGGAGCCGACTTCGGTGCTGGAGCGCGAGCTTGCTGCGAAAGCTGCCGCCGCAAAGCAGAGCACGGCGCCGAGTGCCGCGCCCGCGGCGAGTGCACCGTCAGTGTCGCCGGCACCGAGTGGATCGTCGACCACGACGGCGCCGGCTCCTGCAGCGGATCCCGCACCTGCGAACAAGTGAGAACAAGCCGACGTGGCGAAATTGGTAGACGCGCTAGTTTGAGGGGCTAGTGGAGCAATCTGTGCCGGTTCGAGTCCGGCCGTCGGCACCA
>CAZZWM010000061.1:0-22561 GCA_964657945.1 uncultured Steroidobacteraceae bacterium
TGCTGAAGAACCGGGTCGAGCCGCTGCTGGAGCTCCCGCTCGAACTGCTGCTGCTCGAACTGCCGGCGCCCACTGGGCTGGTATCGCTCCCGCCGCATCCGCCCAGAAAAAACGTGAATGGGACACATCCGCAAAGCAAGGCGACAAGCGACTGGTTTCTCATACGCCCATATTCGCAAAACTTTGAATTTGAGTCACCCAGCGCGGTAATTGCAGCGCGTCGGTGCGTTGATCTTCGGGCAGGTCCGCCAGCCAGCGCGCCCGCGAGCCATGCCGGATCCTGCCGCGCACCTACAGACTCAGTGCGACAGCGCATGTGACCCTGGTTGGCAATTGCTGCAAGTCTGTTTGTGTCTTGCCAGCAGATCGCGCAATCGCAAGCCGCCGCAAGTGCTGCAGCGGGTCATGCCGACTTCGTCGCGACGCGCGAGTGCCAGCAGCAGAAACCAGGCGTGCTCGAACGAAATGCTCGCCGGAGCGTGCAGATCGAGATAGGCCTCGTAAGCGCGGCAAAGCAGCGCTCCGGACTCCAATGAGCCGACGCGATAACGCGACTCGACGCCGTTGCCGGCCGCGCCCATCAAGCCGTACATCAGAAACAAGCTCGCCAGTTGCGCGGCGTGAAAATTCACTTCCGGATTTCTGAAGAAGAACGCCGCCTGACGCGGCGACTTGCCGCGATGACGCAGCACGCCGGCGTCCTGGTTATGCAGCACGTAGCTGCGATACAGCTTGCGGATTCGATCATCGCTCAAACCGGTCCATTGCTTGATGGTGAAGGTGCGCGCTTCGTGGCGGATGAATCGCAATGCAAGATCCAGGCGTTCACGGTCCCGGGTGTAGCGGTCGTCGGAAATTCTCATGGGCGCTCTCCTCCGCAATTCAAGTGATTTCGGGGCAAAAAGAATTTGACAGAAATTAATCACAAAGTTAGCGTGATTGCCAAGGGGCAAATGTATGGTTTTTTGCAAATTCGTGGGAGACGGCCATGCAGGAAGGGATCAACGGAAATTGGCTGCGGGAACCGCATTTGACAACCGAACAGGTGAACTCGGTACGGAGCCTTAATTTGCGATTCCTCGATCTTGCGGGCAGAACCGAGGGTCCGTGGGATGCGTGCCGCCCGACAGGCGGCAACTCGATGCTGGCGGCGGGACTGGCGCAGCAGCTGGCGCCGTTGTCGCGCACGCAGCGCGCCGCCGTTGCGAGTTGTCCGTACGCATTGTTCGACCTGCGCTTCGAGAACGAGGCCTATTGGCAATCCAGATTGGCGCAACACACGCCTTACCGCGTCGCCGAAGAATCGCCGGATGGCGATGTGGTCGACTTCACGCGCCTGGCGCTGTTCTACTCCTGGCATGTCTGCTCTACAGCAAGTCTGGCCGCGCAATTCTTGCTCGGCATGTCGCCCGCGACGGTGGATTCATTCCGCGGGCTCGGCGTCAATAGCCTGCCGGGGTTGGCAGCCAGCGAAGCGGTAAATTTGAGCGCAAGATGGCGCAACAGCCCGGCGTACTGGAGTGCCCTGATCGGCGCCGCGGAACGGGCCGAGCCGTCTACATTGCGCCGCGTGCAATTGTACGGATTGCAACTGGCGGCGGCCGCTCGGCTACCGTAGCCCTCGCGGTTTTGCGATTTGCCGTTGCGGCAACCGCCTCGGCAGGTTTAGGCTACGCGGCTCCTATGCATGCCCTAGTCCTCCGCCAGCTCACCAAGGTCTACAAAAACGGCATCAAGGCACTCAAGGCAATCGACCTCACCGTCGATGAGGGCGACTTCTTTGCATTGCTGGGCCCGAATGGCGCCGGCAAGACCACCGCTATCGGCATCACCACTTCGCTGGTCAACAAAACCAGCGGGGTCGTCGAAGTGTTCGGTCACGACATAGACAAGGAACTGGAGGCGGCGAAATCCTGCATCGGCCTGGTGCCGCAGGAGATCAACTTCAACATGTTCGAGACACCGCACACCATCGTGGTGAATCAGGCGGGCTTCTACGGGATCCCGCGCGATCTCGCCAAACAGCGCGCCGAAAAGTATTTGAAGCAGCTGCAGCTCTGGGATCGGCGCAATTCGATTGCGCGCGCACTGTCGGGCGGCATGAAGCGCAGGTTGATGATCGCGCGCGCCCTGATGCATGAACCTCGGCTGTTGATTCTGGACGAACCCACGGCGGGGGTCGACATCGAAATCCGGCGCTCGATGTGGGAGTTCCTGCGCAACATCAACGCGCAGGGGACCACCATCATTCTGACCACCCATTACCTGGAAGAGGCCGAGAATCTGTGCCGCAACGTCGCCATCATCGAGGGCGGCAACATCATCGAACGCGACACGATGGCGAACGTGTTGCGCAAGCTGCAGACCGAGGTGTTCGTGTTCAATCTGCGCGATCCGCGCAGCGCGCCGCCGGTTCTGAATGGCTTCGTCGCCGTTCTGTCGGATGACCACACGCTGGAAATCGAGATGTCGAAGACCCAGAGCATGAACGACATCTTCGCGCAGCTCTCCGCGCAGGGCATCGTGATCAACAGCATGCGCAACAAGGTCAATCGCCTGGAAGAGCTGTTCATCCGGCTGGTCGACGGCAGCCTGCTCGCCGGCGCCGCGCATGCGGCGAAGGTCAAATAGGCCATGGCAGCGTCGCGCGCAGCAACCGAATGGATCGGCTTCAAGACCATGATCATCCGCGAATTCAGCCGCATCGTGCGCATCTGGGGGCAGACCATGGTGCCTCCCGCGGTCACCGCCACGCTGTACTTCGTCATCTTCGGCAGCTTGATCGGCCGGCGCGTCGGCCAGGTGGGAGGCTATGACTACATGCAGTTCATCGCCCCCGGTCTGATCATGATGACGGTCATTCAGAATTCCTACGGCAACGTGGTGTCGTCGTTTTTCGGCGCGAAGTTCGGCAAGCACATCGAGGAACTGCTGGTATCGCCGTTGCCGAATTGGCTGATCGTCATGGGTTACGCCATGGGCGGCGTGCTGCGCGGCGTATTGGTGGGATCGGTGGTGACCGTGGTTGCATTGTTCTTCACCCATCTCGCGCTGCTGCACGTGTTCGCGATCTTGTCGGCGGTGCTGCTCACCAGTTTCGTGTTCTCCTTGGGCGGATTCATCAACGCACTGTTCGCCAAGAACTTCGACCAGATTTCATGGTTTCCGACCTTCGTCCTGACGCCGCTGACCTACCTCGGCGGGGTGTTCTATTCGGTCACCATGCTCCCCGATTGGGCGCATGCGGCTTCGAAGATCAATCCCATACTCTATATGGTGAGCGCATTCCGCTTCGGATTTCTCGGCACATCCGATGTCGACCTGCGGCTGGCGTATGGAATCATGGTCTCGGCCGCCATCTTGATGTTTTGGCTGGCGGTCGGTTTGCTGAACCGCGGTACCGGTATTCGCGACTAGGAGATCTCCACGTGTCAGTTACGATCGAACGTTCAGCCAGCGCTTCAGTGGCGGCGATTCTCGGGGCATTGATCGCGGCAGCCGCCGCGGCGCAAGTTCCGGCAGGTCCCGAAATGACCGGCTTCACACCGGCTACTGCCGCCGCAGAGGCGCAACTGGAAGCGAAGTTCGACGCAGATCTGTCCGCTGCCGATTTACGCGCATGGATGCAGCAAATGTCATCGGCGCCGAATCACGTGGGCTCCGCCCACGACAAGGCCAACGCGGAATGGCAGCTGCAGAAGTTCAAGGAATGGGGCTGGGATGCTTCCATAGAAACATTCTCCGTGTTGTATCCGACGCCGCGCGAAGTGGCTCTGGAGCTGATCGAGCCCGCGACATTCAAGGCGCGCCTGAGCGAGCCGCCCATCGAAGGCGACGCCACCTCCTCGCAGACCCGGGATGAGCTGCCGCCGTACAATGTCTATGGCGCGGATGGCGATGTGACCGGCCAGTTGATCTACGTCAACCAGGGCATGCCGGATGATTACAAGGAGCTCGAGCGTCTGGGCTTGAGCGTCAAGGGCAAGATCGTGTTGACCCGCTACGGTGGCGGCTGGCGCGGATTGAAGCCCAAGCTCGCCTACGAGCACGGAGCAATCGGTTGCCTGATCTACTCCGATCCTCGCGACGATGGATATGGCGCGGGCGATACGTACCCCAAGGGCGGATTTCGGCCTCGCGACGCGGTGCAGCGCGGCTCCGTGCAGGACCTGACCCTGTACAGCGGCGATCCGTTGACGCCCAACGTGGGCGCGGTGCCGGGCGCCAAGCGCCTGGCGCTGAAGGATGCCAAGACCATCCTCAAGATTCCGGTGCTGCCGATTTCCTATGCGGATGCCGAGCCGCTGCTGGCCGCACTCGGCGGGCGTGTCGTCCCCGCATCCTGGCGCGGCGGGTTGCCCACGACTTACCACATCGGTCCGGGTCCTGCGAAGGTGCACATGAAAGTGCTGTCCGACTGGAATCAGAAAACCCTGTATGACGTGATCGCGAAGATGCGCGGCAGTCAGGAACCCGATCGCTGGGTGATTCGCGGCAATCACCATGATGGTTGGGTCTTCGGTGCCGCCGATCCGCTCTCGGGCCAGGTCGCGCTGATGGCGGAAGCCAAGGCCATCGGCAAGCTGGCGAAGGAAGGCTGGCGTCCGAAGCGCACGCTGGTCTACAGCAGTTGGGACGGCGAGGAACCGGGCTTGCTGGGCTCGACCGAATGGGTGGAAACGCACGCGGCGGAATTGAAAGCGAAAGCCGTGCTCTATGTGAATTCCGACGTCAACGCCCGCGGTTTCCTTTCGGCGGAAGGCAGCCACGCCCTGCAGCACTTCGCCAGCGAAGCGGCGCGCGACGTCAAGGACCCTGAAACCGGTGTGAGCATACTGGCGCGCGCGGTGGCTGCGCGGCGGTTGAGCGGCTACGAATCCGGCGGGCAGCAGGCTGAAGGGGCCGGACATCCGAGCAACGATTTGCAGCTGGGTGCGCTGGGTTCGGGCTCCGACTACACGCCATTCCTGCAGCACCTCGGCGTGAATTCCTTGGACCTGGCGTTCGGCGGCGAATCCGATTATGGCGTCTACCATTCAGCCTACGACAGTTTCGATCACTACCGGCGCTTCGTGGACCCGAGCTTCGAATACTGCGTGGCGCTCGCCAAGTTGGCCGGCCGCGTGATGTTGCGTGCCGCGCAGGCCGATTTGATCCCCGCGCGCGAAAGCGATTTTGCAGCCTCGGTGGCGGGCTTCGCCGAAGAGCTGCACAAGCTCGCCGACAACATGCGCACCAAATCGCGCGAACTCGGCAGATTGCTGGATGACGATGTCTTCAAGCTCACTGCGAATCCGGACAAGCCGCGCGCCGCGCCGCCGCGCGACGATGAGGTGCCGTATTTGAATTTTTCAGAGTTGGACAATGCCGTGACCAAGTTGGAGCAGAGCGCCAAGTCCTTCGACAAGGAGTACGCGCGCCTCGACGCTGCTGACAATGACCGCGACAGCGCCGAGCGCGAGCGCATCAACGCCATGCTGGTGGTGCTGGAACGTACCTTGACCACGCCCCATGGATTGCCGGGACGCGAGTGGTATCAACATATGGTGTATGCACCCGGCATGCACACCGGTTATGGCGTGAAAACCCTCCCCGGGATCCGCGAGGCGATCGAGGACCGGCGCTGGGACGAAGCCAATCAATATGTTGGGGTGGTCGCACGTGCCCTCAACGCCTACGGTGCAGCCTTGGATGCTGCAGTCGCAGGGCATTGATCCGAATCCGGTTGACCCGCAAGTCCGATTTGTCGTGTATCGTGCTCAATCATATCAAGTGAAAATTTCAGGAGAGTAATGATGACCGAAGAGAAACAGCAGAAATTCACCGCCAAGGTACGCCGTGGACTGGTGTGGGTTCATACGGTCGCGGCCGCAGAGCTGGCCAAGAAAAAGGCTGAAGCCACGGGCGTGAGGATCGAAGGTTTCACAGCCAGCGAACTGGCAGATGTCGAGTCAGCGTTGACCTGGATTTCGCAGAATAAAGAGTCGCAAGGCACCGACCCGGCTTGAGACGCCGCCGGGCGGTTGGCGGCGCCCGTCGCGAATTTGCGTCAACCGGACACTGACCGGCGCGATGCGGCTGCGCTAAACTATGTCCATGGCCCGAAAACGCGCTCTAGTCGTCGACGACTCAAAATCCGCCCGGGTGATTTTGAGCCGAATGCTGGAGAAGTACGACATTGAAGTCGACATGGCGGAGTCGGCCGAGCAGTCGATCGAGTATCTGAAACATAACCGGCCGGATGCCATTTTCATGGACCATCTCATGCCGGGCATGGATGGCTTGCAGGCCGTGCAGGCGATCAAGGGTAATCCGCAGACGGCGATGATTCCCATCATGATGTACACCTCGCAGGAAGGCGAGCTGTACGTCGGCCAAGCACGTGCGCTCGGCGCCATGGGCGTGCTGCCGAAACAAGTCCGCCCGGTCGATGTGTCCAAGGTTTTGTACGAATTGCATTTGCTGCCCGACCGACGCGACATGAACGAGCCGGCGCTGCTGCCGGTCGAGATCGAGGCGGGGGCGCCGGTGGAACGAGCGCTCCAATCCAAGCCGGCTTCGGTCTCCTCCATCGACTGGGGCCGAAGAGTCGAGGCGGCCGTGAAGGAACAGGCGGTGGACATCCGGCGGTTCATCGTTGCCAGTTTGGATAGTTTTGCGGGCCGCATCATCACCGATGTGCGCGAGTCCCTGCCCATCATTCCGGCCAATGATTCCATCGCGCCGCCGGTCGAAGAGGCGGCGCATCCCAGCTGGGTGTGGCCTGCGGCGACGCTGGTGGGATGCCTCGCTGCCGCAGCGTTCGCGGCAGTCTGGATGGTGGCGCGCAATGATTTGACGCATGCGCGCGAGGAGATGGCCGCGCTCACGAATTCCAACGCAGAGATGACGCGGGAGCGTGCCGATTTGAGCTCCTCGGTCAAGGATCTCACCGCGGCCTTGGCAGCCGCGAATGCCGCCGCGGGGCCGAATGCAGCCACTCCATTCGGCGCGAGCCCACCCGCGCCGCCGCGGATCGAAACCGTTCCTTACGGAGAGATACCCTTCGATCGCAGCCGGCTCGATGTGCTGCGCGAGATGCTGGCCAAGCTCGAGACCCAGGGATTTCACGGCGTGCTCAAGGTAACCAACATGGCGGGACTGTTCTGTCTGACCGCCAATGGCGGCGAAGGTTATGTGCCGGCGATGCCCACCATTCCCGTCAGCAAATGCGATGTGATCGGCAACCCCTTCGAGGAGTCACTGAACGGTCAACAGCGGCAATCCCTGGCGTTTGCCAACTTGATCGCCGGCGCGCGGCAGCGTACCGGAGGCGCCATCAGCGTGGTGGTTGAAACGGCCGGCAGCTCCAAACTGGCGGCTCCCTATCCGCCGCGCAGCGATGGTCTGACGGCCGGTGAATGGAATCGCGCCGCGTCGGCCAACAACCGCGTGGAGTACACCACCGAAGCCGCACTGTAGCGGCGCGAGGCTAGAATGAAATCCGGACGAAGGCTTCCGGACCCTTGGTGCTGAAGTCGAAAAACCCCGATTCCGTCGATTTGGTCGAAATCAGATTGGCCTTCACGACGTTGTAGCCGATGCCGAATGCGATGTTGGGACGCAGGCGGTAGATGCCGTCGAATTCGTAGATGCCCAACGAGCCGTCCAGGTTAGACACCGATATCTTCAAATACTGTCCGCGCGCATCGAAATAGAAGCGCTTGCTCACCACATAGGTGGCATCCAAGCCGACGGTTGGCAGCGGCCCTGCCTGATCTTCGGTCTGGTCTACGTGACGAGTCTGCGTGGAAACGCGGCCGCGCGCCGAGACGTCGGTGTCATTGACGCCGATGGTGAAGGCCACTTCGTACCGGTCGCTGTGCAGAAAGGAATACTCGTAGGTGATGCCCAGCATTCGCAGTGACAGGTCGGTTTCCAGGGGATCGCCCGGCAATAGGACCACATCGCGAAAAACGATCGGATCGACGATGGTGGCATTGCCGGTGCGATCCAGAGAAAAATAGTCGAAGCGCAGACGATTACGCTCACCGGCGCGCACCATGGCCTGGAACTTGGGTTCGAAATCGGACTTCTCGAGGCCGAAGGTGTCCTCGGCGTTCACCGGCGTGCCTTGAACGCCGGTGCTACTGTCCAGCTGCAGACTGGTGCTGGAGGACTGTCGTGACGCGCCGATGGTGAGACGCACGCGCTCTTCGGTGGGACTTAGATAATCGTCGGCACGCGCATGGTTGGCGAGCAGCGTCATGACCAGCACGGCTGCTAGCGCGAGCGCAGGCATCAAGGTCACTTCCTTATTCATCTAAGCTCTCCTCAAGATCATCTGATCCGTGGCAGCGCGGTGCTTGCTCTGCGGCAACGAGGACTCGATCAAGTCCATCACATGTGCGGCGGCCGCCCGCCATCCGGTGAGTTTGCCGCCGTAGATGCCGAGCACGCGCGGGCGTAGGTCTCGATCTGCGGTGAACAGGGTCTCGCGCGAGCGGTCGAAGGCCGCCTGGCTGGCGGCCGGCAGCACCCGCAGACCGGCGAACCGCTGGGTGATGTCGGCACGGGTCAAGGTCCGCAGCGCCGGAAAGTAATGGCGCGCGACCGCCAGCAGGTACTCTTCTTCCTCTGGCAAGGGATGCGCCTGCCCGGGCGTTCCGCTAAAAGGAGTCTCGGTGGTGCCGATCAGCGTGGCGCCATGCCAGGGCATGACGAATACCGCGCGTCCGTCCGTCGGGCTTTCCACATAATAGATGCCGGCATTGACCGCGAACGCGACCACGATGTGGGTCCCCTGCACCAAATCCACCGCCGGAATGAATATCGGGGGATCGATTTGCGCCGCCACCTGCGGCGCCCAAGGGCCTGCGGCATTGACCAACACGCGCGCGGTGCATTCGACCTGCGAACCATCGACCGTGTAGCGGATTTCGACGCGGTCTTCCCTCAACCGCGCCTGATCGAAGCTGGCCGGCATCGCCACCTGCGCGCCGCCCAGATCCAAAGCGGACTGCACCACTGCCCGGGTCAACACCGCATCATCGGTTTGACCGTCGTGATAGCGGATAACGGCGTCCAAGTTCTCGGTTTGCAATCCATCGAGCCTCGGCCATTCCGATCTTGGCACGCTGCCGAATCGGGTGGCCGAATCGAAGCCCCCCAACAGCGCATACATCCATAAGCCGATCTTCAATTGCCAGGGCCGGCGTCGCGTGTCGCGGTACACGGGCAGATAAAATGTCTGAAGCTTGACCAAATCGGGAGCGATGCGCAGGAGAATGGAGCGTTCGCGCAGGCTTTCGCGCACCAGAGCAAACTGCGCCGACTCCAGATAACGCAACCCGCCGTGGATCAATTTGCTGGACTTGCTCGATGTGCCGCTGGCCAGGGACTGCTTCTCGATCAGCAGGGCACTGTGGCCGGCGGCCACAGCAGCTTGGAGCACGCCGGCGCCATGAATGCCGCCGCCGATGATGACCACATCGTATTCTTTCATTGCACGTCGAAATGGAACCCGGCCGTAAGGATGCGCGAATACGCGCGAACACTCCAATTTTGCATGGCTGTCGCCATTCGCGAACAGGCTGGGCGGCGAGGTTAGGTGTTGTCTTCGCGTTTTTCCTCGAATTCCACCACCGGTGTATTCGAGGTCACTTCAATTTCACCGTCGACGATGGCGCCTTTGGCGATCGCCACGGTGCGGGCGGACACCTTGCCGTGAATCACTGCGGTATAACCGATCTCCAGCTTGCCGCTGACGCTCAAACCGCCGGTGATCTTGCCTGCGATGATCGCCTGTTCGGCCCGGATGAAACCATTCCAGGTTGCCGAAGCCGACAGATTCAAACCGCCCGACAACTCTCCATCGCCGTGCACTTCGCCTGATACCACGAATTGGCCGGCACCGCGGATGTTGCCGATGAACACGGTTTCGGCGCCGATGAAGGTCGGGGTAGCCGAACTCGTGTCCAGAAACCGCCGCTTGTTGGGTGCCGTCGCGCGTTTTGGCTGCATCATGGCAAGCATTATCCTCCCCACGATACCCTGTGATGTGACCGGCTTGGCGGTAGAATGCGCCGGATCGGCGGGAACCCCCTTCTAGAGCGAGAAAATGGTCAAAAACAAAGTGTTGTTGTTGCTGTGCATGACGTTGGTAATGGGTGTGGTTGGCTGCAGCAGGCAGCAGAGCGATTGGGAAAAAACCCGAACTTCGAACAGCACCGATGCCTACGAATTGTTCCTCAAGAAGTATCCCAGCGGCGAGTTCACGGCGCAGGCGCAGGCGCGGCTCAGGGAGCTTTACGAGGAGCGCGAGTGGCAGAAGGCGCGCGACACCGACACGGTGGACGCCTATCAGGCATTTCTGAAGCAATACCCTGAGGGTAAATGGACTGAGGAAGCCCGAATTCGCGTGGAGAATTTCACCTTGGCTTCGGCGCCCGCAAGTCCTTCCGTGCCCGCTGCGTCGGATGCATCCAGCGCCCCTGCCGAACCTGCTCCGGTGACCCCCAAGCCTGCGGCGCAGGCAAAGACGGCTGCGACCGCCGCTGCGCCGACGCCGCACGCCGTGCCGTCGGGTTCATACGGCGTACAACTGGGTGCCTTCAAATCCGGAAGCGCCGCTGCGAACCAGCGCTGGATGGAGCTGCAGAAGCAATACCCTTCAGCGTTTGCGGGACTGTCGCCGAAGGTTTCCGCAGGCAAGGCAAGCTCGGGAACCCTGTATCGATTGCAGATCGCCAACTTGAGCGAGTCGCGCGCGACGGCGCTTTGCAAGGAATTGAAGGCCCATTCGCAGCCCTGCGAGCTGTTGCATCCGGGGCACAGCGGGTAATGCTTGGGCGCCGCAATCAACCCCCGCACGCGGCTTTTTTAGCTGACGATTCCCAGCTCGCTCAGTAGGAACGTGTATTCCATGGCAATCTCGCGATAACGCTGGAAGCGGCCTGCCTTGCCGCCATGGCCCGCCTGCATTTCCACATGCAGGTACAAGGCCTTGTCATCGGTTTTGAGCGCTCGCAGTTTCGCCACCCATTTGGCGGGTTCGTAATACTGCACCTGACTGTCCCACAGACCGGTGGTGACCAACATGGCCGGGTAATCCTGGGCACTGACATTGTCGTAGGGCGAATAGGACAACATGTAGTCGTAGTAAAGTTGTTCGTGCGGATCGCCCCACTCGTCGTATTCGTTGGTGGTCAGCGGAATGGTGTCATCGAGCATCGTGGTGACCACATCGACAAACGGTACCTGGGCGACGATGCCGCGATAATCGCCGGGACTCATATTGGCGACCGCGCCCATCAGCATCCCGCCGGCGCTCCCGCCCATGGCGAATACCTTGGTCTTGTCCGCGTAGCCGCGCGCCACCAATTCCCGCGTCACATCGATGAAGTCGTTGAAGGTATTCTTCTTCGACAACTGACGCCCGGTGTCGTACCAATGGCGGCCCATCTCCTGGCCGCCACGCACATGCGCCAGGGCGAAAACGAAACCGCGATCGAGAAGACTGAGCCGCGAAGAGGAAAAGCTCGGATCCATCGACAGGCCGTAGGCGCCGTAGGCATATTGCAGCAGCGGCGCCGACGCGTTTTTGACGAAATCCTTGCGATAGACCAGTGACACGGGAACGCGCGCGCCATCGCGTGCCGCGACCCAGAGCAGTTCGGTCGCGTAGCGCTGGTGATCGAAGCCGCCGAGCACCGGATCGCGCTTCAGCAAAACCTGTGCGCGCGTGCGCACGTCGTAATCGTAGATGCTGGTGGGCGTCGACAGGGATGAGTAGGCGTAACGCAGCACCTCGGTATCGAGCTGCAGGTTGACAGAGATCGATGTAGTGTACGAAGGCTCATCGCTGTCGATGAAGAATTCGGCACCGGCGGGTTGCTGCGATTTTGCATCCCACGGCTGAATGGCGATCTTTGCCAAACCGCCGTTGCGCACCGAGAGGGCGAGAAACGAGTCGAATACATCGACATCATCGATGAGCGTGTCTTCGCGATGTGCGACCACCTCGCGCCACCGCGATCGGTCGGCGTGCGGTCCGATGTCGCTGAGCACCAGGCGGAAATTGCGCGCCCGCCAGTTGGTCTTGACCAGGAAGGCATCGCCGAAATGCTCGAGTTCATATTCATGATCCGCTTCGTGCGCCAGGAACAGCTGAAATTCCAGATTGGGATCATCGGCGCGCGCGTAGCGCCATTCGGACGATAGCGTGCTGTGCATGTGGATGAACAGATAGGCGTCGGATTTGGACTTGGTGAGACCGGTATAAAAAGTCTTGTCGGTCTGCTCGAACACCAGGACGTCGTCGGCCGGCGCATCGCCTATCCGGTGTTTTTTGATGTACAGCCCGAGCAGGGTCCCCGGATCCTTTTCCACATACAGCACCGTCTTGCTGTCGGCGGTCCAGACCAGGTCGGTTTCGAGATCGGCTATGGCTTCGCCCAGGATCTCGCCGCTGGTCAGGTTCTTGAAACGCAGGGTGAATTGGCGCCGTCCCACCGTGTCCTCGCAGTACGCCAGCCAGTTGCAATCCGGCGATATTTCCAAGGCGCCTACCCGATAGTAGGAATGACCGGCCGCCATGACGTTGGCATCCAGCAGGATCTCCTCCGGCGCATCCAGCGAGCCTTTGCGGCGGGTGAAAATCGGGTGCTCCTTCCCGGGTTCGTAACGAACCGCATGCCAGTAGCCATTTTTCTGATACGGAACCGTGGAGTCGTCCTGTTTCAGTCGTGCAACGATTTCCTCGTACAACGTATCTTCCAGCGGTTTGTACGGTGCCATGCGGCATTCGCGATAGGCATTTTCTGCGGCCAGGTAATTGAGTACCGTAGGATTTTCCCGATCATCGTCGCGCAGCCAGTAATAGGGGTCGATACGGTCGCCACAGGCAGAGGCCACGGTGTGCGGTTGGGGTGGGGCAACGGGCGGTTTGGGATCCAATTCGGTCATTCGCTTCGGGGGCTAGGTGCGGTCGGGAGGCGCGAGTATAGTCAGACTGCTGGCGATCGCAAAAAACGGGGGTTGGTATGCAGACCGTGAGTCAATTGCTTCAGGAAAAGGGCAATCAAGTCTTCTCGGTAACTCCGCAGGACTCCGTGCTTCACGCCATCGAAATCATGGCCACCCGCCACGTAGGCGCGCTGTTGGTGATGACTCAGGGCAATCTGATCGGCATCATTTCCGAGCGCGACTACGCGCGCAAGGTGATCCTCAAGAATCGTTCCTCGCATGACACACCGGTGCGCGACATCATGACTGCACCCGCCACCAGCGTGGGGCCGGAAGACACCGTTCATCGCTGCATGCAATTGATGACGGACGGAAAATTCAGGCACTTGCCGGTGGTGAGCAACGGCCGCGTGGTTGGCATGTTGTCGATCGGCGATTTGGTGAAGGCCGTCATCAAGGATCAGAGCGAGCATATCCAGCAGTTGGAACGTTATATCGCCGGTTGATCACAGCGTCGGACTGGCGAGCAGGTAGTACATCGCGGCCGCGATGGAAATCGTCAGGCCAATGCACGCCATCTCTCACGCTGCGCGATCGTACCAGCGCGTTACCGAGGGCGACGCCCAGGAGCGCGCCAATCAGACAATGCGAACTGGAGTTGGGCAACGCGAACCACCAGGTCGCGACGTTCCAACTCAATGCAGCTACGAACAACGACACCAGCATCGCCACCGCCGGACCTCCATCGGGCGGCGACAGCACTTCGGCGGGCAGTAATTCGACCAAGGTATAGGCCACCGCTATGCCGCCGACCATCACTCCGGTGAAATTCAAGACACCCGACAGAACAACGGCCGGCCCCGGCGGCAGCGACTTGGTGTAAATGACGGTGGCGACGGCGTTCGCCGCGTCATGGAAGCCGTTGGTTGCCTCGAAGATGATGACCATGCCGAGCGCGAAGATCAGCAAGCCGATGGCGAGGGAAGAGGCGGGGTCGAGATGACTGAGCAATTGCCTCTCCGGGGGATGGGCGCAGCGATGGTGCCCTCAAACAGCGGGCACCGCGAGATCCAAGGAGCCGTCGATTCAGGTCAGAAGAAGCCGACTTCACCAGGTTGCGATTGACGGTCGTTGCTTCCTAGGTATCATGGATTACATACAGTGGCGCGCCTCGCGGCCTGCCCCCAACCTAGCGCACGCTAAACGAGCGCCTAGAACAGATTTAAGTCGTTGTTTTATATATGGCTCCTGCGGCTCGGGTTGCAGGACTTCAGCATCGTGCTTGGGCGCGTGAAATGTCACATAACACCTCTCTGACGACGACGGGCACTCGTGGCGCCGATCCGCGCGCGGGCGACTGGGGCTTGTGCCGTGCCGCATACGAGCGCGATTCGTGCGGTTTCGGCCTGATCGCCAGCCTCGACGACAAGGCCAGTCATTGGGTGTTGAAAACCGCGATCAGCTCGCTCACTCGATTGACCCACCGGGGCGCTATTGCCGCCGACGGTAAAACCGGGGACGGCTGCGGGCTGCTGATCAAGCAGCCGACGGCATTTTTGCGCGCTGTCGCTGCGGAAGCGGGTTTCAAACTGGCGCCGATGTTCGCCGCAGGCCTGGTTTTTCTGGATGCCGATCCCGCCAAAGCCGGGACGGCACGCCGGGTCCTCACGGCAGAATTGGAATTGGAGAATCTGCGCGTGGCCGGGTTTCGCACCCTGCCCACCGATCCGGCCGCCTGCGGTTCGGAGGCGCTGAGAACTTTGCCGGCGATGGAGCAGGTGTTCGTCAGCGCCCATGGCGATGTCGACGAGGCCAACTTCAATCGCAAACTGTTCCTGGCGCGGCGACGCGCCGAAAAGAAACTGGAAGCAGTCGATCCGGTGTTCTACGTACCTTCCCTGTCGGCGAGCACCATCGTCTACAAAGGCATGGTGATGCCGCAGCATCTGCCGCAATTCTTTCCTGATCTGAAGGATCCGCGCATGCAGGCGTCGGTGGTGGTGTTTCACCAGCGCTTCTCCACCAACACCCTGCCGCAGTGGCGTCTGGCGCATCCCTACCGCTACTTGGCGCACAACGGCGAGATCAATACGATTTCCGCAAACCGCAGTTGGGCGCAGGCTCGCGGACCGCTGTTTCGTTCGCCGGTACTGCCGGATTTGAGCGACATTCTGCCGCTGGTTTCACTCACGGGCTCGGACTCGCAGTCGCTGGACAACATGCTGGAGGTGTTGCTGGTCGGCGGCTTGGATCCCATGCAGGCCATGCGCCTGCTGATACCGCCGGCCTGGCAATCGGTCGACATGATCGACCCGGACTTGAAGGCCTTCTACGAGTACTACGCCACGCATATGGAGCCCTGGGACGGCCCCGCAGGCATCGTGCTCACCGATGGACGCTACGCCTGCTGCACCTTGGACCGCAATGGTCTGCGGCCGGCACGATGGGTCATCACCAAGAACCGCCACATCACCATCGCCTCGGAAGCGGGCGTGTGGGACTACGCCCCTGAAGACGTGGTGAAGAAGGGCAAGCTGGGACCCGGCGAGATGCTGGCGGTCGACTTGCAGACCTCGGAGTTGCTCGATACGGCGCGCGTCGATGAGCTGTTGAAAAGCCGCCATCCGTACAAGGCGTGGCTGAAAAAGGGCGTGCGTTACCTGCAGACCGATTTGATAGATCCGCGCCTGGCTGCGGAACCCTTCGATCGGGACACGCTGGCGCTGTATCAAAAAATGTTCAATGTGTCGGCCGAGGAGCGCGACGAAATCATCCGCGTCCTGGCCGAAGATGAAAGCGAGGCGGTGGGCTCCATGGGTGACGATACGCCCATGCCGGTGCTGTCGAAGAAAGCGCGCTCGCTGTATGACTATTTCCGGCAGCAGTTTGCGCAAGTCACGAATCCACCGATCGACTCGCTGCGCGAAGGCATCGTGATGTCGCTGCAGACGCAGATCGGACGCGAAGCCAATATCTTCGTGCCCGGTCAGCATCACGCCGAACACATCATCCTCAGTTCGCCGGTGCTGTCGCAGCGCAAGCTGCGCCAGATCGTCGCATTGGCCGATGAGGGCGTGCCTAACGAATTCATCGATCTGCAATACGACGCGCAGCTGGATTTGAAAACGGCGCTGCTGCAGGTGTGCGATCAGGCCGAACAGGCCGTGCGTAACGGCAAACTGGTGCTGCTGCTGTCCGATCGCTATCTGGTCAAAGGCAAATTGCCCTTGCACGCCCTGCTCGCCACGGGCGCGGTGCATCACCGGCTGGTTGCCAGCGGCCTGCGGTGCCGCTGCAACATCTTGGTCGAGACCGGCACCGCCCGCGATGCGCATCACTTTGCCTGCCTGATCGGCTACGGGGCCACCGCGGTTTATCCGTATATGGCCTATCAAACCTTGTTCGACTTGATGCGCAAAGGCGCATTGAAAATGGAGGCAGCCGCGCGCCAGGAGTTGGGCCGCAGCTACCGCCGCGGCATCCGCAAGGGATTGTTCAAAATCATGTCCAAGATGGGCATCTCCACCATCGCCAGTTATCGCAGCGGACAATTGTTCGAGATCGTCGGCCTGGGCGATGAAGTCGTGGATTTGTGTTTCGCAGGCACCGAGTGCCGCATCAAGGGTGCGGATTTCGCCGACTTGAAGGCAGACAGCGAATATCTGGCCTTGCGCGCGTGGGATCGCAACGAGTCGGTGGAGCAGGGCGGTCTGCTCAAGTACATGCACGACGGCGAATATCACATGTACAACCCGGATGTCGTGGCGACGCTGCAATCCGCCGTGATGACCGGCAGCTACGAGCAGTATCGGGAGTTCGCCGCGTTGGTGAACGAACGGCCGGTGTCCTGCATTCGCGATCTGCTGAAATTGCGCAATGGGCTGAAGCCCATTCCGATCGAGGAAGTGGAACCGATGTCCGCCATTCTGGCGCGCTTCGATAGCGCCGGGATGTCCCTGGGCGCATTGTCGCCCGAGGCGCATGAAGCGCTGGCCATTGCCATGAACCGGCTGGGCGCGCGCTCGAATTCAGGCGAGGGCGGCGAGGATCCGGTACGTTACGCCACCGAGAAGAACTCGAAGATCAAGCAGGTGGCCTCGGGGCGTTTCGGCGTCACGCCCGAATATTTGATCAATGCCGAGGTGCTGCAGATCAAAATCGCGCAGGGCGCCAAACCGGGCGAGGGCGGCCAATTGCCCGGTCACAAGGTCAACGACATGATCGCGCGCCTTAGGTTCGCCCGACCCGGTGTCGGCCTGATTTCGCCGCCGCCGCATCACGATATTTATTCCATCGAGGATCTGGCGCAGCTGATTTTCGACTTGAAGCAGGTCAATCCCGCGGCGTTGGTCTCCGTGAAGCTGGTGGCCGAGCCGGGGGTGGGAACCGTGGCCGCCGGCGTCGCCAAGGCGTATGCGGATCTGATCACCATCAGCGGTTATGACGGCGGTACCGGTGCCAGTCCGCTGTCGTCCATCAAATACGCAGGCACGCCGTGGGAATTGGGATTGGCCGAAACCCATCAAACCTTGCGCGCCAATGAATTGCGTCATCGGGTGCGTCTGCAAACCGACGGCGGATTGAAGAGCGGAGTGGATGTGATCAAGGCTGCTCTGATCGGCGCCGAGAGCTTCGGTTTTGGCACGGCGCCGATGGTGGCGCTGGGCTGCAAGTATCTGCGCATCTGTCATTTGAACAACTGTGCCACCGGCGTGGCGACGCAGCACAATGTGCTTCGCTCCAAGTACTTCATTGGATTGCCCGACATGGTGGTCAATTACTTCAAGTTCGTGGCGCAGGAATGCCGGGAGATTCTGGCCTCCCTGGGCGCGCGGACGCTGGCTGAGTTGATCGGCCGAACCGACCTTCTCGAGATTCTGCCCGGGGAGACGGCCAAACAACGCAAGCTGGATTTGTCGCCGTTGCTGGCGAATTCACAATTGGTTTCCGACAAGCCGCAATATTGTATCGATCCGCGCAATGAGCCGTTCGACAAGGGCGTCTTGGGCGAGCAGATGATGAGCGACATGCGTGAAGCCATCGACGCCAAGAGCGGCGGCGAGTTCGCCTATGCGGTCAGCAATTATCACCGCTCGGTCGGCGCGCGGGTGTCTGGCGAGATCGCCAGGCGCTGGGGCAACAATGGCATGAGCGAGCAGCCGCTGATCGTGACGCTCAAAGGCTCGGCAGGCCAGAGCCTGGGGGTGTGGAATGCCGGCGGATTGCATCTGCATCTCGAGGGCGAGGCCAATGACTATGTCGGCAAGGGGATGGCGGGCGGCAAGATCGTGCTGAAACCCCACCGCCAATCGAGCTTCGTGGCGCGCGATACCATCATCATGGGAAACACCTGCCTGTATGGCGCCACGGGTGGGGAGCTATATGCGGCCGGAACGGCTGGGGAGCGATTCGCGGTGCGCAATTCCGGCGCACTCGCGGTTGTCGAAGGCACGGGCGATCATTGCTGCGAGTACATGACCGGCGGCGTGGTGTGCGTGCTCGGCCACACCGGCGTCAACTTCGGCGCCGGATTCACCGGCGGCTTCGCCTATGTGCTCGACATGGAACGCGACTTCGTCGACCGCTACAACCACGATCTGATCGACATTCATCGCGTCTCTCCCGAAGGCATGGGCACGCACGTGCAGCACCTGCGCCGCTTGATCGAACAGCATGTGGCCGCCACGGAGAGCGTCTGGGGCGAAACCTTGCTGAATGATTTTCGCTCCTACATCGGCAAATTCTGGGTGGTCAAACCCAAGGCGTCCGCCATCGACTCGTTGCTGGAGAACCTGCGCCGGGCTGCTTGAGGCTGCGCACCCACCCACATGGCCGACAAGCACATGCAATTTCTGGATACGCCGCGCCAGGATCCGGAAAAACTGGCGGTGGAGGTGCGCACCACGCAGTTTCGCGAGATCTACTCGCAGTACGACGCCGGCACCGCGGCCGCCCAGGCCGGGCGCTGTCTCGATTGCGGCAATCCATTTTGCGAATGGAAATGCCCGGTGCACAACTACATCCCCAATTGGCTCACATTGGTCAACGAGGGCAAGCTGTTCGAAGCGGCGGAGCTGTCGCATCAAACCAACTCGCTGCCGGAGATGTGCGGACGGATCTGTCCGCAGGATCGTCTGTGCGAGGGTGCCTGCACCTTGAATGACGGCATCGGCGCAGTGAGCATCGGCGCCATCGAAAAATACATCACCGATGAAGCCTTCAAGCAGGGCTGGAAGCCCGACATGTCGCATGTGGTGCGCACCAACAAGCGGGTGGCCGTGATCGGAGCGGGTCCCGCCGGCCTGGCCTGCGCCGACATTCTGGTGCGCAACGGCGTGACGCCGGTGGTATTCGACAAGTATCCGAAAATCGGCGGCCTGCTCACCTTCGGCATCCCGCCGTTCAAGCTCGAGAAAGAGGTGGTCGAGAAGCGCCGCGAAATCATGGAATACATGGGCGTCGAGTTTCGCTTGAACACCGAAGTGGGCCGCGATATCGCCATCGAGCAACTCACCGCGCAATTCGATGCCGTATTCCTCGGCATGGGCACTTATAACTACGTGAAAGGCGGCTTCGGCGGCGAAGATCTGCCCGGCGTGCACGAGGCATTGCCCTACTTGATCTCGAACATCAACCGTGAGTTGGGCCTGGGCAACGGCGGGGACTTCGTCGACATGCGCGGCAAGCACGTGGTGGTGCTGGGCGGCGGCGATACCGGGATGGACTGCAACCGAACGGCCATCCGTCAAGGTGCGGAGAGCGTCACCTGCACCTATCGGCGGGATGAAGCCAACATGCCGGGCTCGCGCCGCGATTACAAGAACAGCAAGGAAGAGGGGGTTACTTTTCTCTTCAACAAGCAACCGGTCGAAATCGTCGGCAATGATCGAGTGGAAGGCGTCAAGTTGGTGGAGACGCGCTTGGGCGCGCCGGGACCCAAGGGCCGGCGAGTGCCGGAAGTGGTGGAAGGTACCGAGGAAACCATTCCCGCCGACGCCGTGATCATTGCCTTCGGGTTCCTGCCCAATCCGCCTGCGTGGTTCGAGCGGCAGCAAATCGACCTGCATGCCAGCGGCCGCGTGCGCGTGTCTTCCAATCCGTTGTCACGATTTCAAACCACGAATCCCAAGGTGTTTGCGGGCGGCGATATGGTGCGCGGCTCCGATTTGGTGGTCACCGCCGTGTTCGAGGGGCGCGAAGCTGCACGCGGAATTTTGAGATCTCTCGGCATACGCACCACCGGCAAGCACTAGCTCAGGCCGCGCGCTCGAAGCGCGCGATCTCATCGATCAGCGCTTGGGTGTTCCGCACGCTGCGGCCTACGGCATTGTTATCGAGGGCCGCTCTCAACCGCTCGCGCCCCGGGACTCGCGAAATGCGCACGATTCCGAAGAACAAAGCAAGGCATCCCGCGCTGGCGGCGATGGTCCTGGTCACCGCAAACTACGGCTGGCCGACCACGACCTCGCTGATTTGAATGATTGGCGCGAGATCGGTGTAGTTGGGAATATCGCCCATGATCTCCTGCGCGTGGGGTCCGAATCCTTTCTGAAACGATTCGACTGAATCGCAATAGATATGGCACATGCCCACATAAGCGGCGGCCGTGCCGGGCGCGCCGCCGGCAAGACCCTTGTCCACCGTATAGAACTTGCAGGCATCGCCCATTTTTTTCTTCACCAGGGGCATATGGGTGTTTGCGTAGTACTCATGATTGAATCGCGCGCCGGGGGTATTGGGATACATCACGCTGACTTTGATCATCGCTTTCACCTCTGTGTGAGTTCTTGGACGGGCGACGATGATGCATTGGGCGGCGAATGGCCACAAGCAGCAGGCCCCATAATGAGGTCCGAAAACGGCGAGATTCCGCCGGCCGTTGGGGATACTCTGTCTGCATGGAACTTGATTCAGACGCTTGCTTTCTGGCTGTACGTGCCCGCGATCGGCGTTTTGACGGCCGGTTTTACGTGGCGGTATCGTCCACCGGCATCTATTGCCGGCCGATCTGTCCGGTGCGTCCACCGAAGCGTGAAAACATGCGTTTTTATTCCAGTGCGGCGGCCGCTGAAGCAGCCGGCTTTCGTCCCTGCCTGCGTTGCCGCCCGGAGAGGGCGCCGGGTCTGGCGCCCATGGATGCCACCAGCCGCCTGATCGGTGCAGCCATCGCCGGGATCGAAGAGCATGCCCTGTCGAGCGCCAGCGTCGGGGATCTGGCCGCCTCGCTCGGCGTGTCCGACCGGCATCTGCGCCGGGTGACCGAGGCGGAGCTCGGCGTATCGCCGATCGAGCTGGCGCAAACGCAGCGTTTGCTGCTGGCCAAGCGTCTGCTGAAAGAAACCGCCCTGAGTCAGACCGAGATCGCCTTCGCCAGCGGCTTCAACAGCGTGCGGCGTTTCAATGCGCTGTTCAAATCGCGCTATGGCTTGAGTCCGCGCGCCGTGCGCGGCAGGGGCATCGACGCGGAATCCTTGAGCGTGCAGCTGGAATTCAGGCCACCGTTCGCCTGGGACAGCCTGCTGGCCTATCTTAAGCTGCGCGGTATTCCCGGCGTGGAGACGGCCGATGCCACGCATTATCGACGCACGGTGAGCATCGGCGAATCCAGGGGATGGATCGCCGTGTCCATGAACAAAGCGGGCGCGGCATTGAATCTTGAACTGTCGCCGTCGCTGACGCCGGTGATCGGCGCCGTGATCGCGCGGGTGAAGCATTTATTCGATCTCGGCTCGCTGCCCGACGCGGTGAGCAGCTTGCTGCGCAAGGATCCCTTGCTGGCGCCCGCCGTGCGGCGTCTACCCGGCCTTCGGGTCGCCGGCGCCTTCGACGGTTTCGAATTGGCGGTGCGTACGGTGCTGGGGCAACAGGTGTCGGTGAAAGGCGCGACGACCATTGCCGGGCGCTGGGCTGCGGCTTTTGGAACGCGCATCGAAACGCCGTTCCCGGAGCTTACGCATCTATCACCCACGGCGGAGCGCATGCTGGATGTGGCGCACGAACATGTCGCGGCACTCGGCATGGTGGGCGCAAGGGCCAAATGCCTGGTGGGTTTGGCCAGAGCCGTGGCGGACCGAAAGGTGGTCCTGTCCTTTGCCTCGAATATAGAAGAACAGATACAGGCTCTGACAAGTCTGCCCGGCATCGGGCCGTGGACCGCCAATTACATTGCCATGCGGGCGCTGCATTGGCCCGATGCGTTTCCCGCAGGCGATCTCATGTTGATGCGCGCGGCGGACATGACGCAAAGGCAATTGCAGCAGCGCGCGAAGGCCTGGCAACCGTGGCGCGCCTATGCGGCACACTATCTCTGGCAATCACTGGGAGTCACACCATGACCATCTATCGTTATCTCGACAGTCCCATCGGACGGCTGCTGCTCACCTCGGACGGTGAGTCACTGACGGGCCTGTACATGGGCGCTCCCAGCAAATCGCCGCAACTCAACCAACACTGGGCAGAGAGGCCGGATGCGGGACCTCTGCCCGAAGCGGCCCGGCAACTGCAAGAATACTTTGCCGGCACACGCAAGGTTTTCAACCTGCCGTTGAAAATGGCAGGCACTGAATTCCAAAAATGCGTGTGGCGCCAGCTCATGGAGATTCCCTTCGGCGAGACC
>CAZZWM010000062.1:0-22531 GCA_964657945.1 uncultured Steroidobacteraceae bacterium
CCGAGGCGGCCGAAACCGCTCCGCGCGGCGAAGGTTCGCCCCCTTCCTCCGACACCTCCGTATAATCAGTCAATCGTTACGGGAAGGGTGTATGTCCGGCAAAAAGCCGTCTTTAGGTCGAGGCCTTGCCGAGCTGAGCCCGCTGCTGGCCCGACGCGCCGGCCTGCCCGCTGCGCCGGATCCGCAAGTGGCTCCGCAGGCGCCCGCGCCCTTGGCGGGAGATCGTCTGGCCAACCTGCCGGTCGATCTGCTGCAGCGAGGGAAGTATCAACCGCGTGTCGACATGCGGCCCGAATCGCTGGGCGAACTGGCCGACTCGATCAAAGCGCGTGGCTTGGTGCAGCCCATCCTGGTGCGACCGCTGCCGCGGCCTCTGCAAACCGAATCGCAGCGCTATGAAATCATTGCGGGAGAGCGCCGCTGGCGCGCGGCGCAGATGGCGGGCCTCGCCGACATTCCGGCTGTCATTCGCGACGTACCTGACGAAGCCGCGGTCGCGATGGCGCTCATCGAGAACATCCAACGCGAGGATCTCAATCCGCTAGAAGAGGCGCGGGCATTGCTTCGCCTCATCGAGGAATTTGGGTTGACCCACCAGGCGGCGGCGGAGGCCGTGGGACGTTCCCGGGCCGCGGTAAGCAATTTGGTCCGATTGATGGAACTGGCGGACGAAGTCAAAGAGATGCTGGAGACTCGTCGCATCGAAATGGGTCACGCCCGGGCGCTTCTAGGACTTACCGCCCGCCGCCGGCAGATCGAGGTGGCGGAACTGGTTGCCAAAAAGGGTTTGTCGGTGCGCGATACCGAGGCCCTGGTTCGACGCCTAATTGCCCCAGCGGGCCCCCAAAAGAGCGATTCCAACATTCAAGACCCCGATATCCGGCGGCTCGAGCTGGAATTGGCGGACAAGTTGGGCGCGAAAGTTGCCTTTCAACATGGCGCCTCGGGGAAGGGAAAACTGGTGGTGGCCTACAACAGCTTGGATGAGCTCGAAGGAATTCTGTCGCACATCCATTAGGCCGCGCTTGGCGGCCGATAGGCTTTGATTTTCACAGGCCGATTTTGTCAAAAAACTAAGGCGATCATTGCCTTGTGGCTCGTGCACAGGCTCTCTATAATGCGCCGGCTTTTGGGCAGCAGCGATCCCATGAAACGTGGCGAGAGCCGTTGCCGAATGCCGGTCTGTTGCCGGTCCCCATTAACATGAACAACAACTTCGGCCGTGAGTTTCGGCTCGTGATGCGGGTCGTGCTCCTGCAGATGGGGTGCGCAACTTCAGCCGGGTTGCTGTTCTGGTTGATGGATGGCGCCGCGGCCGCCATCGCGGCCTTCGCAGGCGGGATGATTGTGGCAGCGGGCACCGCCGTATTCGGCTGGCGCATGTTTGCGCCGGGAATCGCCCCGGCGGGAACGTTGTTCCGGGCCATGGTGGCTGCCGAGGCTTTGAAATGGGTTTGGCTGTTGATTGCGATATGGGCTGCTGTGGCGCACTTCAAGCTGACGCCGCTGCCGCTTTTGGCGGGACTGGCATTTACGCAGTTCGGCTATTGGATGGGAATGATTGGGTTGAAACGAGGTAGTTGAATGGCAGCGCCAGAAGGTGAAGACTCCGGAGGTCTCACCCCTTACATCCAGCACCACCTGACTCACTTGACGGTGAATGGTCAGCCTGACCAGTTCCAGTCTTTGCATCTCGATAGTGTGGTGTTCACGTTGGGATTGTCGCTGCTGTTCGTCCTGGTGTTTTCGCTGGTCGCGCGCCGCGCCACCAGCGGCGTGCCGGGAAAGCTGCAATGCGCTGTTGAGATGCTGGTCGAGTTCGTCGACGGTACCGTCAAAGAGACCTATCACGGCAAAAGCAAGCTGATCGCGCCCCTGGCCATCACCATCTTCGTGCTGGTGTGGCTGATGAATTTCATGGATCTCATACCGGTGGATTTCCTGCCCTGGGCGGGCGAGAAATTCGGCATCGAGCATTTGCGTGTGGTCGCCACCGCGGATATCAACACCACGCTCGGCATGTCGATTACGGTGTTCCTGCTGATCTGGTATGTCGGACTGAAAGAAAAAGGTCCGGGTTTATACTTCTCGGAGTTCGTTTCCGCGCCGTTTCATGCCCATGGATTCCTGCCCCGCGTGCTGTTGGCGTTTCCCAATCTGTTGTTGCGAATCATCGAAGAGCTGGTGCGCCCGCTGTCGCTGTCGCTGCGATTGTTCGGCAACATGTATGCCGGCGAATTGATATTCGTGCTGATAGCGGGCCTGACGCTCGAAGCCTCGCTCGCGCATGTTTCGACCTATATCTGGGGCGTGGCGCAATTCATCGGCGACTTCGTCTGGACGGTATTCCACATTTTGATCATCACCTTGCAAGCCTTCATCTTCGGCATGTTGACCATTGTTTACCTGAGCATGGCCGCGGAAAAGCACTGATCGCCTTTTAACCTGACCCTAAGACCCTTGGAGAAATAGATGAATCCAGCATTGACCGCTCAAATAATGAGCTTCACCCTGATCGCCGTGGGCTTGTTGATCGGCCTCGGCGCATTGGGCACCGCCATCGGCTTCGCGCTGTTGGGCGGCAAGTTCCTGGAAGGCTCGGCCCGTCAGCCGGAGTTGACCCCGATGCTGCAAACCAAGATGTTCATCGTCGCCGGTTTGCTCGACGCCGTGCCCATCATCGGCGTGGCCATCGCGCTGTTGTTGATCTTCTCGAATCCATTCCTCAAGTAAGTTCGGTTCGTCAGGAGCACCAGCGCAATGCACATTGGAGTCACGCTGTTCATTCAGGGCATCGCGTTCTTCGCGGTGGTTCTGATCGTCATGCGCTTTGGTTGGCCCAGCATCATGGCGGCAATCGAAGCGCGTCAGAAGCAGATCGCGGATGGCCTCGCCGCCGGCAACAAGGGTCAGAAGGACCTGGATGAAGCCAGGGTGAAGTCGCAAGAGATCATTCGGGAGGCCCGCGACAAGGCCGTGCAGATCGTCGACCAAGCCAGCAAGCGGGCCAATGAGATCATCGAGGAAGCCAAGGCGACCGCGCTGTCGGAAAGCCAGCGAATCGTCGCGCAGGCGCACGAGGAAATTGCGCTCGATACGACCAAGGCGCGCGAATCGCTGCGCAAACAGGTCGCAAATCTCGCGGTGCAGGGCGCCTCGCGGCTGCTGGAGCGCGAGATCGATCCGAAGACGCACGCCCAGCTGCTGGACAAGCTCGATTTGGAGGTCGCGAATGGCTGAGGCGGCAACCATCGCACGCCCGTATGCCAAGGCGGCCTTCATGTCGGCGCGCGACTCCAAGGCACTGGCCGATTGGTCCCAGGCGCTGCACAGCGGCGCCGGCTTGGTGGCCGATGCGCGCATTGCCGATCTGCTGACCAACCCGAAGCTGAGCGAAGACCAGCTGGTGTCGATGTTTGCCGGGTTGGGCGGTGCCGGCATCGATGCGCACTGGCAAAATTTCGTGCGGCTGCTGGCTGAGTACAAGCGTCTCGAGGTGCTGCCGCAGATTGCCGAGCAGTACGAAATCCTGCGCGCGCAGTTCGAGAGCGAAGTGGACGTCCAGGTCACTTCCGCGGTGCCGATGAGCGCCGAGCAGCAGTCCAAGTTGGCGGCTTCGTTGAAGACCCGATTCAAACGCGACGTGCGCATGAGCACCGCCGTGGATGCATCGCTCATGGGAGGCGCCGTCATTCGCGCCGGAGATTTGGTGATCGACGGCTCCATCAAGGGCCGTCTGGAAAGAATGGCTTCTGAATTAGCGAATTGAACGGCCAAAGCATCTAAAAAGGCGAATCATGTCCATCAAGGCATCTGAAATCAGCGACCTCATCAAGGCGCGCATCGACAAGTTCCAGTCTGCGACCGAAGACCGCAATGTGGGCACGGTGGTCAGCGTCACCGACGGCATCGTGCGCATTCATGGCTTGGGCGACGCGCGCTACGGCGAAATGCTGCAGTTCTCCGGCGACTTGTTCGGCCTGGCCTTGAACCTGGAACAGGATTCGGTCGGCGCGGTGGTGCTGGGGGACTATAAAAGCATCGTGGAAGGCGACACCGTCAAGACCACGGGCCGCATTCTGGAGGTTCCCGTGGGCCCCGAAATGTTGGGCCGCGTGGTCGATGCCTTGGGCAATCCAATCGACGGCAAGGGCGCCATCACCGCCACGGCGAAGGCGCCGCTGGAACGGGTCGCGCCGGGCGTTATTTTCCGCAAGAGCGTCTCGCAGCCGGTGCAAACCGGGCTGAAGGCCATCGATTCCATGGTACCGGTCGGCCGCGGCCAACGAGAACTCATCATCGGCGACCGCCAGACCGGCAAGTCCGCCGTCGCCATCGACACCATCATCAATCAGAAAACCACCGGCGTGAAATGCATCTACGTCGCGATCGGCCAGAAGCAGAGCACCATCGCCAACGTGGTGCGCAAGCTGGAAGAATACGGCGCGCTGGCGCACACCATCATCGTTGCGGCTTCGGCTTCCACGCCCGCCGCCATGCAGTACCTGGCGCCCTACGCCGGCTGCGCGATGGGCGAATACTTCATGGATAACGGCGAAGACGCATTGATCGTGTATGACGATCTGTCCAAGCAGGCAGTGGCCTACCGCCAGATCTCGTTGCTGCTGCGCCGCCCGCCAGGCCGCGAAGCCTATCCCGGCGACGTGTTCTATCTGCACTCCCGTTTGCTGGAGCGTTCCGCGCGCGTCAACGAAGAGTATGTGGAGAAGGCCACCAATGGCCGGGTCAAAGGCAAGACGGGTTCATTGACGGGCCTGCCCATCATCGAAACCCAGGCCGGCGACGTCACCGCCTTCGTGCCCACCAACGTGATTTCGATCACCGACGGCCAGATCTTCCTGGAATCCAATTTGTTCAACGCCGGCATCCGTCCCGCGATCAACGCCGGCATCTCGGTGTCGCGCGTCGGCGGCGCCGCACAGACCAACATCATCAAGAAGTTGGGCGGCGGCATCCGTTTGGCGCTGGCACAGTACCGCGAGCTCGAGGCGTTCTCGCAGTTCGCCTCGGACCTGGACGAAGCCACCCGCAAGCAGCTGGAACGCGGCGTGCGCGTGACCGAGCTCATGAAGCAGAAGCAGTATGCCCCCATGTCGGTGGCCGAAATGGCGCTGACCTTGTACGCGGCCAACAACGGCTTCTTCGACAAGGTGCCGCGCCCGAAGGTGGTGGAGACCGAGGCGGCGTTGCAGTCGTTCGGACGCACCAACTATGGCCCGCTGCTCAAGACCATCATGGACAAACCCGACTTGTCCAAGGAAGTCGACGCGCAGCTGAAGAAGCTCTGCGAAGAATTCTTCGCGACGGTCTGATCGATGGCAGCCACCAAGGAAATCCGCGTCAAGATCGCGAGTATCAAAAATACTCAGAAGATCACCAAAGCCATGGAGATGGTTGCCGCAAGCAAGATGCGCAAGGCGCAGGAGCGCATGCGCGCGGCGCGCCCGTACGCTGAGAAGCTGCGTAACGTCATCGGCCATCTGCGGCTGGCGAATCCCGATTACAAGCACCCCTTTCTGATCGACCGCCCGGTCAAGGCGACCGGCGTCATCGTCATCGCCACCGACCGGGGACTCGCCGGCGGCTTGAACATCAACCTGTTCAAGTCGGCACTCACGGCCATCAAGGCCGCGCAGGCCAACGGTGAGAAGATCCAGTTGTGCCTGATCGGTACCAAGGCGGTGTCGTTCTTCCGGCGGCTGCAGTTGCCCATCGCCGCCACCGCCACTCACCTCGGCGATCGCCCGCAGATCTCGCAATTGATCGGCAGCATCAAGGTGATGTTGGACCAGTATCGGACCGGAGAAATCGACCGTCTGATCTTGGTCCACAATGTCTTCGTCAACACCATGAGCCAAAAAGGCACGGTGTCGCAGCTGTTGCCGGTGCAAGCCACCGACGCCGACAAGCTGCAGGAGCATTGGGATTATTTGTATGAGCCGAGCGCCGAAGAATTGCTCGACGGCATCTTGATGCGCTACGTCGAATCGCAGGTTTTCCAGGGAGCGGTGGAAAACGTCGCCAGCGAAATGGCCGCTCGCATGGTGGCCATGAAGAGCGCCACCGACAATGCGGGTAACCTGATTGCCGAGCTCCAATTGATTTACAACAAGGCCCGCCAGGCCGCGATCACCACCGAGTTGTCGGAAATCGTCGGCGGCGCAGCCGCGGTATAGACGAGGTTTTGGTTTTCCCGGCGCGCAGCGCCGCAAAGTTTTCGGGGTTGCATCAACCCCGTTGAATATTGGCCGCGAGGCCATGAAGAGGGTAAATATGTCCAGCGGAAAAATTGTGCAAGTCATCGGCGCCGTGGTCGACGTGGAATTCCCGCGTGACCAGATTCCCAGGATTTACGACGCGCTCAAACTCGATGACGTCAAGCTCACGCTGGAAGTGCAGCAGCAGCTGGGTGACGGTGTGGTGCGCACCATCGCGATGGGTGCTTCCGAAGGCCTGCGCCGCGGCCTGACGGTGGCCAACACCGGCAAGCCCATCTCGGTGCCTGTGGGTTCCGGCGTGCTCGGCCGCATCATGGATGTGCTCGGCGATCCGCAGGACGAAGCGGGGCCCGTGCAGGCCACGACCTACTGGCCCATTCACCGGCCCGCGCCTTCCTACGATGAGCAGACCGGCGGCCAGGAACTTCTGGTCACCGGCATCAAGGTGATCGACTTGCTGATTCCGTTTGCCAAGGGCGGCAAGGTTGGCTTGTTCGGCGGCGCCGGCGTCGGCAAGACCGTGAACATGTTGGAGCTGATCAACAACATCGCCAAGCAGCACTCGGGTTTGTCGGTGTTCGCGGGCGTCGGCGAGCGTACCCGCGAAGGCAATGACTTCTATCACGAGATGAAGGAGTCCGGCGTGCTCGACAAGGTGGCCATGGTGTACGGCCAGATGAACGAGCCGCCGGGCAACCGTCTGCGCGTCGCCTTGACCGGCTTGACCATGGCGGAATATTTCCGCGACGAGAAACAAGCCAACGGCAAGGGCCGCGACGTGCTGATGTTCATCGACAACATTTACCGCTACACGTTGGCCGGAACCGAAGTATCCGCCCTGTTGGGCCGCATGCCGTCCGCCGTGGGTTACCAACCCACGCTTGCCGAAGAAATGGGCGTGCTGCAAGAACGCATCACCTCGACGAAGACGGGGTCCATCACGTCGATCCAAGCCGTGTACGTGCCGGCCGACGACTTGACCGATCCTTCGCCGGCGACGACTTTTGCGCACTTGGACGCCACCGTGGTGCTGTCGCGTCAGATTGCATCGCTGGGCCTGTATCCGGCGGTGGATCCGCTCGACTCGACCAGCCGACAGCTCGATCCTTTGATCGTCGGCGAAGATCACTACAACACCGCCCGGGCCGTGCAATCGACCCTGCAGCGCTACAAGGAGTTGCAGGACATCATCGCGATCCTCGGCATGGACGAATTGTCGGAGGAGGACAAATTGTCGGTGTACCGCGCCCGCAAAATCCAGCGCTTCCTGACGCAGCCTTTCAACGTCGCCAAGATTTTCACGGGCGCTGACGGCAAGATCGTGCCCCTGGCCGATACGATTCGTGGTTTCAAAGCCATCATCGCCGGCGAATACGATCACCTGCCCGAGCAGGCGTTCTACATGGTGGGCGGCATCGAAGAGGCCGTCGAAAAAGCCAAGACCCTGCAATAGGCGACACCACCCATCATGGCCAACACCATCCACGTCGACATCGTCAGCCCCGAAGGCCAGCTGTTCTCGGGCGAGGCCACCATGGTGTTCGCTCCGGCGGCCAATGGCGATATCGGTATTGCGCCGAGACATGCGCCGTTGCTGACCACTTTGCGGCCTGGCGAGGTACGCGTGCAGGTACAGGGCGAGGAAGAACAGGTGTTCTACGTGGGCGGCGGCGCGTTGGAGATCCAACCGCACCTGGTATCGGTTCTGGCCGACACCGCGGATCGCGCCCACGATTTGGACGAAGCTGCCGCGTTGGAGGCCAAACGCCGGGCCGAGGAAGCGGTGCGTGACAACAAGGACAAGATCGACATTGCCGAGGCTCAAGCCGAACTTGCCCGCGCCGTGGCACAATTGCGAGCGATAGAACGCCTGCGCAAGAAGCGCTAGATCCCGCCCCGGAGTGTCCATGCCGCCCCTTTCCGTCGTCATTCTCGCCGCGGGTCAGGGCAAACGGATGAATTCCGATCTGCCCAAGGTGCTGCAACCCTTGGCCGGACGGCCCCTCCTGCAGCATGTGATCGGCACGGCCCGCGCACTCGATCCCGAAAGCATCTATGTGGTGTACGGCTTTGGCGGCGGTGAGGTCCAGGCCGCCTTGCACGAAGAGATGGTGGATTGGGTGCTCCAGTCCGAGCAACTCGGCACGGGCCACGCGGTGATGCAGGCCATGCCGCTGATCCCCGCGGACCACACCGTGTTGGTGCTGTACGGGGATGTACCGATGATTCAGCCGAATACGCTGCAGCAATTGCTCAGCGCCTCGGAGGCCAACGGTTCGCTGGCCCTGCTCACGCTGGAAATGGCTTCCCCCTCAGGCTATGGCCGCATCATTCGCGATGCCGCGGGGCAGGTCACAGCCATCATCGAGGAGCGCGATGCCACGCCCGAGCAGCGCAAGCTGACTGAAATCAACACGGGCGTGATGGCCGCGCCCGCCGGCGCATTTCGCCACTGGCTGCTGGATATCGGCCGCCAAAACGATCAAAAGGAATACTTGCTTACCGACGCCGTGGGCATCGCCGTGAAGGCGGGCGGAAAAGTCGCTGCCGTTGCCGCCTCCGGCGCCGCCGAAGTGCTCGGTGTCAACGACAAAGTTCAACTGGCGCAGGTCGAAGCCAATTATCGCCACATGTGCGCGCGCGAGCTGATGCTGGCGGGCGTCACCCTGGCGGATCCGGCTCGCATCGATGTCCGCGGCACGGTCAGCGTCGGCCGGGACGTTTTCATCGACATCAACGCGGTATTGATCGGCGATGTGCACCTGGGTTCGGGCGTCAAAATCGGACCCAATTGCATCATCACGAATTCCAGGATCGGCGCCTGCACCGAGGTGCACGCCAACAGCGTCATCGACAACGCGGACGTCGGCGAGAACTGCAGCATCGGGCCGTTCGCGCGATTGCGGCCCGACGCCGTGCTGCGCGACGATGTGCACATCGGTAATTTCGTGGAAGTGAAGAACTCCGAAATCGGTGCAAAATCCAAAGCCAATCACCTGACTTACGTGGGCGATGCCACCGTGGGTAGCGGGGTGAACATCGGCGCAGGCACCATCACCTGCAATTACGACGGCGTGAACAAATGGCCGACCGTGATTGAAGACGGCGCTTTCATCGGGTCGGGTAGCATGCTGGTGGCGCCGGTGCGCATCGGCGCCGGTTCGGACATCGGTGCCGGCTCCACCATCACCGCCGCAACGCCGGACGGCAAGTTATCCCTGGGGCGTGCGCGGCAGGTGTCGATCGACAGCTGGCAGCGGCCACCGAAGTTTGCCGCCGCAGAGAAGAAGGCAATCATCGAGAAAGCCCTGAAAAAATAGCGGGAGCGATGCAATGGTGAAGCAGATTGCGTGCGTGTTGTGGGCATCGATGCTGGCAGCGAGCCTTGCGAAGGCGCAGACATCCGCTCCCGAGGTGAAGGCAGCGGCCGCTGTCGATGTTGCCTCGCCTGAAGCCATCATCCAGGCGGTGTATTCGGTGATCTCCGGGCCCAAAGGCGCGCCGCGCGATTGGCCGCGCTTTAGATCGCTGATTGCCCCGGGCGGTATCTTGGCGGTCACCGGAACGCCCAAGAATGGGCCGCTTCGTACCCGGGTCATGAGTGTGGAAGACTTCATCTCCGCCAGCAGCAAAGCCATCGAGAATGACGCATTTTACGAACACGGTGTGATGGGCAACGTCTGGCGCTACGCCCATATTGCAACCGTCAGCAGTCCTTATGAAAGCCGCCGTGCACCCCACGAAGCTCCGTTCGCGCGTGGCATCAACACCTTTCAGTTGTCTTACGATGGCACTCGCTGGTGGATCATCTCCATCGCGTGGGAGGCGGAAACCCCAGCCTTTCCGCTGCCCTCCGAGGACGATGCATCGTTGAAGGCTAGCTAGGTAAGCGCCCGGCGGGTCGCGACAACTACGAGCTGGGCAACCCCCAGCCCCAGCCAAAGCGCTTGCGGCGAAACCAATACACTTCATCGCGCATTCAACCTCCACGATTTTCCGCGAAGTTCAGGGTGTTGAAGCGGGCAGCCTCAGCTTCTCCGAGTTTTTTCCGTGCGCGAATTTCGGTCACCAGCTCCAAGGCAGACTTGCTGCAGGGCGGCAGCTCCGCCTCGCTGTTCTGAAGCGGCGTCACCCGCTCCCCCCAACGAATCAAGTGTGCCGACAAAGTGAGTCCACCGCCGAAGGCAGGCATCAGCACCAAGCCTCCCGGCGGCACGCGACCTTCCTCGACGGCTTCGACCAGGGCCACCGGCGCGGTCGCTGAACTCATGTTGCCGTATTTCTGAACGGTCAGGAAAAGCTTATCGGGACCTGCGCCGGCGCGTTTCGCCACGGCCTCGATGATGCGCAGATTGGCCTGATGCGGCACCATCACGGCAATGTCGTCCATCGTGACCTTACAGCGGCGCATGACGTCCAGACTCGCGTCGCTCATTCCCTGCACCGCCTTGCGGAATATCTCCTGGCCATCGAAGTCCCATTGGGTGATGCCGAATTGCACACCGAGATTGGCATACATCGTGCCCATGCCGCGCACTCTCAAGATCTGGCGCGCGTCGGCATAGCACTGCAGTTTTTCTGCCATGACGCCCGACTCCCGGTCTGAGGCCTGCAGCACCATGGCGGCGGCGCCATCACCGAACAACACAGCCACGTTGCGATCGTCCCAATCCATGTACTGGGAAATCAGCTCGACACCGATGACGAGCGCATTCTTGATGATGCCGCTCTTGATCATGGCCGAGCCGATCGACAGTGCGTACATGAAGCTGGTGCATGCGGTATTCACATCGAACGATGCGGCGTTGACGGCGCCGATCCGCTGCTGCACGCCCGAGGCGCTGTTCGGCACCGTCTCATCGTTGCTGCAGCTGCCATAGATGACCATTTCGATGTCTGCGCCGCGCATACCCGCGCAGGCAATGGCGCGATGCGCCGCTGTGATGGCCAGTTCCATGCCCGGTACATGCGAGATTCGCCGTTCCTTCATCCCGGTGCGCGAGGTGATCCACGCGTCATCGGTCGGCAGGAAGGTGGCGAGATCTTGGTTGGTCAGAATGGATGGCGGCAGGCACTTGCCCCAGCCGACGATGGCAGCGTGAGTCACCGGAACTCCCCAGGGCTTTGGTTATCCCGGCATTGTACCCGAGGCCTCAGGGGCCCGTTCCGCGCGCCCCAAGCGGCGCGCCAGCGCCTCTCTCAGCGTCTGCACCCGCAGCGGCTTGTCGATGATCTCGACGATTCCCAGCGCGGCCGCGCGAGCGTCGAGCTCCGCATTGCGGTGACCGGTCATCAAAATGATGGGAATGTCGCCGTCCAACTCGCGAATCTGCCGGGCGAAGTCCAAACCGCGCATCGGTTGCATGCGCTCGTCGGTCAGAATGACGTCGAACCGCTGCGGATCGTGCCTGAAGGCATCCAGCGCCGAGCGTCCATCGGAGAATCCCACCGGCTCATAGCTCATCGAAGCCAGCAACTCTTCGGTCAAGCCCACCAATTCCCTCTCGTCATCGATCACCATGACGGTCTCGCCGGTTCCATCATCCGCGGTCCGGGTCGGATCGGTGTCGGGCAGCGGTATTTCGATGTACGGCCAGAAAACCGCCATCCGCGTTCCGGCGCCCAACCGGCTGGACACATCCAAGGCGCCGTTCATGCGCAATATGATGTTGCGCACCACGGTCAGTCCGATCCCGGTGCCCAGGGTGGGTGGGCGCGTGGTGTAGAAGGGTTCGAAGATCGACATGATTTGGGCATCGGCGAGACCCACACCGCTGTCGATCACCGACAGGCAAAGCCACCGGCCCGGCCGCACCCGGCCTAGCGCCATGTTGCGTGTTTCGTGGATGTCCATGGAGTCGCAACGGATCTGCAGGATGCCGCCGGCAGGCATCGCATGCACCGCGTTGGCCAGAAGATTCATCAGCACCTGATGAATCTCCATGTTGTCGCCCATGACGGAACTGGTCGGCTCCAGACCGGAAATCCGCAGCTCGATGTTCTGCGGCAGCGTGGCTTGCACCTGTTGCGCAGCCTCCGTGACGATGGGTTCGAGCCGCGTCGGCTTGTAGCTCAAACTGCGGCGTGGATCGAAGGTCAGGACCCGCCTCACCAGCAGGCGAGCGCGTTCTCCGGCGGCCAGCAATCGATCGAGGTTGGACGCCGACGCAGAATCGCCGGCCAAGGCCTCGCGTGTAAGCTCCGCGTAGCCGATGATTGCCGTCAACACATTGTTGAAATCGTGGGTAACGGAAGCGGCCAGCAGCCCCAATGCCTCCACTCTTTGAACGGCAGCCAACTCCTGCTCCAGCCTGAGCCGTTCGCTATCGGCTTTTTCCTGACGGTCCAAGGCCGAACGCAGCACGGCCAGCAGAATTGCAGCCAACGCGGCCAACGACAGCGTACGGGCGGCGCTGCTGCGTTCTTCCGTGATCCACGGCTTGAGCACATCGGACTGCCACCTTGAGACCACGACTTTCAGCGGGTAACCCTCGACAGGCTGTTCGCTGAGCACGCGTGCCGATCGGGACTCGGCACCGTCCGCGGCGGCGCGAGCAGCCTGAGGATTTTGCGACAGTACTCCGCCATCGGAGCGCATCAATACAATGGAAGTATCGGGCGTGCTCGCAATTCGCGAGTACAGATCCGCCAGGTAGTCGAAGGAAACCTTCGCGATGACCACCCCGGCAAACGCACCGCTGGAAGACTCGATTCGCTGACTGAGGGCAAAAGTCTTCTGTCCATCGCCGCCGGAAGTCTGCAAGCGATCGATATAAAGCGTCTTGTCGCGCGATCCCTGCGGAACCGTGAACACCTCCGCCGCGAGCAGGACCGGCAGCGCGGCATCAGAGCCGGTCTGGGCAAGCACTTGGCCGTCCTTGCCCGCGATCGCGGCCGAATGCACGAACGGCAGCCGCATGATGCGCCCCAGAAGTTGCTGCATGCGCGGCCGGTCGGTCTGATTGCCGGCGTCGAGCGGCCAACCCGGATTGCTCGACAGAGCGATGTCGACTTCCTGGACCATGCGAGCGGTCTGTTCGGCCACGGCTCTGCTCAGCGCGGTTTGCGTGCGCGCGTTGTCCGTAGTGACGCGCACGTAGTCTTGCCAGGCTTCATAGCTGTCCGCCGCAATGATCAGCACGATCAGCGCGATGCCGGCAACGGTTACCCTGCGGCGCAGGGCGCTCGCATCGCTGCCGTTATTTGAGAACACTGACCGCGCAGTTGAAGATATAACCGGCGCCGCGTTCCGTGGTCAGCAAGGTCGGATTGGAAGCATCCGCTTCGATCTTGCGGCGCAATCGCAGGATGGTTACGTCGATGGAGCGATCGTAGACCTCCAAGCTGTGCAGCCTCGAGCGCTCCAGCAGTTGTTCGCGTGACAAGACGCGTTGCGGCGCCGTCAGAAACGCGCACAACAAGCTGAATTCGCTGTTCGTCAGGGGAATGGCGGTTCCGTCGGCCGCCGTGAGGCGGCGCAGGCGAAGATTCAGCTCCCAACCGGCAAAGCGAAACGCGCGAACCTGATCGTCGTTGAAATTCGGCGTGCCGCTGGCCTGACTGCGCCGCAGGATGGCACGGATACGCGCCAACAGTTCGCGCGGACTGAAAGGCTTGACCATGTAGTCATCGGCCGCGAGCTCCAAACCCATCACGCGATCGGCTTCGTCGGATTGACCGCTGAGTATCAGGATCGGCACCTTGGAGATCTCGCGCACGCGGCGCGCCAGTTCCATGCCGTTTTCACCGGGTAAACGCAAATCCAGCAACAGCAAATCGACCGGTTCGCGCTGCAGAACAGTCAACATCTGCTGGCCGCGCGCCACGGCACTGACGCGAAAATCCTGGCCGCTCAAGTAGTCGAGCAGCAGCGTGCGTACGTCGGCGTCATCGTCGAGCGCGAGAATGTGCGGCTGAACCGTGTCCATGGGCGCAATTCTATACGCGCAGCGCCGCATCGCGAGGCATGCCTCGAAGGCGAAGGTGGGATTTCAACTGAAATATCCAAAAATGAGCATGAAATTGCGCCGATACCCCCAGCTGGCACAGTGCTGCCGGCGCGTTCTGGACCGCGTATTCACCGGCACTTAGCGCCCGAAATTCAAGCGGAGTCGACATGAGCGAATCGGAACACCGTCCGGGCGAGGAGCCTGCGCGGAGTAATTCCATCGAGGGCCGAGCTTGGTCTGCACGTGCGCAATGGCGTGCGGCTGGAATCGCGACCTTGGTGTTGCTGATGGTGGTCCTGGGCGTTTGGAGCGGCAGGCGCTTGTTTGCGCCGCATGCGGTGCAGGTCGCTGCGCCGTCGCCGCCGGGAACGTACCGCGCCACCGCGCAGCAACTGAAGACCTTTACCATCGAGGCGGTGAGGGCGCACAGCTTCGTCAGCGAAGAGCTCACGGACGGCAAAATCGGGATCAATGCCGATCGCGCCACTCCGGTGATCTCACCGTATTCGGGGCGCGTGACCCGCGTCCTCGCGGGTCTCGGCGAAGCCGTGAAAGCGGGCGCGCCGCTTGCCACCGTGGAAGCCTCCGAGTTCGTGCAGGCACAGAACGATCTAAGAGTGGCGAGCGCGCAAGTCAAACTGGCGCGCACCAACGAAACCCGTAAGCACGCCTTGTACGACGCGAAAGGCGGCAGCTTGCAGGACTGGCAGCAATCGCAGGCCGACCTCGCGGCCGCCGAGACGGCACTCGAATCGGCGCGCAACCGTCTGCAGATATTCGGCAAGTCCGCCGGCGACATCAACGCACTGCAGGCTTCCGTTTCCATGAGTCCGGTCGCGACCCTGACCGCGCCCATCGCCGGCGTCGTGGTGGATCGGCAGGTCGGGCCCGGTCAGTATCTGCAGGCCGGCGGAAATCCGGTCTTCATCATTGCCGATCCGAGCAACGTCTGGCTGCTTGCCAATGTACGCGAATCCGATGCCGGCCAGGTCAAGGTTGGACAAGCGGTCGAAGTCCACGTGCTTGCGTATCCAAAGCGGGTGTTCAGCGCGCGCGTGACCCATGTCGCTGCCGTTCTCGATCCGGTGACGCACCGGCTGCCGGTGCGTGCATCGATCGACAACGGCGATGGCGCCTTGAAACCGGAAATGTTCGCCAGCTTCAGAATCCTGACCAGCGAGGCAACCGAGTCCGCGTCGGTCCCCGAGGCTGCGGTGATCTACGAAGGCGATGCCGCGCATGTGTGGGTGGTCTCGTCCGATGGACTGTTGACATACCGCTCCATTCAGGCGGGACGTATCAGCGATGGGTTGGTGGAGGTCATCGACGGGCTGAAGGCCGGTGAAAAGGTGGTGACCAAGGGCGGCCTGTTCATCGACCAGGCGGCGGCTCCCAGCATTTCATGAACTTCATCGTCTCCTTTGCGCTGCGGCAACGGGTGCTGATCGTCGTACTGTTGGTGGCCGTCTTGTGCGGCGGCATGGCGAGTTTTCTTTCCCTCAATATCGAAGCGTATCCGGATCCGGTGCCTCCTTTGGTGGACATAGTCACCCAAAGCACCGGTCAATCGGCGGAGGAGATCGAACGCAACATTACGATCCCGCTCGAAATTCAAATGGCCGGCATTCCGAATGTGACTGCCGTAAGGACCATTTCGTTGTTCGGGCTTTCGGATGTGAAGGTCCAGTTCAACTATGAATTCAGCTACGTTCAAGCGGAGCAGTGGGTCACGAACCGGCTGGCGCAGTTGCCGCCGCTGCCGAACTCCGCGCAGCCGGAGATATCGCCTACCAGTCCGATAGGGGAGATTTTCCGCTATCGCGTCGTCGGTCCGCAAAATTACTCCGTCACGGACTTGAAGACCTTGCAGGACTGGGTGCTGCAACGGCGCTTCAAGGCCGTGCCCGGCGTCATCGATGTGACCGGATGGGGCGGCAAGACCAAGACTTATGACATCGCCATCGATCAGCACAGGCTGTCCGGCTATGGCCTATCGCTGAATCAAGTGCTGCAGGCGCTGGGCAACGCCAACATCAACGTCGGCGGTCAAACCGTGGACTTCGGTTCGCAAGCAGCGGTGGTGCGGGGCGTCGGGTTGATCCATTCGGCCGACGACATCCGGCACACCATGATCAGCGCCAATGCCGGCTCGCCGGTGTTCGTCGGCGATGTGGCGCAGGTAACCGTCGGGAACCTGCCGCGATTGGGGATCGCCGGATACAACGCTGTGGACGACATCGTCCAGGGCATCGTGCTGATGAGACGCGGCGCCGAGAGCATTCCCACCATCAAGCTGGTGGAGGCCGAGGTCGACCGGGTCAACAGCAGCGGCATTTTGCCTCCCGGCGTCGGCATTGAGCGCATCTATGATCGCAGCGACCTGATCCGGGTCACCACCCACACGGTGCTGCACAACATGCTGGCCGGCATCCTGCTCATTTTCATTTTGCAGTGGGCTTTCCTCGGCAATGTACGCAGCGCGGTCATAGTCTCGCTCACCATTCCTTTTGCCCTGTCATTTGCCATTGGTTTGATGGTGCTTCGCGGTGAGTCCGCCAATCTGTTGTCGGTGGGCGCCATCGATTTCGGGCTGGTCGTGGATGCCACCGTCATCATGGTTGAAAACATCTTCCGCCACCTGGCCGAGAACTCGGCGCACCTGGGCACTGGTCCGAGCACCTTGCATCGAATGCGGGTGCGGGGAGGATTCAGCGGACGGACCGGGTTGATCTCGGTGGCGGCCGCCGAGGTCAGTCAGTCGATTTTCTTTGCCGCGGCCATCATCATCGCCGGTTTCGTGCCGCTGTTCACGTTATCCGGAATCGAAGGCCATATCTTCGGACCGATGGCCAAGACCTACGCCTACGCGATAGCCGGGGGATTGATCGCCACCTTCACGATCACGCCGGCTTTGAGCCTGATACTGTTCAAGGACAAGGTGGAGGAGCAGGAGACCGCGCTGGTCCGCCTGCTGCGAAGGCTCTACGAGCCGGCGCTCGAGTTCTTTCTGGCGAATCGCATCATCGCCTTTTCCTGCATGGCCCTGATGATGTTGATCGCCGTGATCGCCATGCGCTCGCTGGGACTGGAATTCCTGCCGAAACTCGAGGAGGGCAATCTATGGGTTCGGGCAACCTTCCCGCAATCCATCTCCTTGGAGGACAGCGACGCCTACGTGAATCGCATGCGAGTGCTGATGTCCAGGTATCCGGAAGTGCAATCGGTCATTTCGCAGCACGGCCGTCCCGATGACGGCACGGACGCCACGGGCTTTTTCAACGCCGAATTCTTCGTGCCGCTGAAGCCTTTCGATTCCTGGCCGAACGGCATGGACAAGGCAAGTCTGACTCAGGACATGACGCATGCGCTGGAACAGGAATTCCCCGGCGTCGATTTCAATTTCTCGCAATACATCCAGGACAACGTCGAAGAGGCGGCCTCCGGCGTCAAGGGAGAGAACTCGGTCAAAATATTCGGCAACGACCTGGAGACTCTGGAGAGGACCGCCAACAACATCGCCGCGGTGCTGGCCAAAGTGCCGGGCATCACGGATCTCGCCGTGTTGCGTTCATTGGGACAACCCACGATCCGCATCGATGTGGACCGCGTGCGCGCTGCGCGCTATGGCCTGGCGCCAGGGGACGTGAATGCCGTGGTGCAGGCGGCGATCGGCGGCCAATCCGCGGGCGACCTCTACGAAGGCGGCAGCGACAGGCATTTTCCCATGATGGTTCGTCTCGCCGCCCCGTATCGCCAGAATCTGGACGCCATCCGGCGCATTCCGATTTCGGCCCCCGACGCCGCGGGCGGCAACATTCAGATCAGCCTGCAGGATGTCGCGAATGTCCAGCTGACCTCGGGCGCAGCCTTCATCTATCGCGAACAGCAACAACGTTACGTGCCCATCAAATTCAGCGTTCGCGGACGGGATCTTGGCAGCGCGGTGTTGGATGCACAGCATGAAGTTGAGTCCAAGGTGTTGTTGCCGGGTGGCTATCGGCTGGAGTGGGTCGGAGAATTCGGCAATCTACAGGAGGCGATCGCGCGTTTGAGCATCGCGGTGCCGCTGGCCATAGCCCTGATCGTGCTGCTGCTGTATTTGAACTTTAGAAGTTTGCGCGATGCCATCCTGGCCGCCAGTGTCATTCCGATGGCCATACTCGGCGGCATCCTGGCGCTGTGGTTGTCCGGCACGGCCTTCAGCGTCTCTTCCGCCATCGGTTTCGTGGCGCTGTTCGGCATCGCCGCGATGGACGGAATCTTGATTCTGTCTTACTACCACCTGAGTCTGGAATCGGGAATGACCCGGGTAAACGCGATGCTGCATACCTGCCGCACTCAACTGCGGCCGGTCATGATGACCTGCATCGTCGCCTGCGTGGGATTGTTGCCGGCCGCATTTTCCACCGGTATCGGCTCGCAGGTACAGCGTCCGCTGGCACGGGTGGTGGTGGGCGGCATGCTGCTGGCGCCGTTGCTGATTTTGCTGATTTTGCCGGTATTGATTCTGACGTTTTCGCGTGCCCAAGAGCTGCCGCCGGAAGCCGCAGCGGAGCGAGGCTCGTGAAGGCGCGCTGTTATCTGGCCTGCTTGCTGCTGAGTTTGGCCGCCTGCGTCGGTCCCAACTTCCATCGTCCGGCGCCTCCCGCGGTGGATCGGTATATCGCCGACATGCCGGCTGACGCGAACGCCGGCCCCTCCGCGGCACAGAGGTTCCTGTTGGAAGCGGAGGTGCCCAGAAACTGGTGGAGGCTGTTCGGTTCCGAGGAGATCGACGCCCTGGTCGATCAAGCGCTGCAAGCCAATCCGGATGTCCTTTCGGCGCAGGCAGCGCTGCGCCAGGCCCTGGAGAACACCGCGGCGCAACGCGGCAGCTACGCGCCCATCGTGCAAGGTAGTTTTGACGCCAATCGCAATCGCGATGCGGTGGGTGTGCTGGCCCCCAACTTGAACTCGGGTACGGCGGTGTACAGCTTGTACACGCCGCAGGTCTCGGTGAGCTATGCGCCCGACATCTTTGGCGCGAACCGCCGCCGGGTCGAGTCACTGGCGGCCCAGGCCGAGGCGGCCCGCTATCAGCTCGATGCGACCTACCTGACGCTGACCGCCAATGTGGTGAACGCCGCCATTCAGGAGGCGGGACTGCGCGAACAAATCGATGCCAACACCAAGGTCGTCGCACTGGAACGCGAATCCCTCGACGTGCTGAAGCGCGAGTTGCAATTGGGCGCCATCGCGGAAGCGGACGTTTATGCTCAAGAGGCCGCGTTGGCGCAGTTGGAGGCATCACTGCCGGCGCTGCACCGGCAATTGGAACAGACCCACGATCAATTGGCCGTGTTGACGGGACATTTCCCGTCCGAGTTCAAACCGCTCGATATGCGACTGGAGCGACTGACGCTGCCGACGGATCTGCCCATCGGCGTCCCCTCGCAATTGGTGGAGCGGCGGCCCGACGTTCGGGCCGCCGAGGCACAGCTGCATGCGGCCACGGCGCAAGTCGGCGTGGCGATCACCGATATGCTGCCTCAGTTGACCATCACCGCCGATGTCGGCAGCACGGCCACAGCGCTCAGCGATCTGTTCAGAGCAGGAACCGGATTCTGGAGTCTGGGTGCCAACGCTTCGCAAACCCTGTTTGCCGGCGGCACTCTGCTGCATCGTAAGCGGGCTGCCGATGCCGCTTTGGATCAGGCCGCAGCCGCATACAAATCTTCCGTGCTGACCGCTTTCCAAAACGTCGCCGATGCCCTGCATGCGTTGAGTAATGATGCCGATGCGTCGAACGTTGCGAGCCGCGCGGAACAAGCGGCCGAGAAGAGCCTGGGCGTGGCGCGGCATCAATTGGAACTGGGATCGGTGAGTTACCTGGCCTTGCTCATTGGCGAGCAGACCTATGAGCAGACCTTGATCTCCGAGATCCAGGCGCGCGCGAATCGATTCGCGGACACGGCCGCGCTGTTCCAGGCATTGGGAGGATCGATATCGCCCAATGCGCATTGATCGGCGCAAGGCTTAGGCTGCCTATGGCCCTATGAGGCCGTCGACGAAATTACGGGTGACTTCCCAAATCGCACGCCGCTCTGCCAGCACCGCGCGACCCTGATCGGTGATGCGGTAGTAGCGGCGAGGCGGTCCGGAATACGAAGGGACGATGCGGCTGGTGAGCAACTCGCCGGCGCAGAGCGCGCGCAGTACCGGGTAGAGGGTGCCTTCCTTGAAAATCGACTTGCCGCCGTGGGCGAGTGCCAGGCGCTTGGCAATTTCATAGCCGTAAAGGTCGTTCTCGGCTTTGTTCAATACGGCCAATAACACCAAGCCTACGAGACCTCCGTTGAGATCTTTCTGAAATTTCTGGCCTGCAGTATAATTCACTTACTACTAATATATAGTAACTAATACTAAATAGCAACGAGCATAGATGACTACGCAATACCACATTATTGAGAGCGGCAAACTGGCTTTCTGAGCCGTGTCGGGCACACTAAGCACCCTTTTCTTGAAGCCTTAAGCGGAGCTCATTATGTGCGGCATCGTGGGAGTGGTTGCGGAACGCAACTCCGTTCCCATCCTCATGGAGGGACTACGACGACTCGAGTATCGAGGCTACGACTCCGCCGGATTGGCCGTTCTGGACCACGGCCATCTGGCCCGCCTTCGCGCCGTCGGCAAAGTAAAAATGCTGCAGGATGCCGTCGATACCCAACCGGTTGCAGGCTCGGTCGGCATCGCGCATACCCGCTGGGCGACTCACGGCATACCCACCACAGAAAACGCCCATCCTCAGGTTTCCAAAGACAGCGTCGCCGTCGTCCACAACGGCATCATCGAAAATCACGAGGCAATGCGTTCCGAGCTGAAACGCCTGGGTTACGTATTCACCTCGGAGACCGACACCGAGGTGATTGCGCATCGCGTGCATCATCATCTGGGCGACGGTCGCGACCTGTTTGCCGCCGTGCGGAAAACCGTGGCCGAGCTCGAAGGCGCTTATGCGCTGGCGGTCGTCTGCGAAGCCGACCCCGAGTGCATCGTGATGGCGCGCGAAGGCTGCCCGGCCGTCATTGGCTTGGGGATAGATGAAAACTTTGCCGCCTCGGATGTCGCGGCACTATTGCCGGTGACGCGGCGCTTCATGTTCCTGGAAGAAGGCGACGTCGCCGAAGTGCGCCGCAAATCCATCCGCATCGTCGACCGTGCCGGCAAGCCGGCGGCGCGCGATGTGCGGGAAAGCGATTTGTCGGCGGATGCCGTGGAGCGCGGTTCCTATCGGCACTTCATGCTCAAGGAGATTCACGAGCAGCCCCGGGCCATCGCACAAACCTTGGAAGAACGGATTGCCGGAGGCAAGCTGCTCGATGCCGCCTTCGGCCCGGGAGCCGCCGCAATTTTCAAGCGGGTCAAGGCCGTGCACATCACCGCCTGCGGCACCAGCTATCACGCCGGTCTCGTCGCCAGTTATTTCATCGAACAGATCTGCCGAATCCCGGCGCGGGTGGAGATTTCCAGCGAGTACCGCTACCGCGATCCCGTGGTGATGCCGGACACCTTGTTCGTGACCATCTCACAGTCGGGCGAAACCGCCGACACGCTGGCAGCGCTGCGCAATGCCAAGCAGGCGCTGTATCTTGCGACCTTGAGCATTTGCAACGTGGCCGAAAGTTCCCTGGTGAGGGAGTCCAACCTGGTGTTGCTCACCCGCGCCGGCCCGGAGATCGGTGTGGCCTCGACCAAGGCCTTCACCACGCAGTTGACCGCATTGGCCATGCTCACGTTGGCGTTGGCCAAGAACGGCGCAGGCGCCAAGCGTGAAGCCGAGCTGGTGAAGGAGCTGCTGCAGCTCCCCGCATTGGTGGAGAAGACCTTGCAGCTGGATGCAACCATAGAAAAGCTGGCCGAGGTCTTCGTCGAGAAGCATCACGCACTTTTTCTGGGGCGTGGACCGCTGCAGGCGTTGGCGCTGGAAGGCGCTCTGAAGCTGAAGGAAATTTCGTACATTCATGCCGAAGGTTACGCAGCCGCCGAACTCAAGCACGGCCCCTTGGCCCTCGTGGATGAGGACATGCCGGTGGTCGCTGTTGCGCCCAGCAACGAGGTCCTCGGAAAGCTGAAATCCAACCTGCATGAAGTACGGGCGCGTGGCGGCAAGCTTTACGTCTTCGCCGATCCGGAATCGGCGATGGAAAGCGAAGATGGCATCACCGTCATACCGATGCCGGCGCATTCAACCGAATTCCAGGCTCCGATCCTGTTCGCCATCCCCATGCAGCTGTTGGCTTATCACGTGGCCGTGCTCAAGGGTACGGATGTCGATCAGCCGCGAAATCTGGCGAAGAGCTTGAC
>CAZZWM010000063.1:0-22514 GCA_964657945.1 uncultured Steroidobacteraceae bacterium
TCGACAGCAAACTTCGCCCTTGTGACCTCGTTAAGCTCAAGGTACGCGATGTTTGCCACGGCCAAGCCGTAGCCACTCGGGCGATCGTGATGCAGCAAAAGACGCAACGTCCCGTCCAATTCGAGATTACAGAATCGACGCGGCAAGCCGTTGGAGCATGGATTGTTCATGCCGAGCTGACACCGGAAAGTCCGAGCCGTCTTCACGGCTCAATGCATCTATCCACCCGCCAGTACGCGCGTATCGTGGATTCGTGGGTCCGACAGCTGGGATTGGATAAGGCCAGCTATGGAACGCATACACTTAGACGCACGAAAGCGACTCTGATATATCGTCGGACTAAGAATTTGAGGGCTGTGCAGCTTCTGCTCGGACATACCAAGCTGGAAAGCACGGTTCGCTATCTCGGCATTGAGGTGAACGATGCCCTCGAAATGGCCGAACAAACTGACGTGTAGCGAGGGATAAATCGCCAGGGCCGGTCGGCGTCGGACCGCTGACCGGCTAGAGGACGCATCAGATTCCGATTTAATCCTGCGTCTACTCTCGCTTAGGGTTTCCGGTAACATTGCCAATAGCGCAGTTGGAGAACGACCATGGTCACGCTTGAAAGTGCTGCACACCGCGACCCGGACATACTCAGCGGGAATCTGGTGTTTGTCGGTACCCGTGTCCCGGTACGCTCGCTTTTCGATTATCTTGAAGGCGGCGAGAGCATTGATGAATTTCTTCACCAATTTCCATCTGTAAAGCGGGAATTCGCCATAGCGGTGCTCGACGCGGCGTACGAGACTGTTGCGGCAGATGCGAATATTGCTTGACGAGAATTTCCCAGCAGACTTTGCGGCACTGCTGGGAGGAGGGGTCGATACCTCAAATGTTCATAGTCATGGTTGGGCTGGCATCAAGAACGGCGAGCTTCTTCGTCGCGCGCAAGGCGTATGTGAAGTATTCGTGACCCTCGATCGCAATCTTGAATTTCAGCAGAACGCAAAAATATTACCATTCGGTATCGTAGTCGTGCGTTGTCGCTCCAATCGCATCGTCGACCTGACGCCATATATTTCCCACATTCTTTCAGCAGCGAGTCAGGTCGGTCCGGGCCGGGTCATCACAGTCGGAACCTAGTCGTCGGCGCAGACCGGCCAACTGCAGTCGGTCAACCTTCCATATTGCCTTCTCGGAAGCGGCCCCTCGGCGCATACGCTAGACGCCGTAGTGGCTCTCGTTACAAATCCATGATTGACGCTTGACATGCAAGTGCGGACTTGCCTATGCTATAGGCAAGTAACTACTTGCATTTAGAACATGACAGAGCGACACGACACCGACTTGCTTTTCAAGGCCTTGGCCGACCCCGGTCGGCGCAAGCTGCTAGACCTACTGCATGACCACGACGGCCGCACTCTCAACGAGTTGTGCCAATACCTGGATATGACACGCCAAGGAGTGACGCAGCACCTGGGCCTGTTGGAGGCCGCGCACCTCATCAGCAGCGTACGCAGTGGCCGCGAGAAACTGCACTTCCTCAATCCGGTTCCGCTCCAGGAGATTTACGAGCGCTGGATTGCCAAATTCGAAAAGCCGCGCCTGAGGGCGCTTTCTGATCTCAAACGACGACTGGAGAAAGCAAATGACTAGATCAACATTTGTCTACGTAACTTACATCCGGACCACGCCGAAGAAGCTGTGGTCCGCCCTGACCGATGACACGGAGTTCATGAAGCAGTACTGGTTTGGCATGCACTGTGAAAGCCAGTGGACCGCAGGCTCGTCGTGGCGAATGGTGCGTACTGACGGAAGCGTCTGCGACTCCGGCGAGATTGTCGAATCGGAGCCACCGCGGCGGTTGGTGATTCGCTGGCGGCATCAGGATAACGCCGAGCTTAAGGCTGAAGGCGAGTCGCGATGCACGCTAGAACTGGAACCCAGTGGGACTGCAGTCAAGCTCTCCATCACACATACCATCGAGCGCGAACCCTCTAAGTTGATCGAGGCGGTGTCCGGCGGCTGGCCGAAAATCATCTCCAACCTGAAGTCTCTGGTGGAGACCGGCTCGACGGTCCTGTAGGTCTGCGGAGCCTTGCTTGGAAACACTAAATACTTTCAGGAAATAAGCATGGCAACTGTAACTTTCGGCAATCATTCCGCACTTCGCGTTCGTCGCCCTGAGCGGAAGAGAATTCAGTCGTTTTATCGTGATGTATTGGGCTGCAAGCTCATGAGGTCGTTCGGTGAGAAAGATGACTTTCGAATCGGAGACGACTTCCACATTGCATTTATTTACGCGAGTGGGAGTGCAGCGTCGGCTGACAAGGGCGCAACCTATGGGGCACAAGACGCACTAAACGATGACGATTTCATGAAGGCGATCTTCCTCGAACTTAAGACTGACAGTTTGGAGGAAATGCGGAAGAACATTATCGCCTTCGGCGTCACGGTACTCAACGTACCCGACCCACACCTTTACTTTCAGGCTCCAGGGGGACAGGTATTCAGGTTGGTCGGGAGCGACGAGGATCTATCACAGTATGAGGGCACTGGCTGAGATTGCTGTACTGCTTGCCTTGGGCGATTTGGCGCAATATGGCTTCGCCGAAGCGGCCGCTCGAATCTGGCTGCAACGGGTCGACTCCGGCCGATCGCTGCCCGATCTCAGACCAGTCCACGTTCCGCGAGCGAGACACTGACGCCGTCGCCGATGATGATGTGGTCCAGCAGTCGGATGTCCACCAACGCCAGCGCCTCCTTGACCCGTTGCGTTATCAATTCATCGGCCTGGCTGGGCTCCGCGATTCCCGACGGGTGATTGTGCGCAATGATGATGGCCGCGGAATTGCGTTGCAGCGCGATCTTGACGATTTCGCGCGGGTGCACGCTGGCACCATCGATGGTGCCGCGGAACAGCTCCTCGAATTGAATCAGTCGATGGCGCTTGTCCAGGTAGAGACAGCAAAATACTTCGTGCTCGAGGTCGCGCAGGCGCGCCGAGAGGTAATCCCGGGTCGCGCGCGGACTGGCGAGAGACGGCCCGGCGCGCAGCGTCTCCGTGAGCTGCCGCCGGGCGATCTCAACCGCAGCTTGTAGTTCGGCGAATCGCGTCGGCCCAAGGCCGGGCTCGGCGCAAAACCTCTTGCGATCCGCGGCGATCAATTTGCGCAGTGAATTGAAATTCTTGAGCACCTCTCGTGCGAGATCCAGTGCCGAATGGCCGGGCGTGCCGGTGCGCAGCAGAATTGCCAGCAACTCCGCGTCCGATAGGGCGCTGGCTCCCTTGTCCAGCAGCTTCTCGCGCGGTCGTTCGTCCAGAGGCCAATCCCTGATTGCCATGCGCCAGCTTCGCCCGTCTTTGGCGCGCGCGACAGGCGCATTTTGGGTCTGTGACGCAAGATACGCGACTATAGCGCTCCTTTGAAAGTGATCCTGAAGCAAACCAATAAACGCTCTGAACTACGGTTTTGTCCTCGACATCACAATCTCCAGTGTAAAACGCTAAGATCGTATTCCGCTCGCGATGGAACGGGTCTTCCCCCGACATTTTGGCGGCGGCTGCGGCAGCCAGAGTGGCGGTAATCAAGAGACTTTTTCGGTTAATCTCTTAAGAACGCATCGTGAGCGTGTCGCGTGAGAAGCTGCGGATGAGGAGATGACGGTGATTGGCGTTGCAAAGGATGTGGCCAGAGCGAGGAACCCCTTTTTTGTTGTTATGGCGACCGCCGTCGCCGCCACAGTGTTTGTCGGGTTTTCGCCAACCTTCTATCTTCGAGGCACATTTCACCCAGACAAAGGACTGTCGATACTCTTGCATATCCATGGCTTCGCACTCAGCGCATGGATCGTCTTATTCTTGGTGCAAACGATTCCAATTGTTCGCGGATCTCCGACCCTACATCGGCGCCTAGGTTGGGTGATGGTCGGCTTGGCGGCGTCGATCGTCGTTCTGATGAGCGCCGCGATTGTGGAGCAACTGCGGCGTACTCCACCGGAACCACCACCTCCTTTCGCCTTGGCGTTCGGCGGTTTCGATATCATCGTCTTTGCAACGTTGGTGGGTTTGGCTATCTACTGGCGGAAACGCACCGATTGGCACAAGCGCCTGATGTTGTCAGCGAGCATTCTTTTGATGGAGGCGGCCGCGGTTCGAATCGTAGTCTTTCACGGCGTGAGCGAACCAAAGTACCTGATGCTCTCGCAATATTGTTCCGCGTTTCTATTTTTCATACCTTGTTTCGCGTACGACTGGGCAACGCGCGGTAGGATTCATCGCGCTACCATCGTCGGCCTCGCATTGATTCTGATGGATCAAATAGCCCAACCCATGGTTCTATCCTGGCCGCCTTGGACACACTTCGCAAACGCGCTACAACGATTGGTAACTTAGCCGCAGCCTCGCGGCACCGGTTATTGGACGATCTCCGAAAGAGCCAGTTTGTAACTGAGTCGTGCCGGCATCAAAGTCCGGCTCCCTGGTTCAGATCCGAGCCGCCGCGCGCGAGGTTCTCGCGGTTCGCCGCGGTGCGCTACTGATCATTTTCAAATAATCCATCGCTTGTAAACTCGCGTCTTCGTATTGCGAAAGGACATCGAGATGAATAATCTTTCTATTTTTATCCTGCTGCTTGTCACACCGCTCTCCATCTCAGTCGCGGCTGAGCCGCCTGAATCGGCTAAGCCGTTCGTTTCGGGCGCGAGACTTGATCATGTCGGGGTGGCAGTCCGGGACCTGGATCGAACTCGCGCGGATTACGAAACCCTCGGTTTCCAGGTTCTGCCAGGCGGGCATTTTCCGGGGGGCGCCTCGAACGCCATCATCGACTACGAAGATGCGGTTACGGGCGTACCGCGGTGCCTATGGACGGAGCCTGAGCCTAAACTGTTAACGCAACACTCCAACGGTTCGCACGCCGCTAGACCGGTCTGCCTAGCGCGAGCCATCCCGTTTCCACAACGATGTACGTCGCCAGCGCGGCAACATAGGGTCGTGCACCAAGGTGTCGGCGACGGTCAAAGACGATTAAAGAGATTAGGCACAGATCGATCAGCGCGAGGCAAACAGTTTGAGACGCACGTTGATTGACACCGAACCAGTACCCGAGCGTTCTTGCCAATCCGGCAGGCAGCAGCACCAGCGCGATGCAGATCATATATCGCATGTGCTCCGCTATATCGCGTTTCCGGATGCGGGCGATGGCCAAGCCATAGAAGGCAGCAAGAAGCATCACCTGGATGGTTGACAGATATTCAGCAGATCGGGCCGCGGTCTCATTCATCCCGCCAGCCAAATTCTCCTGATGTTCCTTACGGAGCATCGCGACTGAAAACACCACGACGAGAGGCATCAGGATATAGGAAGTCTTTCCCAGGATTCGATGGATTGCGATGGCTCCATTCCGAGCAGTGAGCGGCTGGATTACGAGCAGTCCAACCCAGGCAAATAGCAGCAGAGCGTGGATGTGGACCGCGGTCGTAATCGATGAGTCGAACTTTGGAATTTGCGAAAAATACGGGATCCAAAATCCCGCCACGATGATTAGCGGGAATACGAGCAGGATATACCCAAGATTGCGATAGCTGCTTTGCATTACGGACGCTCGAGTCAGTGCTTGAAGTTGATCGGCAGCGTACATGACTGTTTGTGCGCGCACCCGCCATTTGCGTTGACCGGAAGCCGGTCCACAGCCTAGTTGACTTCGCCAACCTTTCGGGCGCGGATCGTGACGACTCGCTTCAACGGACCGCCGACCTCACCCATGTCGCCTGTCTGCGTAAACGAGGTGCCGGTGAAATCACCGAACTCCTCATGCCAAAGCATCAGTTTGGTACCCTGGGGAAAGACAAGATCAACTGTTAGGCGCTTGCCGTCCCAATTCAATTTGCTTCGAAAGAAAGAATCGACGCTGCAGGCGCCCGACCCAGCATTATTGCAAAGCATCCCCTTCAGCGTATTAGTGCTCCGATCCCACCAATGTAGAGCAAGCACATACTGATCACCGCCGCGTGATGCTATGTGTTCCTCTTCTATGAGCGTGAGCCCTCCCGGTCCCGTCCTCCAAACTTGCTCACCGTGATAAGCTGCTTCTCGAGCAGCAACGTCCCCTTGGGGATCATCTTGGTAGACGAGCGTCTCCCATCTGCCTTTCAGTGCTTTGACCAAGGAAGCGAAGTTCGAGGCAACCAACTCTCCGGCTGATGGCGCTGTTGCCGACGGCGTCGCGGCAGTAGCTGCGCCACTCGGTTGTGCCGCCAGGACCGTCGTCGCCACAAACGCTAATGTCCAGTGTTGATGAAGGCGCACGTTTTCTCCTTACACATCCCGCATCTTGGCGCATCTGGCCTTGCGGGTAATTTGCGTGATTACCAATGCGCTCCAAGCACTCAGGACCACGATTGCCGTGACCCGAAGTTATGTTGAGCGTTGAGGCAGCAAAATTCAGAATAACAGGGGGTCGCGGAGCGAGCTACTCGTAACTATCCGCTCCCCATCAGTCCAAGAACAGGCAGCAAAATACTTCGTGCTCCAGATCGCGCAGCCTCGCCGACAGGAAGTCCCGGGTAGCAGGAGGACTGCTCAGGGAGGGTCCGGTGCGCAAGGTCTCCGACAGCTGTCTGCGCGCGATTTCGGCTGCGGCTTGCAATTCTGCGAAGCGCGCCGGACCAAGCCCCGGCTCGGCGCAGAATCGTTGTCGATCGCTGGCGATCAGCTTGCGCAGCGACTCAAAATGCTTGAGTACATCGCGGGCGAGGTCCAATGCGGAGTGACCCGCGGTGCCTGTGCGCAGCAGGATCGCCAGCAACTCTGCATCGGACAGTGCCGCGGCGCCCTTGGCCAGTAATTTTTCGCGCGGGCGCTCATCCAAAGGCCAGTCTCGTATTGCCATTCACACAGGATGCGGGATGTGGTGCAGGGTCTCCAGTGCCATTTGATTGCTGATGGCGCCGAAATGCAGCCGTGAGTCGTTTGTGCTAACTGTGCCCCGAGCTGCCGAAGCCGCCGCCGCCGCGCTGCGTCGCGGAAAAGTCTTCGACCACGTCGAACTCTACTTGTACCACCGGCACCATCACCATTTGGGCGATGCGATCTCCCGGGGTGATCGTAAACGCGGAGGCACCCCTGTTCCAGACCGAGACCAACAACGGGCCCTGGTAATCCGAATCGATCAGGCCGACCAGGTTGCCGAGCACAATGCCGTTCTTGTGGCCGAGACCGGAGCGCGGCAACAGCATGGCGGCCAACGCCGGGTCTTCGATATAGATGGAGAGGCCGGTCGGAATCAGCGACGTCGCGCCAGGTGCCAGCTCGAGCGGCGCATCGATGCAGGCGCGCAAATCCATGCCGGCGGATCCGGCGGTGGCGTGAGTGGGGAGGGGGAATTCCTTGCCGAGGCGCGGATCGAGAATCCGCAGCTTTATCTTGCGTTGCATCTGCCTGGAGTCTAGCGGCGCGGCCGCCGGCCGCGAACCCGATCGCGGGGCAGGGCGGCGGCGGTGGTGCGGCGCTTGCGCGCGCCGCGACGGGGTGTGCCGTCCGGCGGCGGCAGGCGCTTGGCGATGAGCCCGATGAGTTCGCGCGCCACGTCGAGTTTCGGGCCGCGAGGCACTTCGATCTTGCCGCCCGGCCAGATGACGGTGAGCGCGTTGTCATCGCAATCGAAAGCGATGCCGTCGCCGACGTGATTGGCGGCGATCATATCGAGCTTCTTGCGCTTCAGTTTGCTGCGTGCGTTGTCCTCGACGTCGTTGGTTTCCGCGGCGAAGCCCACGACGAATGGCCGCTTCGCCATTTCGGCCACCGACTTGACGATGTCCGGCGCCGGTTCGAGCTCGAGCTTCACCGACACGCCCTGTTTCTTGATCTTTTGCTTGGCAACGGTCACGGGCTGAAAATCCGCAACAGCCGCGGCGGCGATGAAGACGTCGGCATCGGCCACCTGCCGATGCACGGCGGCATACATGTCGCGCGCGCTTTCCACATTGATTCGTGTGATGCCTGCAGGAGTTTGCAGCTGTACCGGGCCTGTGACCAGCGTCACGTGGGCGCCGGCTTCGCGGGCGGCTTCAGCCACCGCAAATCCCATTTTTCCCGAGCTGCGATTGGTGAGATAGCGCACCGGATCCAGCCGTTCGCGCGTGGGACCTGCGGTGATCAAGACATTCAGGCCTGACAGCAATCCGGCGTTGATGGGCGGCGCGAGAAGGCTTTCGGCCAGCGTCAGCGGCTCCATCATGCGACCGGAGCCGATTTCGCCGCAGGCCTGGTTGCCCGAAGCGGGTCCCAGCACGCGGATACCGCGCGAGGTGAGGGTTTCGATATTGGCCTGCGTTGCCTTGTTGGACCACATCACCCGGTTCATTGCGGGCGCCAGTGCGATGGGCGCTTCGGTGGCCAGGCAGAGAGTTGCCAACAGATCGTCGGCGCGGCCGCCGGCAAGCCGTGCAATGAAATCCGCGCTGGCCGGTGCAATCAGCACCAATTGCGCCCAACGCGCCAGTTCGATGTGACCCATCGCAGCTTCGGCTGCCGGATCCCACAGATCGCTTCGAGTGGGATGACCCGACACCGCTTGAAAGCTCATGGGTGTCACGAATCGCTGGGCCGCCGCCGTCATGACGACTTGGACATCTGCGCCGCGCTCGATCAACCGCCTGACCAGATCCGGACTCTTATAGGCGGCAATGCCGCCGGTAACGCCAAGCAGAATTCTCGTTTTCGACGTCAATGGATTCCCCGCAGTTCCTTGAAGCGCTCGATGTCGCTGGCGAACTGCTTGCTCATGGTGACCTGTTCCATGCGCTTCTGCTTCAGGTTGGCCTCCTGAGTGTTGATGTCATTTCCCAAGCGCACCAGATCGTCGGCGATTTGATCAGGCATGGGCTGTGCCTTCGGATCGCTGTTGTAGGGCTTGTAGCTCATGCTCTGCGCGCGCAGCTTTTTCATTCGCCCATTGAGGGTTTCGAGAAACTGATTGGTGACCTTGATCTGGTCCGAGACCAGGGTCAGGCGCTGATCGCGCAAGCGCTCGATCTCCGCCACGGAGGCATAGGTGGTGACGAGATTTCTGTCGCGGCTCTCGCGGTCCGCCAGCTCCTGTTTCTTCAGGTCCTCGGCCGCCTGCTGCTCGGGCGTTTTCTGCGCATCGAGCCGGTTGATCTCGACGCCTTGCGAATTGATGACGTGTTGTTCCTGAGACGCATATTCCGGCGGTATGCGATCGCCGTAATGGGTGACTCCATCGGAGTCCACCCACTTATACAGCGTGCGGCCTTTGTCGGCGAGGGCCACCGAGGTCAGCAGCAGGGCTGTGCAGATAATCCATGCGACGTTCTTCAAGAGCGAGTCCTCGAGATGAAACGGCCGACATTGTGAGGGGAGCGGACGGCCATTTCCAGGGGCTATTCCTCAGTCTGGCAGCCCGTAACGCTCGCGGTACAGCCTCAATCCCGCGATATCGGCCGGTTGCCCCGATGTACCCACGTGGTCCATGAGGTCGGCCAGATTGACCACGGCAACCACCGGGATCTGGTATTGATTACGGACTTCTTGCACCGCCGAATAGCCGCCGGTGCCGGCGCGTTCCTGGCGGTCGAGGGCCAGCAAGACGCCCGCCGGCCGCGCGCCGGCCGCGCGAATGATGTCGATCGATTCACGGATGGCCGTGCCGGCGGTGATCACATCATCGACGATGAGCACGTCGCCTTCGAGGGGGCTGCCGACGATGGTGCCGCCTTCACCGTGGTCCTTGGCCTCCTTGCGATTGAAGGCGAACGGCAGGTTCCGCCCATGCCTCTCCGCCATGGCTGCGGCGGTGATGGTCACCAGGGGGATACCCTTGTAAGCGGGTCCGAACAACATGTCGTATTTAAGATCCGATTGCGCCAGCGCCGCGGAGTAGGCGCGGCCGACCGCCCCCACCGCGGATCCGGTATTGAAAAGTCCGGCATTGAAAAAATAGGGACTTTCGCGCCCCGATTTGAGTGTGAATTTACCGAAGCGGAGCACGCCAAGCTGTACGCACAGATCGATGAACTCACTTTGATACGCCAGCGTCATGGGCCTGATATTATCCCGCGCGATGCACAGCGTCACGATACAACCTGCTTATATGCACATGCCGCCGGCGCTCCTGGCCCTGAGCTGCTTGAGTTGACTGCCCCCGGAAAGCCGACCCTGCTCCAGGCGCTTGGAGACAAGCGCCTGCTCGCGGTATTGCTGACGAATTTTGCGTCGGGCCTGCCGTTCAATCTCACCAATTTCTCGCTGCAGGCATGGCTGGCATCGGCCGGATTGAACATCAAAACCATCGGCATCTTTTCGCTGGTGGCATTGCCCTACAACATCAAGTTCTTGTGGGCTCCATTTCTCGACCGCTACATGCCGCCTTTTCTGGGGAGGCGACGCGGCTGGATTCTGATTTTCCAGGCGGGCTTGACCGTTTGCATCGGGGTGATGGGCATGATTTCGCCGACGGAAGAGCTGCCCGTCCTGGGTGTGGTCGCCGTGCTGCTGGCTTTTCTGTCTGCCTCGCAGGACATCGTCATCGATGCCTATCGTATCGACACCATTCCGCCGAGCGAACGGGCGCTGGCGGCTGCGGCGTCTGCCTTCGGTTATCGAACCGCCGCCATGCTCGCGGGCGCCGTCCTGGTCTACATCGCGGGAAGCCTGGGCTGGAGGCTGGCGTTCATGTTCGTCGCGTGCTTGATGGCGGCCGCCATGCTCGCGACCTTGTGGGCGCCGGAACCGGATTCGCCCGGTGTGCGCCCGGCGACCTTGGCCGCAGCGGTATGGCAGCCGCTTCGCGCGCTGATGGCGCAGAAAGGTATGTGGGGTTTCTTGGTGTTGATACTTTTGTACAAGGTCGGCGACGCACTGGCCTTGAGTCTGTACAGCACGTTCATGATCCAGGGGGTCGGCTTCTCACTGCACGAACTGAGCATCGCAGGAAAGCTCAACATGACCATCTCGACCATGGTCGGCGTGGGGCTCGGCGGTTGGATCTATCTTCGCTGGGGCACATTCCGATCGCTGCTAATTTTTGGAATCGGTCAGTCGCTGACCAACTTGCTGTACGCATGGCTGGCGATTGCGGGAAAGAAAATCTGGTTGCTGGCCTTGGCCACTTGCCTCGACACCATGGTGGGCGGCATGGGCCAAGCTGCATTTGTCGCATTCTTGGTGTCGCTGTGTTCCGCGAACTTCAGCGCCACCCAGTATGCAATCCTGTCGGCCATCGCGATCCTGCCGCGCAACGTCACGGGCGCCATCGCGGGTTTCTTGGTGCCTGTCGTGGGTTGGGCGAATTTCTTCGTCATCACCTGCATGAGCGCCTTGCCCGGGCTCATCGCGCTGGTCCTATTGCGAGGGCCACTCAGGGAGTTATCGGACCGCGAAGCGGCCAAAGCGGCCGCCTAAGTGCGATCAGCGGCGCAGCGTTCGATCGTTGGGGTCGGACCACGCGGTGCGCGGCAGGTCTTCGAATTCGCGATCGAGATCTTCCGCTTCCACATCGACGGCGCCGGTCCAATCCTCGGGCGCGTCCGCGGCTTCGATCAAATCGTCCAGCTGCTGTTCATTCCACGAATCGAATTCCACTTCGGCCACGGTGCCGTCGAAGAATTGAATCTCAATAGTTTCGTCCTGGTCGTCGATAGCGACCACTTCGAAGAGCTCGTTGGTGGCGCCTCGGTACCACTCGCCTACGATCGGTTTGACCAGCTTCATCGCCTGTCTCCGTCTGATATGCTCCCGACTCATTCAACTCCCAATGAGCGCTACGCGCAATATATAAATTTTGCGCGCAGCAACAACCCATGGTCGAGCAGCTCGTAAAGTTTTTCATCGTGTTTTTCGTGGTGGTGGAACCGATTTCATTGATCCCCTTGTTTGCCGGTCTCACCGTCGGTTCCAGCGGAGCCTACAAGCGCAGAATGGCCGGCAAGGCTGCGGCGATCGCACTCGGCATCTCGGTGTTGTTCGCGGTGGTGGGGGCGCGCTTCCTCGACATCATGGGGATTTCGCTGAACTCATTTCGAATTGCCGGCGGCACGCTGTTGTTTTTGATTTCGCTGGAAATGGTGTTCGCGCGCGCCTCCGGGACGAAGTCCACGGTGCCGGAAAAAGAGGAGGCGAAGAATCGCGAGGACATCTCGGTGTTCCCGTTGGCATTCCCTTTCATCGCCGGACCGGGCGCACTGGCGACCATTCTGCTCACCGCCGGGGAAACCTCGGGTAACCCGTTGCTGTTTGCCGGGTTTCTGTGCGTGGTGGCCCTTGTTCTGGTGATTTGCTGGGTTTTGATGCTGGCCACGCCCCGCTTGATGAAGGTTCTCGGCGTGACCGGCGCAAATGTGATGAGCCGGTTGTCGGGCGTTATTTTGGCGGCCCTGGCCGTCCAATTCATCATCGACGGCATTCGCGGCAGTTTCCTTTCGGGCTAAGCAGGCCGCTGCTTGGCGAATGCGAGGTCCCAGACGCCGTGACCCAGGCGCTCGCCGCGCCGCTCGAAACGGGTCGGCGGCCTGAAGGCCGGCCGGGTGACGAAGGCGCGATCGGCGGACAGTGACGCCAAGGCGGGGCAGTCGTTGCACACGGCGAGCATTTGCTCGGCGTATTCTTGCCAATCGGTGGCGAGCCGCAGAATCCCGTTGTTGCGCAATTTCGAGGCCGCCAGCGCGGCAAACCCCGCATCGATCAGGCGACGCTTATGGTGGCGCTTCTTGTGCCAAGGATCGGGGAAGAACACCAGGATCTCGTCGAAAGATTCATCGGCGATGTGATCGCGGAGCACCTCGACGGCGTCTTGACAGATGACTCTCAGGTTCGTCGTTCCCGACTGCTGGGCTCGCAGCAATAGCCGCCCGACCCCGGATCGATGCACCTCGATGCCCAAGAAATCCTCTTCCGGGCGGGTCTCGGCAAGAGAGCCGATGACTTCCCCGGCACCGAAGCCGATCTCCAGAACACGGCGCGCGTTGCGGCCGAAAGCAGCCTCGAGATCCAAAACCCCAGATCCCAACTCGATGCCATAGCGGGGCCAGAGTTCGCTGAGCGCGCGTTCCTGGGCTGGCGTGGTACGGCCGGCGCGAAGGACGAAGCTGCGAATGTGACGCTGGTGGAACATAGCCGCAAATTTTGCCTGATAAGATGCCAACATGCCCAAAACTCGTCTGGTTGCGCCGGCAACGATTGATTGGCTTCGACCGGTCTGGCCGGCATTGGCCGTGCTGGCCTTCGTGCTGTCAGGGTGCGTTGGCTTGCCAAGGCATGTGCAAAAGACCCGCAGCGTGGCATTTGCCAACCCGCAGACCACGAGCCTGGGAAAGATCGTCGCGGCTGAAAAGGGTGCCAAGAATTTCTCGGGCATTCGGCTGCTGTCATCGGGCGAAGAGGCCTTGGCCAGCCTGATCGCGTTGGCAGATCACGCCGAGCGCACCCTGGACATCCAGTACTACATCATCCACGAGGACGATTCGACCCGCACCCTGCTGCATCATGTGCGGCTCGCCGCGGAGCGCGGCGTCCGGGTGCGGGTGCTGGTGGACGATCTGAATACGGCCGGCGAAGATCGGCGCTTCCTGCACCTGAGTCAGCACGCCAATGTCGAAGTGCGCGTTTTCAATCCGTTCCCGGGAGGACGATTTGCAACCTGGACGCGCTTTCTGGCGTCGGCCTCGGACATCCCGCGCATCAATCATCGGATGCACAACAAATTATTCGTCGCCGACAATGCCATGGCGATCACAGGCGGACGCAATATCGGCGACGCATACTTCACGCGCGATCAGCACAGCAATTTCATCGACTTGGACGTCGTGGCCGCCGGTTCGATCGTGGCTGAGCTGTCTTCATCGTTCGATGCGTTCTGGAACAGCAAGTATGCCTATCCGATCGCCTCGCTGGCCTCGTCGGCGAACTCGGAGCCTGCCTCGCCGCCGCTCGTTGAGATCGGCACATCCACGAAAGCAAATTGGCTGGCGCACGAGCTGGACGACAAAGACCTGACGCTTACCTGGGTCCCGGCGACGGTACTGGCGGACGGCCCTGCAAAAATAGCCAGCGAAACATCGCCCCAGGAGGAGGTCACCATTGCCAATGACATCACCTCCTTGATGATGTCGGCAAATCAGGAACTCATCATCATTTCGCCTTACTTCGTCCCGGGCAAGGAAGGCATGTCGACCATTCGCCAACTGGTGGCCAAGGGCGTGCACGTTCGCATCATGACCAACTCCCTGGCCTCCACCGATTCACCCTTGGTGCATACCGGCTACTCGCGCTATCGCGTCGACCTGTTGAAGCTGGGCGTCGAGCTATCGGAGGTGCGCCCCAAGCTGGGCCAGAAACGCGAACGCTTTCATCCTTTCCGCAGCTCCAATGCGAGCCTGCACGCCAAGGCGTTGGTGATAGATCAGAAGATCGTGTTCATCGGCTCCATGAACATGGACGCACGATCCGCCCGCACCAACAGCGAATTGGGGTTGGTGATTCGCAGCGCTGAAATCGCGCGCCAGGTAAGCAGCATTCTCGATGACATCAGTTCCGAGGGGAGCTACACGCTGTCGCTGGATGCGGCTGGGCGAGTGCAGTGGTCGAGCGGCGAGCCGGGCGCCCAGACAGTGTGGCATAAGGACCCTGAGACCACGCGAACGCAGCGCCTGGCGTTAAAGGCGCTGGCGCCTTTTGCGCCTGAGGAACTGTTGTAGTCAGGATAGGCGCAAGGTGCCTAGGTATTCCTTCACCTTGCTGCGAAAGCCCTCACTGCTGGTGACCGTTGCGCCGCCCGCCAATACCAGGATGAAATCGCCGCGCAGGGTGCGATTCAGCTCTTTCACGTAATTCATGTTGACCAGGCAGGAGCGGCTGATGCGCAGCATCGGCTGCGACCGCAGTGCGATCTCGGCCTGTTGCAGGGTGCTGCGTGCGTGAAAATTGTCCTTGCCGACCCGGATGCTGACGTAGTTGCGGTCAGCTTCTATCATCTCCACCTGCGCGGCGTCCAAGACATGCAGGTGACCGCCGAATTCCGCCAGCAGTCTTGGCCGCTCATCGGCGGCGCCGCGCGTGCCGCGCTCCAACTGCGCCAACAAACCCGCGAGCAGCGACTGGCGTTCGCCGGCGCCGTTGCTCGAATGGCGGGGACGAACCCGCGCCAGTGTTTTGCGAAAGCGTTCCTGGTCGAATGGCTTGAGCAGGTAGTCGACCGCACTGACCTCGAAAGCTTCCAGCGCATAGGTATCGTAGGCTGTGACAAAGACCAGAGAGGGCAGTTGCGTTTGATCCAATGCGCGCGCCAGGTCGATGCCGTTCATTGGGCTCATTTGTATGTCCAGGAACAACAACTGCGGCGGTTGCAGGCGAATCGCCGCCAAAGCGGCGGCGGCATCGCCGTATTCGCCCACGACGTCGAGGTCGGGCTCAGCCTCACAGAACTCGCGCAGCGTGCGCCTTCCGGCCGCTTCATCATCGACGATGATGACATTCATCATGCACGCAGCAGCGGGGCCGGCCGCAACTTGCCGGGGACCGGCGCCTCGCGCATCAAGGGCGGTGACTCGCGGATCGCGGGCATGGTGATTTCGCTCACCCATTCTGTGGGGCGCACCGACACCGTCAGACCGGCTTGACCTTCGAATTGCACCGCGATGCGCTCGCGAACATTTTTCAGGCCGATGCCGGCGGCGCCGACTGCGCGGTCCGGCGCGGTGGTATTCGTGATGCGTATGATCAGCGTGTCATTCACCACACCGACGCTCAAGGAAACGGTAACCGGCCCCTGATGTCCGGCCATTCCATGAACCACGGCGTTCTCAACCAGAGGCTGGAGAATCAGGCTGGGAACCCAGACAGCGGGTATCTCGACGGGATTCGGCTGCTCGACTATCAACCGGTCGGTGAAGCGGCGTTGTTGCAGTTCCAGATAAAGCTGCGCGAATTGCAGTTCGTCGCTCAACCGCGAAAAATCCCGCTCACCGGCATTCAGCAGGCGCCGCAAGAGGTCCGCCAACTGAACCACCATGGACTGCGCCGCCTTTGGATCCCATTCGATCTGGCCGCGGATGGTGTGCAGCAGGTTGAACAGCGTGTGCGGGGACAGCTGCATGCGCAGCGCCGCCAAGCGAGCCGCGCTCCATTCACGTTCCAACGCCGCCAGCCGCAACTCGGAATCCCTGAAGCGCGTGTACAGAGCCAGTCCGGTGACCAGGGCCAAGCCGAATCCATACGAGGGTAGGAAACTCACGAAGCTTGCCAGCCAAAGTGTCAGCCAGAAAGGATCACTCCACGCGCTGATGACATGGGACAACGCCGTTCCCGTCATGGTCTCCGAAGCCATGATGACTTCGGCGAGGATCATGACGGGATAGGCCATGGCCGCGAAGGCTGCGGCCAGCACGATTTGCAAGGGCAGCGCCACGAACAAGGGCCGCCACTGCACCTTCAGGGAGGCCCAAAAGGACACCAGCAACATGGGTAGAAGCATGACGTGTTGCAACAGGCGGGTGTCCCATGTGGCGAACACCGGCACGCTGGTTACGCGGGCGATGCCGGCGCGCATGCTGTAGCCGTACAAGAGATTCGAGACGGTGACGTAGGCCCAAAACAAACAGACGATGCCGAGGAATTGCTGCTGGGTCAGGCCGCCTACGAATCGCCGGGCAGGAATGGTCGAACCGGTGCCGTTCATGGCCGAAGCCTACCCCAACCCGCCCCAATTTGCGGCGGCAGCCGGGTCGCCCGGGACGAAGCCGTCAATATTCGGGACGAACACGTGCCAGCGGTGCATACCTTTGAGGCTCTCAAAGCGTCTTATCTATACCAACAATCAACAGTCAGGAGAACGGTATGTCCAACTTTAAATCATTCGTGTTGCTCGCGGCGGGCGCGGTCGCGTCTCTGGGAACGGTCGGTGCGGCCGTCGCAGCCGACGCCCCAAAACTTGTGGTGCGCTTCAGTCCGCAAGACCTTGATTCCGAAGAGGGCATCCAAAAGGTGTACCAGAAGATCCGTCGGGCGGCAGAGGATGTCTGCCCCGCCGTTGAAACCGGCACTTATCTGGTCAGAGCGCAAACCTTGAAGTGCCGCCAAACCGCAATTGCCAGCGCGGTGGACGCGATTCACAACAAACGGCTCGCTGAAGTCGCGACAGCTTCCAAGTCCGTTTGACAATCCGGTTGAGCGACCGGCACGCAGGACCCTTTCAACGCACGGTGCCCCTAACACCGTGACATCGCCATCCTGCGTGCTGGTCGCATTTTTCGGCCGCGACGATTGCACCGCTTAGCCGACCACCGCCATTGCCATCGCTAGTTTCTGGTCAGCTTTTCAGCCTCGTTGCGCTTGATGCCGTCGAGGATCTCTTGGTGCGCGACGTCGATGCCGGACCAGCCCAGAATCTTGACCCACTTGCCGGCTTCCAAATCCTTGTAGTGTTCGAAGAAATGCTGGATCTGCTTGAGCCGCATCTCCGGGACATCGTCGATGTTTTTCCAGTGCACGAACAACGGACAGATTTCATCGGCCGGCACGGCCAGCAGTTTTGCGTCGCCGCCCGCTTCGTCGTCCATGCGTAATACACCCACGGCGCGGCAGCGCAATACCACACCGGGCAGCAGGGGAAATGGTGTATGCACCAGCACATCGACAGGATCGCCGTCGTCGGCGATGGTCTGCGGGATGTAGCCGTAGTTGGCGGGGTAGTGCATCGCCGTCATCATGAATCGATCCACGAATAGAGCGCCGGATTTCTTGTCGATTTCATACTTCACCGGATCCGCGTTCATGGGAATTTCGATGATGACGTTGAATTCTTCGGGCACGCGTGTTCCGGCGCTTACGTCATGAATGCTCATCGGGTGATCCTCAAATTTTGCGGCGAGTCGCCGCGACACTATAGCGCTAGATCCGTCAGTCGATGGCGATCGAGCGTGGACCATTTCCGGCGCCGAACGGTGAGCCGCTGACGGCAGCCAGCGCACCGGATCCGGGATCGACCGAATATACCGAAATATCGGCCGAATTTGCGTTCGCGACGAAAATGAAGCCGCCTTCCGGGTCGACCGCAACACTGGCCGGCACCAGCCCGGTTGCCGCGCCTGAGCTGAAGGTCAGCGTACCGCTGGCCGGCGTAATCGAATAGCTCGATACCTGATTGCCGGCGCCCGCATTGGCGGCATACACGTAGCGGCCTGCGGGATCCACCGCCAAGGATTCCGGGCTGACCGTCACGCCGAGCGGCGAGCCGGATATCGCGGTGAGCACGCCGCTGGAGGCATTGATGGTGAATTCCGAAATCGCATTCGAGGTTTGATTGGCGACGTAGGCGAAAGCGCCGGTGGGATCGATCACAATGGCGTCAGGTCCGGTGCCCGCGCCGAACGGCGAGCCCGAAACTGCCGACAGCGCGCCGCTGACCTGGTCGATAGCCAACACGCTGACATCATCACCGTCGAAGTTGGCGACGAAAAGAAAATTGCCGCTCGGATCGACGGCAAGCGAACTCGGACCTACGCCAATGGCGAAGGGCGAGCCGGCCACGGCGCTCAGCAATCCGGTGGCTTGATCGATGCTGAAGGCAGATACCGAGTTGCTTGCCAGGTTCGCGACATACAGGAACCGATCGGTGGGGTCCACGGTCAGGGCGACAGGACCGGTTCCGGTGGGAGCGGGGAATCCGGCGGAGGATAAGGCGCCGGTGTCCGGGTCTATGGCGAACGTCGAAACGTCGTTCGAACCATTGTTGACCACGAACAGAAACTGCCCGTTGGGATCGACGGTGAGTGCAAAGGGCGTCGCCTCCGTGGTGCTGAACGGCGATCCGGCCACAGCGCTGAGCGCACCCGCGGAGCTGATGGCGTAAGCCGATAAATCATTGGACAGTTGATTGGCCACGTAGGCGAATTGGCCGGCCTGCACGCAATTGACGATTACATTCGTCACATTGGATTTGTCGATGGTGCCCGAACCATTGCGTACGGCACAGGTTTGCGACGGGTTGGTCGGTTGGGTGACCACAGTCACCGAATAGGAATCCTTGTTTTGCAGACGATCGCTGAAGGTGAAAGCGCCATTCCCGTCAAGCGTCAATTGCTTGCCCGAGTTGTCCACTAAAACCAATCCCGTGCCGTGAAGCCCGGTCAACGTGCCGCCCACCGAGTACTGGGCGCCCAACGGGCAACCCGACAGAATGGTGCCCGCACCGGCCAACGTAATCAATGTCAATTTCTTCAACGCAAGAACTCCGCTGTGATGGGCCATGAGTGCGACATCCGCGGCGCGAATAGATTCCCTGGATGCGAGCGAGCGTAAACTAGACATCATTGTAAACGCTTGTGGGGTTGCTGCGTTGTGCTGATACCTAGCGCGGCGGTAGGAGGCGATGTCGCGGGACGGCGACATCGCGATGTGATTCTAGTGAACCAGCGCATGGTCTGATTTAAAAGCGCGTCGTAGAGTTCATCAATCGTCGACTTGGCTGAAAAACACGGCAAAATTGAACGAATGACCGGAAAATCGTTCCAACGGAAAGAGGAAATCGTATGACGCCATTGAAAGCCCGCGAGCGCCGCATCGCGATGGTTTGCTGCGCAGTGTGGGTCGCGACGATGGGTCCGCGCATCGCATCCGCGACGTTGGGTGAGCCCGAAGTTTCCATTCAGGCAGATAGCGCCAAATTGCAAAGTTCCGTCAAGATGACGGATCAGTCCTTGTATCACGTGCATGAAATGTCGCTGGCAACCGGCACCGTGGTGCGCGAGTTCGCGGGCCTCGACGGCAAGGTATTCGCTGTTTCTTGGCGTGGACCCTACATGCCCAATCTTCGTCAGACCCTCGGCAAGTATTTTGACGTGATGGCGACGGCGCCCCGGGCGCGCGCCGACCGCAACCATGTGCAGATCCAGCAGGGCGATCTGGTGGTACAAAACGGCGGACACATGATGTCCTTCTCGGGACGAGCGTATCTCGCCAGTGCCATTCCCGCCGGCGTCACCGTTGGAGACCTGCATTGATGAACATGAAGTTGCGCATGCTCCGAGGTGCATTTGTCGTCGGGCTCTCGTGGGCCGTCATATCCTGCGGCGGTGGCGGCGGCGGCGGTGTGTCCGCGCCCTCGCAGCCCGCGCCCGCGAACAATGTGGCTGCGGTAATCGTCGACGGCGGCCCGGCGGGTTTGACGGAGCCCAGCATCAACACCGCATTTACGACTGTGACCTTATGCGTGCCGGGTTCAACTTCACAATGCACGACCATCGATCATGTCCAAGTGGACACGGCATCGTTCGGATTGCGCATCCTGGCCTCGGCGTTGCCGACGGGCTTTAACCTGCCGCTGCAACCGGCGAGCGGAACCGCAAGCAGTACGCTGGTGGAGTGCATTGTGTTCGGCGACGGCTATAGTTGGGGCCCGGTGGCGCTGGCCGATTTCACCATTAGCGGCGAGTCGGTGTCGTCGATGCCGGTGCAGATCATCGGCGATCCGAACTTTCTACCTGCATCAACCGACTGCAGCAGTCAGTCTACGGGTGTAGAAGAGGATACGGTGGCCGCATTCGGCGCCAACGGCATCATCGGAATCGGCATGATCTCGACCGACTGCCCGGGATGCTCTCAAGACAGCACGCCGGACGTGTATTTTGCCTGCACCAGCGCGACCGCCTGCAACAGCACCATCGTGCCGCTGGCCAATCAGGTGCCGAATCCCATTTCGCGATTCCCAACCGATAACAATGGCAGCTTTCTGGTGTTCCCCACGGTGGCGCAGGCGGGCGCCGACACCGTGACGGGTTCGCTGATTTTCGGCGTGGATACGCAATCGAACAATGCCTCCGGCACGCAAACTGTTCTCTATGTAGACCCGAACAGCCTTGAATTGACCATGGTCTACAAAGGCACGTCGTTGAGCGACAGCTTCATCGACAGCGGCACGAACGGCATCTATTTCGCCGATTCAAGTTTAGCCACGTGTACCGATGCCACCACTTTCTACTGCGTGACCCAGAATTTGCCTCTGGGCATCCAGTTGCGCGCGGGCGGTGACTTCAACACAACTTTCAACGTCGTCAGCGCGGACAGCCTGACCGACCCCTCGATTACGGCGTTTCCGGGTCTCGCCGGCACGTTGCCGCCGTCGCTGGATGGATTCGATTGGGGTCTGTCCTTCTTCTATGGGAAGCGAGTCGCTACGGTAATTTCCGGCGAATCGACCTCGGTCGGAACGGGTCCGTATATCGCTTTCTGAGCCAATCTACCGCCTTGCCGTGAGGCAGGCTAAACTGCCTTGTAATGAATACCTTGGTGTCTTCCACGGCGCTCGGCACGGCGGCATTGCGACTCGATTACCTGCCGCACGCGCAACTCGCTGCGCAGCCGCCGTCCTGGTGGCGCAATGTACTCGGGGTGGTTGGTTTCGGTGCTACACCGGCGTTCGAGCACCTTCAGGTGCCCATGGTCACCAGCATGATGCCGCCATTGCACCATGAGAATGTGTGGGAAGTGTGGCGGGCGGACGGTGCGTCGGAATTGATCAATGGCGAAGCCGACAACTCCTCGTTGCGTTACCGGTTTTGCGATGACTTGCTGTTCGGCTGCATCGCTCTTGACGAAAAATCGATGTGCGTAGGCACCGATGCGCTGATGCGCGCCACGGAGATCGCCTATCAGGAAATCTTCGAGGTCCTGAGCGGCGGCCAGCACCGGCATCTCATACGGATTTGGAACTACTTGGCGGATATCAACGTCCACGCCGGCGGCGACGAACGCTACCGTCATTTCAATTCGGCGCGGCAAATGGCATTTCGCAAGAGCGGGCGCGCCACCATGGGAAGCGTGCCCGCCGCGAGCGCGCTGGGCTCGCCGTCGGGCAGCCCGCTGTCGATTTACTTTCTGGCCGCACGCCAGGCGCCCACGATGATCGAGAATCCCCGCCAGACCAGCGCTTATCACTATCCGCCGAAGTTCGGCCGACACAGTCCGATTTTCTCGCGGGCCTGCGTTTGGGGCGGAAAGGAAAATGCCCGTCTGTTCATTTCAGGCACCGCCAGCATCGTGGGTCACGAGACGCTGCACCCGGGCGATGTCGTCGCTCAGACGCGCGAAACCATGATCAACATCGGCGCTTTGGTGGACAAGGCCAACGATCTGATCGGCCATGCGCGATATTCCATCGATACCTTGAAACTCAAAGTGTATGTCCGCCGCCCGGCCGACTTGACCGCGATCGAAACGACGTTGGCGCAAATGCCGCGCGCCGCACGTCCCGTGGTGTACCTGCAGGCTGACGTATGCCGCGAGGATCTCCTCATGGAGATCGAAGCCTTCGGCTAGGCCTGCCCTCAAATTTTAGGAAAATGACTTGTCGGGATAGCAGGCGCGGGCGGCACGACGACGGACTCGACGCAGCGCGATGCCGAATTGCCGGCGTGGCACATGAGTATCCACTGCTGATTTGCCGACCTCGGGCGGGGCGACTACAATCTGGCGCACGGCGCGGGCGTCGTATAATGGTAATACCCAAGCTTCCCAA
>CAZZWM010000064.1:0-22309 GCA_964657945.1 uncultured Steroidobacteraceae bacterium
GAGAGGACCGCGCCTTCGGCGCGGCCTCATCTAGGGTCGAATCCGCGAAGTCCGGCTAGGCTGTTTCGCGGATCGCCGCCCCCAAGGTCTCGACAATCCGTTCGATTTGCTTCTGCTCGATGATCAGCGGCGGCGACATGGCGATGGTGTCGCCGGTCTGGCGCACCATGACGCCGCGCTCGAAGCACTTCAAGAATACTTCGAAGCCGCGCGCGGCAGGCTTGCCGGCCCGGGGTTCCAGCTCCACCGCGCCGATCAACCCGTAGTTGCGGATGTCTATGACATGCGGCAGGCCGCGCAATGAGTGCACTGCGTTCTCCCACTGCGGGCTCAAGGAGGCGGCGCGGGTCAGCAAACCTTCCTTGGCGTAGACATCGAGGGTGGCAATTGCCGCGGCGCAGGCCACCGGATGCGCGGAATAGGTGTAGCCGTGGAACAATTCGATGGTGTTCTCCGGTCCCTGCATGAAGGCCTCATAAATCTTCCGTTGCGAGAATACCGCGCCCATCGGCAAGGCGCCGTTGGTCAGGCCCTTCGCGGCGGTCATGAGATCCGGCGTCACGTCGAAGGCCAGCGCTGCGAACGGCCTGCCGATGCGGCCGAATCCGGTGATCACCTCGTCGAAGATCAGGAGGATGTCGTTCTTGTCGCAGATTTCGCGCAAACGCTTCAGGTAGCCGGCGGGCGGCAATACCACGCCGGCCGATCCTGCGATCGGTTCGACGATGACCGCGGCGATGGTGGATGCATCATGCAGCGCAATCAATCGTTCCAAATCGTTGGCCAGGTGGGCGCCCCATTGCGGCAGGCCGCGCGAGTAGGCGTTGTGTTCCACATCCAGGGTGTGGGGCAGATGATCGACCCCCGGAATCATGGCTGCGGCGAAGGCTTTGCGATTGTTGACCATGCCGCCCACCGAGATGCCGCCGAAGCCCACCCCGTGATAGCCCTTCTCGCGTCCGATCAGGCGGATCTTCTGGGCCTGGCCGCGCGCGCGGTGATAAGCGAGGGCAATTTTCAGTGCCGTATCGACCGACTCTGACCCGGAATTGGTGAAAAACACGCGATCCATGCCGGGCGGGGCAATCTTGGCCAGCCGATTGGCGAGTTCGAAGGCGATGGGATGGCCCATTTGAAATGCGGGCGCGTATTCCATGGTGCTCAGTTGTTTGGTGACCGCCTCGGTGACTTCGCGCCGGCCGTGCCCGGCATTCACGCACCAAAGCCCGGCGACTCCATCGAGAACCTCGCGGCCGTCCGCGGTCCAGTAATACATGCCCTCGGCGCGGGCCAGCAGACGCGGATTCGCCTTGAATTGCCTGTTCGCCGTGAATGGCATCCAAAACGCATCGAGATCGGGATGGGGCGCTGCGGGGTTGAGCTGAGCATTCATGGGGAATCCTTGGCGGCAGGAGGGGGGCGGGCCCGATGATAAGGAAAATCAACACCAAGCTCAATTTTTCCCGAGCGGCAGCGCTCTCTGTCTAATATAATAGACAATATGGGCTTGGACGTTGGCAGTCATTTGAAAGCGGTCCGGCAGATGTACGGCCTGTCGCAACGCGAATTGGCGAAGCGCGCCGGCGTCACCAACGGCTTGATTTCGTTGATCGAACAGAATCGGGTCAGCCCATCGGTGAGTTCTCTCAAGAAAGTGCTCGACGGCATCCCCATGGCCTTGGCGGATTTCTTCACGCTGGATTTGAGCGGCAATCCCCAAGTGTTCTTCGCGCGCGATGAACTCGCCGACATCGGCACCGGCAGCGTCGAGCTGCGGCTGGTCGGCAGCCGTCTGGGCAAACGCAGCATGGCCATACTGCACGAGCGCTATCCGGCAAACGCCGACACCGGCGAGGAAATGCTGTCGCATGCCGGCGAGGAAGGCGGTGTGATCGTCAAAGGGCGCATCGAAATCACCATCGGCGGGGAATCGCGCACGCTCGGCCCGGGCGATGCGTACTACTTCAAGAGCTCGCTGCCGCACCGCTTTCGCAATCTGTGGAAAGAAGAGTGCGAGATCGTCAGCGCGAGTTCGCCGCCGACCTTCTAAGACGACCTTTTAATCGGGCCCGGGCGGCCGCATGTCACGCCCTCTTGAGTTAGCATATCCTCAATGAGCACCACCACTCTCGCCGCCACTCAATTTGCCTGCACCTGGGACCGCGACGCCAATGTCGCGACTGCGGAAAAGCTGATTCGCGAAGCAGCAGGCCGCGGCGCGCAGATCGTTCTCATCCAGGAATTGTTCGAGACGCCGTACTTCTGCAAGGATCACATCTCGCGCCACCTGGAATTGGCCAAACCGTTGGACGGGCATCCGGCGGTGGAACATTTCCGCGTCCTGGCGCGCGAGCTGAAGGTGGTGCTGCCGGTAAGCGTGTTCGAGCAGGCCGGCAAGGCATTCTACAATTCGCTGGTGATGGTCGATGCCGACGGCAGCGTGCTCGGCAGCTATCGTAAATCGCATATCCCGGAAGGGCCCGGCTACCACGAGAAATTCTATTTCTCCCCCGGCGATACCGGCTTCAAGGTATTCGATACCGCCTACGCCAAACTCGGCGTCGCCATCTGCTGGGACCAATGGTTCCCGGAAGCCGCACGCTGCATGGCGCTCATGGGCGCGGAAATTCTCATGTACCCGACAGCCATCGGGTCGGAACCGCAGGATGACAGCATCGATTCAAGCGGCCATTGGCAGCGCACCATGCAGGGACATGCAGCCGCCAATGTGATGCCGTTGGTGGCTTCCAACCGTATCGGCAGCGAGAAGGGTGAGAAGTACACCATGACCTTTTACGGCTCCTCTTTTATCGCCTCGCACACCGGCGAGAAGCTTGCCGAAGCCGACCGCGCCACCGAATCGGTGCTGACGGCGGAATTCGATCTGGACGAGGTGCGCCGTTACCGGCAGGCCTGGGGTGTGTTCCGCGATCGCCGTCCCGATCTTTACCATCCCTTGCTGTCGCTCGATGGACGCAGCTGACAGTCTGGTCTTCGTCGACCTCGAAACGACCGGCGGCAATCCCGCCTTTCATCGAATCACCGAAATCGGCATCGTGCGGGTGGCCGGCGGAGAGGTGGTCGAGGAATGGAGTTCGTTGGTCAATCCGCAATGCGAGATTCCGGCCTACATCCAGGCCTTCACGGGCATCAGCAACGAGATGGTGGCCGGCGCGCCGCCCTTCGAGGATATGGCCGCGACGGTGCTGGAGAAACTGCGCGGCGCCGTATTCGTGGCGCACAACGCGCGTTTCGATTACTCGTTCCTGCGCAGCGAGTTCTTGAAATGCGGGACTCAATTCTCCGCCGAGGTGTTGTGCACGGTGAAGCTGTCGCGCCGGCTGTTTCCGCAGCATCCGCGCCACAACCTCGATGCGGTGATGGAGCGCCATGGCCTGACCTGCGAGGCTCGGCATCGCGCGCTCGGCGATGCCCAGGTGCTGCGCGATTTGTGGTTCAAACTGCAGCGCGAGCTGACGCCCGAGACTCTGCAGGCCGCAGCGACCCAAGCCATCCTGGGGGTGCCGAAGTTGCCGGCGCACCTGCCGCCGCACTTGGCCGATGAACTGCCGGAGGGCCCCGGCGCGTACCGCTATTTCGGGGAAGACGGCGCTTTGCTGTACGTAGGGCGCAGTCACTCGTTGCGCGGCCGAATACTCTCGCAGCTCGCTGCGCAGCGCCCCAGTTCGCGCGACCGCAAACTGTCCGATCGGACGCGGCGGGTCGATTGGGTGGCGAGCGCCGGCGATCTGGGCGCCATGCTGCTGGAGGCCGCTTGGATCGAGCAACGGCCGCTTTTCAACCGGCATCCGCACAGCGCCGCCGATGCCGCCACATTGCGGCCGGCCGCTGATTCGTCGGGCCGCGTCGCGCCGCGGCGCTTCGATGAGCTGGATGCGGCCGACCTGAAAAATTGCTTCGGGGTGTTTCATTCCGAGAAGGATGCGCGCAAGGCGCTGACCGAGATTGCGCAGGCGCAGCAGTTGTGCCTGAAGGTCTTGGGTCTGGAAAGCAGCTCGGGCTCCTGCTTCGCCCTGCAAATGGGCAGGTGCCGCGGCGCCTGCGTGGGCAAGGAGCCGGTGATTCTGCACAACATGCGTACCCAGCTCGCGCTGTCGTCCTTGAAGATCAAGAGCTGGCCTTTCCCCGGCCGAATTGCCGTGCAGGAACGTCATTCCAGCGGATTTGCCGCGGATGGTTCACGCGCAGCCGATATGCACGTGCTCGAGAACTGGAGCTACCTGGGCACCGCGCGCTCCGAGGATGAACTCAGCGCCCTGAGCGCCGCGCCTTCACCGGACGGATTCGATGTGGATGTCTATCGCATCTTGATGCGCTATTTCGCCAGCCATCCGCAGTTGCGCTGGCACGACTTGCGTGAACAGACGCTGCACTCGTGACCGAGAATGTGCGCTACTGGATTGCCACCGCGCCGGTGGGAGCCGCCTCGGTGCTGGCCGAGGAGCTGGCCCGGTTCGGCGCCACGGACATTCGCGAACGCAGCCATGATGTGAAATTTCAAGGATCGCTGGAGGTCGGCTATCGCGCCTGCCTGTGGTCGCGCACCGCCACGCGGGTGCTGTTGAGTTTGGGCTCGATAGATGCCGCCAGCTCGAACAATGTATACGAGGCCATCAAGCGCATCGATTGGCGCGAGCATTTCAAGCCGGGCGCCACGCTGGCCTGCGATTGCAGCGGCGGCAACGAATCCATCCGCCACACCCTCTATGGATCGCAGTTGATGAAGGACGCCGTGGTGGACAAGCTGCGGGAACTCACGGGCGAGCGGCCGGATGTGCGTCCGGAACGTCCCGATGTGCTGCTGCATCTGCATGTCGAGGGAGCGACTGCGTTGCTATCCGTCGACTTCTCCGGCGAGAGTTTGCACCGGCGCGGCTACCGCAGCGAGGGCGGACGCGCGCCGCTCAAGGAGAACGTCGCCGCCGCGGTGCTGCTGCGCTCGGGCTGGGCGCAAGTTTTCGCGGATGGAGGCTCGCTGCTGGATCCCCTGTGCGGCTCGGGTACCTTTCTGACGGAGGGTGCACTGATCGCCGCGGATGCCGCGCCGGCGCTGAATCGCGAATACTTTGGATTCTTGGGGTGGCGCGGCCACGATTCGGCGCTTTGGGACCGGTTGAAGGAGGAGGCCCGCGCCCGGCGCGCCGCGCGCCAACCACGGCGCTGCATCATCGGCTCGGACCTCGATTCGGAGGCCGTGCGCATGTCTTTGGCCAACGGCGAAGCCGCCGGCGTCGCCGACTGGCTGCACGTCGAGAAGCGCGCGCTGACCGAAGTGGCGCGTCCGGCGGGACCACCGGGTTTGGTGGTGGCGAATCCGCCTTACGGCGAGCGCATCGGCGCCGAATCGGGTTTGCAGGCCCTGTATTCGGAACTGGGCGCGACTTTGCGCGACCGCTTCCAGGATTGGCAGGCGGCGATTCTTACCGGCAATCCGCCGTTGGCGCGCAATCTCGGCATCTATGCCAAACGCACGCACCGGTTTTTCAATGGCACCATCGAATGCCGGTTGTTGCGCTTCGATCTCAACGAAGGCAGCGCACAGCGTCCGCCCGAGGAAGTGCGTGCCGACTGGTCCAGCCGCCCCGGCGCGCAGATGTTCGCCAACCGCTTGCGCAAGAACCTGCAACGGCTGGATTCGTGGGCCGAGCGCGAAGGCGTCGAGTGTTTTCGTGTCTACGACGCCGACATGCCGGAATATGCCTTCGCCATCGATTTGTACGGCAAGGTGTCGCGGCACGTCTATGTGCAGGAGTATGCGCCGCCCAAGACCGTGAACCAGGAAAGCGCGCGGGAGCGGCGCCGCGAGGCTTTGGCGGTGCTGCCCGACGTCTTGTCGGTGCCGACGGCGCAGATCCACTCGCGGGTGCGCAAGGCGCAGAAGGGCTCGGGACAGTATGAGAAACGCGAGAATGCCGAAGAGCGCCACGTGGTGCACGAGGGGGGCTTGAAATTCTGGGTGAATTTCCGCGATTACCTCGACACCGGCCTGTTCCTGGACCATCGCATCATGCGCAGCATGCTGCGCGCTTGGGCCAAGGACAAAGATTTCCTCAACCTGTTCTGTTACACCGGCAGCGCGACGGTGTATGCGGCGGCCGGCGGCGCGCGCAGCAGCGTCAGCATCGATCTGTCCAACACCTATCTCGATTGGGCGCATGAGAATCTGCTGTTGAATGGATTCCGCAGCAATGCGCATGAGCTGCACCGCGCCGACTGTCTCGAATGGCTGATGGACCAGGCAGCCGGCGGCCCACGCTTCGATCTGATCTTCGTCGATCCGCCCACCTTCTCGAATTCCAAGCGCATGGACGGCGTGCTGGATGTGCAAAGGGATCATGTGGGGATGATCACGCGCTCTGCCGAACTGCTGCGCCCGGGTGGTCGCCTGGTGTTTTCGACCAACTACAGCCGCTTCAAGCTGGACGCGGATGCCTTGAGCGATTTTGCGATCGAGGACATCGGCGCCGCGACCATCCCCAAGGACTTCGAGCGGCATGCGCGCATTCACAGTGCATACAGCCTTCGCTTGAAGTAATGCGCCTTCGCGAGGCAGCAAAAAAGTTCGGCGGCCGGCCGATGCCATGGAGTAGTCTTCGGATTCATGAGAACCACACCGCACATGGCCGCGCTTGCCTTGAGCTGGGGCGTCGTTGCAGCCATGTCGAGCGCGCGGGCCGATGACACCATCGATCCCGCGCCGACGCTGAAAGACTGGCAGGCCATGGCCAAACAGCCGGACTTCAGCGGTGTATGGACGCCCAATGTCACGGATCAGGTCAGGCAGGAACACAACAACCCGCCGCCCTGGAAGCCGGAGATCGCCAAGCAGATCGAAAAATTGTATGCGGAAGAGAAGGCGGGCCGCCCCTTCCCCGTATTCGATCATTGCTTCCCGCACGGCATGCCGAGTTTCATGTTGGTGACGCACAATGCATTCGAACTGCTGCAGACGCCCGGGCGGGTCACGCTGTTGGGCGAAGTGGACGGCAACCGGCTGCGGCGCATCCACACCGACGGCCGGCCGCATTCCGCCGATCCGGACCCGAGCTTTCACGGCGAGTCGATCGGGCATTTCGAAAAAGACACCTTGGTCATCGATACCACCGCCGTATTGCCGCAGGCATATCTCGCGGTGAGCGAGTCGGTGGGCATACCGAACAACGGCGACATGCACATCGTCGAGCATCTGCATCTGGTGGGCGCAGACACGCTGGCCGACGATTTGGAGATCACAGCCAATAAATTGCTGTCCAGAACCTGGAAGACCACCCGCCTGTATCTGCGCCAGCGCGCGCGCAAGTACGAAATCGTCGAGGGCGTATGCCAGAGCGGTCAGTTCACGGATGGCGTGGACAAGGACGGCAACTCGATCTTCGTGCCGGTCAGATTCAAGAATGGCGTTCCCGTGGGTCCCGACACCCGATGAAATCATCCTTGATTCCCAAGGTTGGGTGCGGCTGCCTTCTGGCCGGTGCCGCAATGATGTCATTGCCGGCCTCGGCGCATCACTCGTTTGCCGTGTATGAACGCACCAAGACCGTGACTATGAAGGGCACCGTCAAGACTTTTCAGTGGACCAATCCGCACGTGGTCATATGGCTGCTGGTGACGCCTGCCGGCGGCGGCGAACCGGAGGAGTGGGGGCTGGAGACCACCAGTCCCGGCGTGTTGACCCGTTCCGGATGGACGCGAAATTCGATCAAGGCCGGCGATCAGATCTCGGTGGAGTTCAGTCCGCTGCGCGACGGCAGCCACGGCGGCGGGTTGAGTTCCGTGACGCTGGCATCGGGCGAGAAGCTGACCGCCAGTTTCGCTTCGGGCGAGAAAGCGGGCCTAAAGTAGATCGCGCAGGCGGTAGTAGAGCATCGCCAGCATCAGCGACGGCCGGCGAAACACCGGGCCGCCTGGAAATTCCCGATGCGGAATGCGCGTGAACACATCGAAGCGTTCGGCGGTGCCGGCGATCGCTTCGGCCACCAGCTTGCCGGCGAGCCCCGTCAGAGTGACGCCGTGGCCGGAAAAGCCCTGTAAATAAAAAACATTGGGAGCCAGGCGGCCGAAATCCGGCGCGCGGCTCATGGTGATATCGAGATAACCGCCCCACGCATACGCCACCTTGGCATCGGCCAAGGAAGGAAATACCTTGACCATGCGCCGGCGCATGGCCTCGGCCAGATGCCGCGGCTGCACCGAGCTGTAGCTGACACGGCCGCCGAACAGCATGCGGTGGTCGTCCGAACGGCGGAAATAATCCAAGATCCAGTTGATGTCCGCCACGGCGGCGTTGCTGGGCAGCAATGAGCGGACGCGATCCTCGCCCAGCGGTTCGGTGGCGATGATGTAGGTGCCGATGCCGAGGATGCGGCGCGACAGCCGCGGGGCGACGCGTCCGATATAGGCATTGCCGCAGAGCACGAGGTGCGAGGCCGTGACCACGCCATGTTCCGTATGGACCCGCACCTGCGGGCCGTCCTCGTAACGCAGCACTTGGGAGTTCTCGTGGATCACCGCGCCCGCGGTCTCGGCTGCGCGCGCCACGCCTTGCGTGAATTTCAGGGGATGCAGATGGCCGCTGCGGGGATCGAGCAATCCGGCCAGATAGCGATCGCTGTTCAGATGCCCGGCCAAAGCCGCGCGGTCCAGCATGCGCGGCGATTCGTAACCATAGTCGTCGCGCAGCTCGCGCACCCACTGCTGCAGTTCATCGATGTGGCGCGGCTTGATGGCGGCGTGAATGTGATTCGGGTGATAGTCGCAATCGATGCGGTGCTCGCGAATCAGCGACTGCGTGAGATCCAGGGCTTCCACCGACATGGCAAACAGCCGCCGGGCATTGTCCCTGCCCACCTGCGAGACGATGCTCTGTTGGCTGGCGGCGAGGCCGAAGATGGTCTGACCGCCGCTGCGGCCCGAGGCGCCGTAACCGACGAAACGGGCCTCCAGCACCACGACCCGATAGCCGCGTTGCGCGAGATGCAGGGCCGTCGAGCATCCTGCGATGCCGCCCCCGAGTACCACCACGTCGGCCGTTAGCGCACCCTTCAGCGGCGCCCGGATGGGCTGCGGCAGTGTGGCAACGGACGCGGCGTAATAGGAAGGGGCGGGGGGGTAGGAGAGGCGCACTTGACAAATGATAGTGAGTTAGGTGTTTAAAATTTAGTGGCTATTGACAGCAATGGGCCCCATGAGCCTACCTGGGTTTTTGCAGAATGTGTACGCCTGCTGCAACGCACTAAACGCGGCTAAGTGCTGGAAATGCTTAAATCTTAGCCTTTTTTGCCGAGCGTGGCGGTCGGCCGGGCTGTGCCTGTGGTCTAATAGCCGGGTCGAGTGCCTTCGGTCGTCCCCTTGGACGTTTAATATATTAAACATGTCTCGCTTGCCGCTCATTGCAATTCCGGCTGACCGCCGGCTGTATGGGAAACACTACTTCCATATGGTTGGCGAGAAGTACATCGAGGCGATCGCGCACGGCGCCCAGGCAACGCCGGTGCTGGTGCCGGCCCTGGGCGGTGACATGGACTTGTCATCTTTGTTGGAAGCTTGTGACGGACTGCTGCTGACGGGCAGCGCGTCGAATGTCGAACCACATCACTATGGAGGACCGGCAAGTGAGCCGGGAACATTACATGACCCAAATCGGGATGCTACGACGCTTCCGCTGATTCCGCGGGCTATCGCCGCCGGCTTGCCGGTGTTGGCGATCTGCCGCGGATTTCAAGAAATGAATGTCGCCTACGGCGGCACCTTGCACCAGCGTCTGCACGAGGTACCCGGATACCTCGATCACCGCGACGATGAATCTCAACCTCTGGACGTTCAGTACGCCCCCGCCCACGAGGTGTTGTTGGAACCTGGAGGGCAGTTGCAAAAAATTGCGGGGCACGAGCGTCTGCACGTGAATTCGCTGCACTGGCAAGGTGTGCAGACGCTGGGACCGCAGTTGGCGGTGGAGGCGCGCGCACCGGATGGCGTGATCGAGGCGTTCCGTGTCGCGAACGCGCCGAACTTCGCCTTGGGCCTGCAGTGGCATCCGGAATGGCGTTTTCAGCAGGACGAGTTTTCCTGCGCACTGTTCGCCGCTTTCGGGGCGGCCAGTCGACACTATGCGTCAAGGTGAGTCATGGCGAGCACGATTCAGCAGTTCTTGAGAGAGCACGGGATTTCCGAAGTCGAAGCAATCATTCCGGACATGGCCGGCGTCGCGCGCGGCAAATTGATGCCGGCGGAAAAGTTTGCCGAAGAAGAGGGCATGCGGCTGCCGGAAGCCATTTTTCTGCAGACGGTCACCGGCGATTATCCGGACGATCAGAGCGCGATGAATCCGTCGGATATCGACATTGTGCTCAAGGCGGATCCGAAAACCGTGCGGGTGGTGCCGTGGGCCGCTGAACCCACCGCGCAGGTGATTCACGACTGCTTCTATGGCGACGGGCGGCCCGTCACCATGTCGCCGCGTTATGTGTTGCAGCGGGTGTGCGAATTGTACGCGGAGCAGGGCTGGGAGCCGGTGGTGGCGCCGGAGCTGGAGTTCTTCCTGGTCGAGCCCAACATCGACTCCGACTATCCCTTGAAACCCCCGGTGGGCCGCTCGGGCCGCCCCGAAATCGGGCGCCAGGCGTACAGCATCGCCGCGGTGAACGAATTCGATCCGCTGTTCGACGACATGTATTCGTTCTGCGAAGCGCAGGACATCGAAATCGACACCCTGATCCACGAATCGGGCGCGGCGCAGATGGAGATCAATCTTCTGCACGGCTATCCGATGAGCCTTGCCGACCAGGCTTTCCTGTTCAAGCGCACGGCCCGCGAGGCGGCCCTGCGCCACAAGATGTATGCGACCTTCATGGCGAAACCGATGGCCAAGGAGCCGGGCAGCGCCATGCACCTGCATCAAAGCATCGTCGATACCAAGACCCGCAAGAACGTGTTCAGCAACCCGGACGGTTCGCCTTCGCCGCTGTTCTTCGGCCACATCGCCGGACTGCAGAAGTACCTGCCGGGCGCGATGTCCCTGTTCTGCCCGAACGTCAACAGTTACCGCCGCATCAGCCGCTACTCGTCGGCGCCGATCAATGTGCACTGGGGTTACGACAACCGCACGGCGGGGCTGCGCGTGCCGATGTCGGGCCCGGAGGCGCGGCGCGTGGAAAATCGCGTCGGCGGCGCGGATGCGAATCCCTATCTTGCCATCGCGGCCTCGCTGGCCTGCGGTTATCTGGGCATGATGGAGGGTCTGAAACCGTCGGAACCCATTGCCGGCAGCGCCTATGACCTGGCGATCGCCCTGCCCAGGACCCTGGCCGAGTCGCTGCGCCTGCTGCGCGAGTCCAAGCCCTTGGTGGATCTGTTCGGCGATCGTTTCGTGCTGGCGTACACGGCCGTGAAAGAGGCGGAGTACGAGACCTTCGCTCAGGTCATCAGTTCTTGGGAGCGGGAGCATCTGCTGCTGAACGTCTAGCGCACGTCTGACGCCTCAGTTATAAAGGTCTCAGCAATATAGGGGATGCGTTAGATGTTGAGCGTTCGTCGGACGGCGATTCTGGCGCTTGGGTGTGTGGCGGCACTGGTTCTGAACGCCTGCGGCGGAGGCAAGTCGGCGGGCGGCGCGGCGGACGGCGGTTCATCCAAGGTGTTGAACCTCTACATCTGGTCCGACTATCTGGCGCCGAACACGCTCGCGGATTTCGAGAAGCAGACCGGCATCAAGATCCACGTCGCCTACTACGACACCAACGAGACGCTGGAGACCAAGCTGCTGGCGGGGAGCAGCGGCTATGACATCGTGGTGCCGACTGCGTCTTACTTCGAGCGGCTGATCAAGGCCGGCGCCTTCACGGCCTTGGACAAATCGCGGCTGCCGAATCTCAAGAACATGGATCCGGAGCTGATGCAGAAGGTCAAACAAAACGACCCCGACAACGCCCATGGCGTGATTTATCTGTGGGGCACCAACGGCATCGGCTACAACGAGAAAATGGTGAAGGCGCTGATGCCGGATGCGCCGCTCGACAGCTGGCGCCTGGTGTTCGATCCCGCGGTGGCATCGAAGCTCTCCAAATGCGGCATCAGCGTGCTGGATTCGCCGGCCGAAATGCTGCGCGCCGTGTACAGCTACCTGGGCAAGGATCCGAACTCGCAAAGCGCCGAGGATCTGGTGCAGGCCGACGCAGTCATGACCAAGATACGGCCCTACATCAGCAGCATCAATTCCTCCGGCTACATCGAGGCGCTGGCCAACGGCGACATCTGCGTGGCGGTGGCCTACAACGGCGATGTCATGCAGTCGCGCGATCGCGCCAAGGACGCCAACAAGGGCATCGAGATCAAGTACGCCCTGCCCAAGGAAGGCTCCATCGTCTGGTTCGACATGCTGGCCATTCCGAAGGAAGCGCCGAACCTGGAGAGCGCCTACGCCTTCATGAATTACATGATGACGCCGCAAGTCATCGCCGATGTGTCCAATTTCAAGCGCTATGCGGACGCCAACGCGGCGGCGCAGCCCCTGGTGTTGCCGGCGGTGAAGGACGACCCGGCCATCTACCCGACCCCTGCGCAACGCGAACACCTGACCCTGCAAACCGCGGATAGCGCCGAACAGACCCGCGCCATCACCCGCATCTGGCAAAAATTCAAGACGGGGCAATAAGCGATGGCGACATCTTCGGGAGCCGCCGCCAAGCCCAAGCCCTGGAACGATCCGAACGCCCGACCTTACGTACAGGTCGAACGCATCACCAAGTCCTTCGGCGATTTCAAGGCGGTCGACGATGTGTCGCTGAAGGTTTACAAGGGCGAGATCTTTTGCCTGCTGGGCGCGTCCGGTTGCGGCAAGACCACGCTGCTGCGCATGCTGGGCGGCTTCGAGACGCCGACCTCCGGAAAAATCATCATCGACGGCGAAGACATGACGGGCGTACCGCCGTACGAGCGGCCTGTGAACATGATGTTTCAGTCCTATGCGCTGTTCCCGCACATGACGGTCGAGCAGAACGTGGCCTTCGGCTTGAAACAGGATCGCGTGCCGAAGGCGGAGATTGCCGAGCGCGTGGGCACCATGCTCGAGCTGGTGAAGCTGCAGGATTTTGCCAGGCGCAAGCCGCAGCAGTTGTCGGGCGGCCAAAAGCAGCGCGTGGCGCTGGCGCGTTCGCTGGTCAAACGGCCGAAGCTGTTGCTGCTGGATGAGCCGTTGGGGGCGCTCGACAAGAAACTGCGCGAGCACACCCAGTTCGAATTGATCAGTCTGCAGGACAAGCTGGGTGTGACCTTCGTGGTGGTGACGCACGATCAGGAAGAGGCCATGACTCTGGCGAGCCGCATCGGCGTGATGAATCACGGCGAGATCGTGCAGGCCGGCACTCCGTCGGAGATCTATGAATTCCCGGAATCCAAATTCGTCGCCGACTTCGTCGGCTCGGTCAACATGTTCGAGGGCAAGCTGATAGAAGATGAGCCGGAGTACGTGCGCATCGGGTCAGAGGAACTGGGCGGCGTGATCTACGTGAGCCACGGCATCAGCGCCCCGCCGGGCGCCAGTGTCTGGGCGGCGGTGCGCCCGGAGAAGATTTTCATGTCGACCACGCCGCCGGCCAGTCCGGATAACTCCGCGCGCGGCGAAGTGCAGGACATCGCCTATCTCGGCGATCTGTCGATCTACCTGGTGAAGCTGCCCACCGGCAAGGTGGTGCGCGTCACGCAGCCCAACACCACGCGCCACGCCGAGGCCATCACCTGGGAGCAGCAGGTGTATCTGTCGTGGGACGCGACCAGCCCGGTGGTGGTGACCCGTTAGTTCTTCCACCAGCAAGCAGCGCCTGCGCCGCATTGGGCTCTCCGGCCGCGGCTTGGTCGTGGCCTTGCCATACTTCTGGCTGATGCTGTTTTTCGTGGTGCCGTTCATCATCGTCCTGAAGATCTCGTTTTCGGACATCGATCTGGCCATACCGCCGTACAAACCCCTGATCGAATGGGTCGGCAAGAACTCGCTGGCCATCAAGGTCAATTTCAACAACTACGCCTTCCTGTTCACCGATTCGCTGTATCTGCGCGCCTTCGGCAATTCCGTGAAGGTGGCCTTCGTTTCGACTTTGTGGTGTCTTTTGATCGGCTATCCCATGGCCTACGGCATCGCGCGCGCCCAGCCACGGGCCCGCAGCGTGCTGCTGCTGTTGGTGATACTGCCGTTCTGGACCTCGCTGCTGCTGCGCGTGTACGCCTGGATCGGCTTGTTCAAGGCCAACGGCGTGATCAACAATATCCTGCTGGGTTTGGGCATCATTCACGACCCCCTGACCATGCTGTTCACGCCGTTCGCCATGTATACGGGCATCGTCTACTCCTATCTGCCGTTCCTGATCCTGCCGCTGTACGCGAATCTGGAAAAAATGGATTGGCAGTTGTTGGAGGCGGCGCAAGATCTGGGCTGCCGTCCCTGGCAGGCGTTCTACAAGATCACCTTGCCGCTGTCGCGCAACGGCATCCTCGCCGGGTCCATGCTGGTGTTCATTCCGGTGGTCGGGGAGTTCGTCATCCCGGTACTGCTCGGCGGACCCAATGTGCTGATGATAGGCCGGGTGCTCTGGGATGAGTTCTTCGCGAACCGCGCGTGGCCGGTCGCCAGCGCGGTGGCGATATTGCTGTTGCTGCTGTTGGTTCCCTTCATGATGTGGTACCAGAGCGTGCAGGCGCGCGAGTCGGCGGGCATGCGATGAACCATCGCATGTCCTGGTTCATACGGGTGTGCCTCGGCTCGGGGCTGGCGTTCCTGTACATCCCCATCCTCTCCATGGTGGTGTTCTCCTTCAATGCCTCGAAGCTGGTCACGGTTTGGGACGGCGCGCATTCGCCCACCTTGAAGTGGTACTTCGCGCTGTTCAACAACGAGGAGATCCTGGACGCCGCCTGGATCTCGGTGAAGGTCGCCGTGGTCAATGCGTCGGGCTCGGTGGTTCTCGGCACGCTGGCCGGCTTCGGCCTGGCGCGCTTTCCGCGGTTCCGCGGCCGCTTCACGTTGAGCGCCATGACCACGGCGCCGCTGGTGATGCCCGAAGTGATCACGGGGCTGTCCCTGCTGTTGCTGTTCGTGGCATTGGAGCAAACGATCGGCTGGCCCGCGGGGCGCGGCATGACCACCATGATCATCGCCCACATGACCTTTTCGATGGCCTACGTGACGGTCATCGTGAATTCGCGCATGGCGACCTTCGATTCGGCGCTGGAAGAGGCTGCCATGGATCTGGGTGCGCGGCCGCTGAAAGTGTTCTTCGTGATCACCCTGCCGATCATTTTTCCGGCGATACTGTCCGGGTGGTTGCTGGCCTTCACCCTCTCCTGGGATGATCTGGTGATTTCCAGCTTCACCTCGGGTCCAGGCAGCAGCACCCTGCCCATGGTGGTTTTTTCGAAGGTGCGGCTGGGTGTCAGTCCGGAGATCAATGTGCTTGCTACGATCACCATCACCGTGGTGACCGCGATGATCATTGCAGTCAGTCTGTGGATGGGCCGCCGAGCCAAGCTCGAGTCGGCGCCGATGAAGTGAGTAAACGCTATCGTGAATTAACAGGGAGTCTCATGCGAAAGTCCAAACTGTATGCCTTCATTGCCTTGATCAGTCTCTCCGCCCTGGCTGGCGCCGCGGAGGAAAAGCCCGCCGGTTTCCTCTGCTGCAACATGCGGACCGATGGGTCTTGGATCACCGACATCAACTATGACGAGAGCCACAAGCACATGATTCCGGTGGGCACGCCCACCAAGGTCACCGGCTACGGGCACTACCGCGTGAAGATCGACATCAACGGCAAGGGCCAGGCCATCGGCAACGACTACAGCCGCGACCTGGATCTGGTGACTTTCGCCAAGCGCTATGTGGTTCCCGACGATCCCACCGTGAAGATCGCCACCTATCCGCAGAACATTCAGAACGCCATCAAGTCCGCGCGCCTGGTCAAGGGCATGACCCGCGAGCAGGTGCTCATGTCGGTGGGCTACCCGGTCAGCAGCGAAAATCACAACCTGGACGACAAAACCTGGCGTTTCTGGCTGTTCAGTTTCTCCGAGTTCCGCTGCAAGTTCGACGACAAGGGCTACTTGATCGATGTCGAAGGCGACTCCGACACCAAATCGAAGGTGCTGATCGAGTAGGGACGGCGCGGCGCCGGCGCTACACCTCGTCCACAGGGGTGTTGCCGCCGGTGAACTGCGCGCGCGCCTGCGCCAGGCGGTATTTGTGTTCGTCGCGCCAGCGGCGCCAATCGCGCAGCCCGCACAAGGCATAGACCACTTTGAACAACTGCAGCCGCCACAGCACCTTCGGCGTATCGAACAGATCGCCCGCCAACATCGAGATGACGCCCTGTTCCAGCTGCCAGGTGTTGCGCGGCTCGCGGAACATCTGCGCCATGACGGGGCCGTTGAAGCGGTAGATGAAGAACGAAAAGCGCGCCATGCCGGCCCGCTGACGCCTCTCCAGCCTGCGCAGCAACGCGGCTTCGCGCGCAGGTCTGCGCAGCGCCTCGTCGACCACCTGCGCCGCCCCCTCGGCGCCGCTCATGGCCAGATACACGCCGGTGGAGAACACCGGATCCAAAAAGGCAAAGGCGTCGCCCACCAACACCCAGCCCGGGCCGCCCATGCGCGCCGAATCGTAGGAATAGTTGCCGGTGACGCGCACTTCATTGCCGATCAGCGCGGCGCTTTCCAGTCGCGCCCAGGCGGCCGGATTTTGCCGCAGCGTCCCCAGCAGGAACTCGACCGTGCGGCCTTTGCGCTGTTTCAGATATTCCGGGCGGCAGACCGCGCCCACGCTCATCACGCCCCCGCGCAGCGGGATCATCCAAATCCAGCCCTGCTCGAAGCGATAGATGCTGATGTTGCCGGCGTCCGCGCCGGCACGCGGCGCGGCGCCATGAAAATGACCGAAGATGGCTGCGCTTTGGTGCTCGCGGTTCTTGCGGCGCATTCTCTTCTTCGAGGAAAGCAATGCGTCGCGGCCGCTGGCATCCACCACAAAACGCGCTTGAACGGAATATTCGCGGCCGTCGTCGCCGCGCACCCGGAGAATCGATTCGCGCGAGTTCACCTGTTCGACGCCGAGCACCTCCTGGCCTTCGCGCGCGTCGGCGCCGCTGTCGCGAGCGTGGTCATACAGCATCTTGTCGAAGTCCTGCCGGAAGACCTGAAAGGCGTGCGGCGGGCTGTCCCCGATGGCACGGGCAAAGGCATAGGTGTTGTAGCCGCGCTCGTTGTCGGCTTCGAAATCCGCGCCGCCCTTGTGCACCCCGAGCGCGCGCACCTTCTCGAGCACCCCGAGCCGCTCGAACACCGGCAGATTCATCGGCAGCAGCGACTCACCGATGTGAAAGCGCGGATGCCGGGCTTTTTCCAGCGCAATGACCTTGTAGCCCTTGCGCGCCAGAAGAATCGCGGCTGTGCTCCCGGCGGGACCGCCGCCGATCACGGCCACGTCGCAGGACTCGCACCGCTCCCCGCTCACACCAGCACCCGCTCGATGCCGCCGTTGTTGGCGCGCCGTATGTAATCGGCCATCCAGTCCGGGCCGAGCAGATTCCGGGCGATCTCCACCACGATGTAATCGGCATCCAGGTCCGCATCATCGTTGAAGCGCTTCAGGCCCTGCAGGCAGGAAGGGCAGGAGGTGAGCATCTTGACTTCGCCGCGGTGGCCGGCGGCGCGGATCTGATCGACGCCGATGCGAACCTCGGCCTCTTTGCGGAAGCGCACCTGCGTGGATATGTCGGGCCGCGTCACCGCCAAAGTGCCGGACTCGCCGCAGCAGCGATCGTTCTTCTCGATGACGCCGTTTTGCGCGCTGTTCATCAAGGTGTTCACCACCTTGAGCGGGTCGTGCTTCTTCATGGGCGAATGGCAGGGGTCGTGATACATGTAACGCACACCGGTGACATTCTCCAGGCGCACGCCTTTCTCCATCAAATACTCATGGATGTCCATGATCTTGCAACCGGGGAATATCTCGGTGAATTCATATCCCTGCAGTTGATCGAAGCAGGTCCCGCAGCTGACCACGACGGTCTTGATGTCGAGATAGTTGAGCGTATTGGCCACTCGGTGGAACAACACGCGGTTGTCGGTGATGATTTTCTCGGCCTTGTCGAATTCGCCGGCGCCGCGTTGCGGGTAACCGCAGCACAGATACCCGGGCGGCAGCACGGTCTGCACGCCGACGTGCCAAAGCATGGCCTGGGTCGCCAGCCCAACCTGGGAAAACAACCGTTCGGATCCGCAGCCCGGAAAATAGAACACGGCTTCGGATTCGGCCTGGCCGCGCGCCGCGTCGCGAATGATGGGCACATAGTTGCGGTCTTCGATGTCCAGCAGCGCGCGCGCGGTGCGCTTGGGCAGTCCTCCCGGCATGCGTTTGTTGACGAAGTGCACCACCTGTTCCCTGATCGGGGTGGCGCCGGTGGTGGCCGGCGGACGCGTCGTCTGTGCCTTGGCCAGAGAGTGCAGGGCACGGTTCGCCAGCCGTTGAGCCTTGTATCCCCAATCGATCATGACCTTACGGGTCAGCTTGATGGTTTGCGGGTTGGTTGCATTCAAGAAGAACATGGACGCGGCAGTGCCCAGGTTCACGCGCTTCTTGCCCATGCGGCGCAGCAGATCGCGCATCGCCATGGACACATCGCCGAAGTCGATGTCGACGGGGCAGGGGGAGGCGCATTTGTGGCACACGGTGCAGTGATCCGCGACGTCGGACAATTCGTCCCAATGCTGCAGCGACACGCCGCGCCGGGTTTGCTCCTCGTACAAGAAGGCTTCGATCAGCAATGAGGTGGCCAGGATCTTGTCGCGCGGCGAGTACAGCAGGTTGGCGCGAGGCACATGCGTCGCGCACACCGGCTTGCACTTGCCGCAGCGCAGGCAATCCTTGATGGCGTCTGAAATGGAGCTGATGTCGGACTGCTGCATGATCAAGGATTCGTGTCCGAGCAATCCGAAGCTCGGCGTGTAGGCGCGCCGCAGGTCGGCGCCGGGCATCAACTTGCCCGGGTTGAAGCGCCCATCCGGATCGACCCGCTGCTTGTAGGCGCGAAAGCCGGCAAGTTCGGCATCGGTCAAATACTCGAGCTTGGTGATGCCGATGCCATGCTCGCCGGAAATCACGCCGTTGAGGCTGCGCGCGATGCCCATGATGCGTGCCACCGTGCTGTTCGCGGTGCGCAGCATCGCATAGTTGTCGGAATTCACCGGTATGTTGGTATGCACGTTGCCGTCGCCCGCGTGCATGTGCAGGGCAACGAACAGGCGGCCCTGCAGCACCTGCTTGTGGCGCGCATCGCATGCCGCCAAACTCGGCGCGCTGCTGGCGCCGAGGAAGATATGCGTCAGGGGTTCCCGCACCTCGGTTTTCCAGCTGATGCGTTCGCTGCGATCCTGCAGCCGGTCGAATCGCGTGCCGCCGCCGGGAAGCGCGGCATCCATGGAGGTGAGCATGCCGTGCCACCGTGCGCGCACATCGGCGAGCAGCTCGCGCGCCTGCGCGCGGCGGCTCATTTCCAGCTCATCCGTGGATGCCGACTCGTGCGCGGGCGCGAAGTAGTCATCCAAGGACTGCAGCAGTTCCAATTTGTTGGCGATGGAGAGCTCGATGTTGATGCGCTCGATGGCGTCGGTGTATTCACCGAGGCGCTCGAGCGGGATCACCACGTCCTCGTTGATCTTGAAGGCATTGGTATGTTTGGCGATGGCCGCGGTCTTGGCGCGGTCCAGCCAGAACTTGCGCCGCGCCTCCGCGTTGACCGCGATGAATCCCTCGCCGGCGCGTCCATTGGCTATGCGCACCACCTGCGAGGCCGCTGCGGCCACCACCGTTTCGTCATGGCCGACGATGTCGCCGAGCAGCACCATTTTCGGCAGCGCGCCGCGCTTCGACTTGGTGCTGTAGCCCACGGCGCGCAGGTAGCGATCGTCCATATGCTCCAGGCCGGCGAGCATCGCGCCCTGAGTTCTGGCATTGGCGTCCAAGTACTGCTTGATCTCCACGATGCCGGGAATGGCATCGCGTGCCTGGCCGAAAAACTCCAGGCACACGGTGCGCGTAAACCGGGGTGCGCGGTGCAGAACCCAGCGGGCGGCGGTGATCAAGCCGTCGCAGCCTTCCTTTTGAACGCCGGGCAGTCCGCCCAGGAACTTGTCGGTGACATCCTTGCCCAAGCCAACCTTGCGAAACGTCGCGCCGGGAATGTCGAGACGTTCGCTGCGCAATACCTTGGCGCCGCCGGCCGGTTGCCGGCCGTCCTTCCAGGTCAGTTCGAAGCTGGCCACATCGACGTCGTGAATCTTGCCGAGGTTGTGATGCAGGCGGGTCACCTCCAGCCAATTGCCCTGCGGATCGACCATGCGCCACCAGGCCAGATTGTCGACGGCCGTGCCCCAGAGCACCGCCTTTTTCCCGCCGGCATTCATGGCGATATTGCCGCCGATGCAGGAGGCATCGGCCGAAGTCGGATCCACCGCGAACACATAGCCGGCTTTCTCCGCGGCTTCGGTGACCCGACGCGTGACCACACCGGCGGCCGAGAACACCACGCCGGCATCGGCCGTCGCCGCGCCATCGGCGAAGCGCTGCACCGGTCCCAGCGAATCCAATTTTTCAGTGTTGATCACCGCCGACCAGGGCGTCAGCGGCACGGTGCCGCCGGTGTAGCCGGTGCCGCCGCCGCGCGGAATGATGCTCAACCCCAATTCGATGCAGGCGCGCACCAGCGCCGGAATCTCTTCCTCGGTGTCCGGCATCAACACCAGAAAGGGCAGCTCGACGCGCCAGTCGGTGGCATCGGTGACGTGCGCGATGCGCGAGTAGGCATCGAGCCGCACGTTGTCGGCGCGAGTGACTTTCAGAAGGCGGCGGCGCGCGCGCTTGCGCAGGCCCGCGATGGTGTCGAAATGCTGCTCGAAGCGGCCCACGGCGGCCGCTGCCGCCGCCAACAGTTCGCCCACCTTGGCATCGCGAACCTGGTCGTCGGGATCGCGGCGCAGTTCGATTTCATGCAGCCGATGATGCAGGGCAACGATGAGCTGTCGACGGCGCTTGGGGTTGTCGAGCAAATCATCTTGCAGGTAGGGATTGCGGTCCACCACCCAGATATCGCCCAGCACCTCGTACAGCATGCGCGCGGAGCGGCCGGTGCGGCGTTCGCCGTGCAAGCTTTGCAGCAATTCCCAGGCGGGCTCGCCCAGCAGGCGAATCACGATTTCCCGGTCGGCCAGGGAGGTGTAGTTGTAGGGAATCTCGCGCAGCCGGACGGCGTCGGATATATCAGCGGCAAGGTTCATGTGGGGGGGATTTTACGCATGATTCAAGATGAGATGTGCATCTCACCGGCGCTGCGCACTCTCAAGCCACTGTTTCTGCTGCCGTTAGCCTTGTCATGCCCATGTCTATCGCCGCTTCGGAGAAGCAACTCGAACGACTCGAGCCCATGCGCGAGTCGGTGGCGCGCTATTTGGCCAACGACGAGCTGGTCATCCCCATGCTGCCGGAGGTCGCGATCAAGGTGGTGCGCTCGGGCAGCAAGACCTCCGGCAACGCACACTCGCTGGCCGAAATCGTCAATGCCGATCAGGCATTGACCATGTACGTTCTGCGCATCGCCGCCTCGGCCGCGAAGCGCCCGGTCTCTCCGATCGTATCGCTGCAGCATGCGGTGGCATGGCTGGGATTGGATGAGGTGGCGAACATCGCATTCACCCTGGCATTGCAGGGCAAGATGCTCGACGTCGAGGGTCAGCAGCGCAAGGCGCGGCGGCTGTGGCGGCACTCACTCGCCAGCGCGCTGTGGTCGCGGCAGCTGGCGCACATGCTGGCGCGGGAGACAGGGCTGTGTTACCTGTGCGGGCTGTTGCACGCCATCGGCAAAGTGTTGACCCTGAGCGCCGTGCACGCGGTTGCGCACCGGGCCAAGCAGCCGCTGTCCGCGGAGGACTACGATGTGTTGATCGAATTGTTTCATCGCGACGTCGGCAACAGTGTGATCGCGGCCTGGGCGTTGCCGATGCCCATTCCGAAGGTGGTGGCGCACTGGGAGGACTATCGGAATGCGGGCGATGTGCAGTGGGAGAGCAATGTGGTGAACGTCGCACACCGTCTGGCCGACTTCACCTTGCACGAACCGCATATGCTGACCCGGGATCTGATCGTGCAGCATGCGGCCTATCGTGACCTGGGCTTGTCGGCCGACGATGGCGCTCCGCTGTTCGATTCAGCCAGTTCCATCAGAGGCGAGCTGGACCGCTACCTGTCTCCCTGAAC
>CAZZWM010000065.1:0-21883 GCA_964657945.1 uncultured Steroidobacteraceae bacterium
GATGAGCAGGCGCGCGACGCGGTGTTGGCGCGGCTTCGGACATCGAACGGCTAGACTTCTATGGAGTCGTCACCGTCCAAGTTCCAACGGGTGCCGTGTTCGACGATACCGACCCGGCAATAGATCCACAGTCACCGCCCGCTTGGTCGCATAGCTGCTTGCCGTTGTTGTTGTTCCTGACTCCAAGGTCAAGCGCGTTTCCGTCCAAAAATTGCGTGGTGATCGCGTTGGCGCCGGCCGCGCCGATGTTGCCGAGTGCCCACGTGGCGATGTTGCCGTTGGCATCGGTGGACACCTGTGAAGCACCGGTGGTCACGCCCGCGGTTCCGCCCACCAGGGTCTGCACGCCATCGCTCATGGTCATCTGGAAACCAGGCACCTTAGTGGGATCTAAGCTGGATTGGTTGGGCCCGAACGGTACGCTGACTGTGATTGATGCGGTGACGAAGTCATTGGTGGTGTACTCGCCGAATACATCGACGCTGGGAAAATTGCGTCCTGTGTATTGATAGACCGTCGTCTGGGTGTACAGCACCTGAGTCTGCGTGCTGGCGATGACTGGTCCGCTGCAATTGAGCACGTACGTCACATAGCCTGGCGTCCCATACTCGACCACCGCTCCCGCGTTGGGCGACAGCGGCGGGGTGGGTAGATTCGGAGTCTGGGGGCTGCTGGTGAGGATGCAGGTATCGGCCGCCGGGAGGTTGGAGGTCCAGTTCAATGAAACCGTGTTGTTGATCGGCACCGACGTCGGAGTCGCGGTCATGACCAAGGACACCGCGCCGTTGCAAGTCAAGGTCGCACTGCTGGCAAGAGGGCCGGGGACCGTGGCGGTAATGTTGGAACTTCCCTGCTGTAAGCACGTCGCAAGTCCGTTCGTGTCGACGGTAGCCACGGACGGAACGTTGCTGGACCAGGTCACCGGGCCAGGTGAGGCCGCCGGTTGTCCCACGGTGTTCGTGCCGCTTTGGGTGAACTGCTGCGTCGAACCCGTTGTCACAGTGGCGGACGTCGGGGTCACGGTGATGAAGGCCAACGTGGGGGCCGTGCACTGCAAGAGCTGGGTGCCGCTGACATTGCCGCTGGTGGCGGTGATGTTCGCATTACCCAACCTGAGGCAGGTGGCCAGTCCGCCCCCCGTGATAGTCGCGACAGACGTAGTGTCCGAAGTCCAGTTTACCGAATTCAATGCAACCGGCTGATTCAACGAGTTGGTTCCGGCTGCGCTGAACTGCAAGGTCAGACCGGCAGGCACGGAAGCAGGGTTGGGCGATATCGTGATCGATGTCAGAACCGCAGCGTTGCAGGACAAGGTCGCGCTGCCGCTGACACCGCCCGAAGCGAGGCTGCTGGTGGCGATGATGTTGGAATTGCCCTGTTGCAGACAGGTCGCCAAGCCGTTGCCGTCGACCGTGGCCACGCCATTGCTGGTGGACCAGGTGACACCGCTCAGCGGATACGGCTGGTTGGCCGAATCAGTGCCCGATGCGGTGAATCCGACCGACTGTCCCGCTGCCGCTGACGCAGTGCTCGGCGATACGCTGACCGTCGCCAAACTCGGCGGCGGCGGTTGCGACGACACCGCGACGGAGGTAGTCGCGAAACTGCTGACCGTATCGCCCGCCCCGCCGGCGCACTCCAAGGTCGCGGTGTAGGTACCGGCCCGGGTCAAGGTACCGGTTGAGACGGAACCGGATGTGGTGACGGTTGCCGGAGTCGTGAAGCTGCCGTCGTTTGCCGACAGCGTGCACGAAGTTGGCGCGAACAATAACGGAGTGTTGGCGAATTGCGGCGCCGGCGGACCAAAGGTCAAGGTGGCGCTGCTGCCCACGGACACGGCGGCATTGTTGGTGGTCAATTTCAACGTGACGCAAGGAGGCACCGCGGGCGCCGGCCACGCCGCATTGGGATTGGCCGTGAAATCGCCGGCGATCGTCAGATACAGATTGGCCAGGCGCGCGTCGACTTCACCGGCGGGATTTGGATTGTTGTTGCCGGCCGCCGGAGCGTGGTAGCTGAAGGCGTTGGTGTTTGCCTGATTGCGCAAATACACGTCTGCTGACGCGATGGAGTTCAGCGCGCAGCTGAAATCGTTCACGTCGTTCTGGAAGTCGCTGTTGAAGAAGGCCTGGCTCTGAGTCACGTAGTTCTCGAGCGTCGCGGTCACGGTGGCCGGCGTGATCTGCGGCGCCGCCTGCTGAATCATGGTGCTCAGGTTGTTGAACTTGGTGGTCACGAATCCAAACAGGCCGGCAGCCGGCCCGGTGCCGATGCCGCTGGCGCCGGCATTCAACCCCAATCCAAATGCGAACATCGATTCGACATGGGTAAGGACTCCGCTCTTGTCGCAATACCCGGTGAGTTCCGTAAAGAACGGCAGTGACGCGTCTTCGGGAATGGTTCCCTCGATTGCGGGCAAGTCGGACCGCGGCGCCCAGGCGATCAAGGGACCGAATTGACCCGTTCCGACCTGACATCCCAGGTCGAAAGGTCCGGGCAGCGCCACCGCGGCATCGATGCCGGTGGCGATGAAAATGTCGTTGGCGTTTTGATCCAGTAATTGAGCGGTCGACTTTATGACGTTGAATGCCGAACCGGAAGCGCCGGCGTGGCCGCACATGGTCGCCGGCACGATGGTACTCGGGAAGCCCGGACAGTAGTTTGCGACATCGAGCGTCGGCGGCACACAGCCAGGCGTTGGGTTCGGGCCGCAAACGTTCATGCTGGGAGGCAGGCAACTCCAGACGTTGTTGACTATGGAAACTCGCGGGTCATTGGGGATGGTGCAAGCGGTCTGCAAGATCGTGGCGCCGGGGGGAATATTGGCGGCGCCGGGTCCGGAGATCTGCACGGTGACTTGAGGCCCAATCGGCATGCAGGTATTCGGTGCTACGCAGGAACTCGCGGGGGTCGAGCCGGAACTCGACAAGGCCAAGCCGATGGGATCGCTGACACCGCTGCTCACCGAGGCCAGCACTTTGTTCACGCCGCTGGCCGGAGGCGCGCCGAGTTGCAGAATTGCACCTTTGGTCGGCACTTGAACTTGAGCTACGAAGGCATACGGCACACTGGCATAGGTGCCTACCTTCAATTTGGTGAGTCCCAGACCCAACCCGGAGGCGAAGTTGCCGGTGAAGGCGTTCTGTTTGGTGTCGAAGCGAACGATGCGCCCGTCGATGGTCGTGAACAGCAAGCTGGCGCCGTGGGTCGCATCGGCCGGCCATATGTCCATGCCAAACGGGGCGGCAAGGAGACTCAAGAATTGCCGCGATGTGACGATGGTGGAGGTCGGACCCTTGAGTGGCACTTTTGGGTTGGCCAGCACACCCGCGACCGCGGCTTGAGAATACACGATCACGCGCGAATCGAAGGTGTCCCCAACGAGCACCAGCACGTCGCCGGCGCTCCAGGCCGGCGCAGCCGTTCCGACAGCCGTGGCGGGCATGTTCGCAACCAGGACTTCCGCCAATGCCAAGGTCAGGGCACCACCGAAGGATTGGTCGATCAGCACGGGAGCGCCGTAACCACCGGTGGACTTGTTGAACGGCAGCACCCACACCGCCGGTGCAGTATTGATAGGCGCGCTGGCGGAAATGACCAACAAATTGCCCGACCCATCCACGGCCAATCCCGTGGGATAGGCAGGACCCGAGCCTTTGCCGGCATAGGTGAAAAGCACGCCGGAAGTGCCGTAATTGGGGCCCGCATAGCGCAGGATCTGGCCCTTGGCCGCATCGGCGACAATGAGGTCCAGTGTTCCGCTCACCGGATTCGGCGACCACACCAGCGCATCGAAGGAACCGTGCTTGGCGCCATCCGAATTGAGCGCTTTAGTGCCGCTGATCAGGGCGCCGGAGGTTTTGCTCGGAACCAACGACACGTCATAAATGGAGTCACCGGCCGCATTCGCGGCGGTGATGGTGAGTTGCTCCGGGGTGACCACCGGCGCGGGCGGCGCGGCAGCGCTGACCGCGCCGGCAAACATGAAGACGGATGACAAGACGGCGAGCAGCGTCAATACATGACGAACTCCCCGCATTTCTGCGGTGGCGTGCGGTGGCATCGAATCATCCCCTTATATTTTTCGTCTGTTGCGGGCGAACATCTTCCCATGCGCCATCCATCGTACTGACAGTAACATGTGGACAGGGACTGTTCACACATCGATCGGGTCATTTTTCCATCAGTTATGTCAAGTCAACGCGCTGCGCTTTGCACGGCCACCGCTGCATGCGCCGGGGTAGCGCGCGCGAGGCGACGCGCATCGCGATGCAAGGCGTCCAAGGACTGCGCTGTCAAGGTGCGAAAGATGCTCGGCGCGCCGCTGTTCTTGCTCAAGATGTCGTTGCTTTCCGTGAGACAGATTTCGGCTTCCGGATAGCGCCCGAGCCCCCGCAGCGCCGAACCTTCGGCACTTTCGGCAATTGCAGTGCGCCAGTGGTCCGCAGACAGCGCCTGCGTGTAAACCTGACGCGCTTGTTGAGCCATGGCCAAAGCGTCGGCGTACTTTTGCTGGGCGTTTTTCAGCAACGCCATATTGGTCAAACTCGAAGCCACATCAGGCTGATGATCGTCGAACAAGCGCCGACGCATGGCCAACCCTTCAGTGAGGTCGCGCTCCGCTTCGGGGTACTCGCGCGCAACCATCAGGCGAAAACCAAGGGCATTCAAGACCTTTGCAATATCATTGTGATCGCCGCCGTATGCATTGCGATAGATTCTCAGGGCCTCACGCAGATTGGTGATGGAACCCCGCGTATCGCCCCGGTCGAACTGGCACGACGCGAGATTCAGCAGCGCACGCGCCACATCGGGATGATTCGCGCCGAGCAGATCGCGCTGCATTTCAAATGCCTGGCGATACATCGTCTCGGCGCCGCCCAGGTCGCCTTTGTCCTGCAGCGACACGGCTAAGTTTTGCATCGTGGCGGCAATTTCCGGGTGTTTGCCGCCAAGCAGCAGCTGCTTCATGGTTAGCGCTTCGCGAAAGTATTTCTCGGCTTCGTCGAGATCACCGTGCTGCGCGAGAACCAGACCCATGTCATTGAGACTTTCGGCGAGATCCGGATACGGTTCGCCGTGGCGCAATTCACGCTGCATGTTCAACGCGTTGCGTATCAAGGGAATAGCGGCATTCACGTCGCCGGAATCAGTCTTCTCCCGCCCAAGCTCCTTCAAGGTCCTGGCGACTCGCGGATCGGAGGAGCCGTAAATCTGCTGCTGCAATCTCAACGCTTCGCCTAGATCTGTTTCGGCTTCCGGGAATTGACCTTGCGCAGACAGCAGGATTCCCAAACCGTACATCGAGTCCGCAAGCTGCGCCTTTGCATCCGGGTCATTCGGCTGCGCCGACTCGATCCGGATGGCATCGCGATACGCTTGCTCGGCCGCCGGATAGTCCGCTTGCAGGAAGAGCAACTCGCCTTGATGACTGAGCGAATCGGACAAGTCGCCGGGAACCCTGGATTCCAAGCCACGCCGAGTGGCGACTGCACGATCGACCAAAGGCCGAGCCTGATCGTACAAGCCCAAACCCATGTATACGGTACCGAGAGTGTCCATCAACGTCGCTTGAATGGCGGGCACCTTCGCCAGCTCGGTATCCACGCGCTTTGCGCCCTTGTCCAACATTTCACGAGCGGTGACGCTATTGCCGCGAGCTTCGCTGGGATCCGAAATCTTGAACAGATCGACCAGGAACCGGGTCGTCTCCTTGGCAGTACGTGCCTCGGCTTCGGCGCGCAGGGTTTGCCGCTGTGCGGCGCCCCGTTGAATCAAGGCGTAGGCGGCGAGACCGGTGGTCAGCACCATGCCCGCAGCCGCCGAACAGGAAAACCAGAACAGCCGCTGGTTGCGCCGCTGTTGCTCGCGGCGGCGCAGCGAGTCGAAACCCACCCCCAACACACCCGCAATGAGTTTCAGTTTGGCATTGGCCTTGCCGTCCTTGCGCGGCCGCGCGTCCGCCGCGATGGGTTCGGTGCGCGTGGCGGACAACGCGCCATCGGTACCGAGACGGAAACGCAGCGCCGGCGGGAAGCACTCTTCCTCTTCCCTGCCCGGCATGTCGCTGGCGTTGGGTTCCCCGCCGACGATCAAACAAAAGATCCGATCCTCGCGGCCCAGGCGCTTGAATGCGAGGATCTCTTCATTGACCCACTTGGACTTCGCGGCCTGCGGCGAGCAGATGACGATCTGCGCATTGGAATCGGCCAGCGCCGCCGTAAGCAAGGCGCCCAGGTCCGTGGCACTGGGCAGCTCGTCGCGATCGCGAAACACCGGCGTCAGCCGCTTTGGCACGGGACCGCGCGCAGTGGCGGTGCCGATCAGCTCCTTCGGCAAACGGTAGTTCTCGATGGCCTTGTGCAGCCAGTCAGCCCAAACGCTGTCGCGATGGCTGTAGCTGATGAAAGCCCAATAACGCGCCCTTTCTGCCGGCGCTGGCTGCGTCGAATCGCTCATTGAAGAGGATACCCGAAAGCTTTCCATGGATATTCCGCTATTTCAGAGGCCAGCGCCAGCCGCCTTACAGTGGTCGAATTGCCCTGGTTTGCCATCCTGGCCGCGTGCACCACCAACGAGCAGAGAGGGCGACGCGATCGCCGCCCGCGCACTGCCTCAGCCTCCGGCCGGCGGTTCGTGCTCGCGGTGATAACGATGTATGGTCCACAGATAGTTTTCCATCAGCGATTCGCGCCCCAGCTCGGCCAAGATCTGCATGCGCCGATCGGTAGCGGTCACGCGCGCAAGGTGGGCCTGGGTGCGGGAAAAATGCCCCAGTTGATTGCGGTACTGCCACAGCAGTTCGCGGTTGGCCATCTTGTTTTGATGCAACTCGAATACGCCAAGCAAGATGACGAGCGTGCCCATGAAAAAAGTGAGCAGGTTCTTCACCGGAATACCGGTGCCGGCCGCCGCTTCTGCGACACCGTGATGAAACAGCGCGATCGTGATGATGACGCTGATGATCACCGCCACCACGACTCGCTTCAGATTCCGGATCCGGCGTGTCGCTCTTTCCAGCTTGGCCACCTTGGCGGTGAAATAGCGATGCTGGGCGGCGATCCAGGATTGATCGACAAACTGGGAGCGCGCGGGATTCGAGGCGCGCTTCTTTTCGGTATGGGCATCGAAAGCGCCGACGCCGCGCAGCACGCTGCTGATCCAGCTGAAACCATGAAATTGATCGATGCCCGACAATGACAACACGGATTCCGCGTCAATCAGATCCTCGGTGCCTGCCAGCCGGCTATAGAACAGAGCCCGCATGGTCTCGGCGATGACGCGGCACACCAGGTGCTTGGCAAACCATTCCTTCTCCTGCAATCGATAGTACATCCCAAAACTGGTCGCGAGGATCAGCAGGTAGGCGAAGATGATCAGCGGCGATTCGAACAACTTCTCATACACGAGATAGGCCAGGCCCATCAGGAAGGCCATGCCGCCGAACAACGCGAACAGACGATCTGAATGGCGCTGGTAATAGATGGCCATTGCATCCGCCTTGGCGTACTGAATGCTGATCTGCTGGAGAATCTCCCGGTCCTCGAGCTCCAAATCCGGTGGCAGGGAGCCGATCAACGACTCCGAGTTGCCGAGACTTCCCTGGGCGGACAGTTGCTTGAATTCACTGTTGTAGCGATTCAGCAGGCGCAGGCCGTGCTTCAGGCCGACAGGCTCGCTGCGAGTCATCTGCAGCATATTGTCGCCGATGCCGGACAAGAAACACGGTTCCGTGTACGCCAAGGCTTGAGGATTTCCCTGGCGCGCCGCCGGTATCCAATAGGCCGTGCGCAAATCCGATTCTGCATCCGGGCCGGCAGAGACGAACTCCAGAGTTTCTTGCGTCGCGTTCTCGTCGCTGCGAATTCCGAGGTAGCGTAAAACGGTGTCGGCCGTACCTCCTGGAAGCGGTGAGGGTATTCCGTCCCATAAGGTAAGCAATACGCTGCTGCGCCGAATCAGGGTCTCGGTCAGATTGGAGTAGAGATTGTCGCGCTCCGCAGCGTCGCTGGTGCGTGGCGCCCGCAACACCGTATCGGTCAATTCCAGATGGACACATTGCACATTGGGGTGTTGCAACAGGCCGCGCAGCACCAGAAACGTCTCGGGACTGAAATCGGTGGCGTAATGCTCCAAGGGCATGGGCAATACGGCGTCGACCTCCAGTCCGAAATCAACGGCCGCCTGCGCGACCAGCAAGTCGGCTCCCTCAGCCATTCCGATGATGATGCGCAATTCAGTATCCGGCAGCTGCTCCCGGAGCAGACGCAGAAAGCCGATGACGGATTCGCGCAAGCGCGGCAGATCTTCGGGATTCAGATCGCGATGCCCGGAAACTCCGACGATAAAAGGTGAATTGGCGCCGGGGTTGGGTTCGGTCAAGTCGGCCTTGGCTCCGGTCTTTTAGAGACCGCCATTGTCACGCGGAGTCACCTTGTTCCACAAGCTGTCAACGCGACGGGGTCTGCGAATCTAGTTGTCCCGGGCTCCGGACAACACCTGCACAAGCCGCTTCTCGCCGGTCGCGACATAGATGTTCTCGCGATAGGTGACCGTATCTCCAACCCTGACTTCCACTACATGCGTTCCCGGAGTGACATCGAGAACCTGAGGCTTGCGGGCCTCCACCTCTTGGCCGGCGGCGGCTCCATCGACGAATAGAAGAGCACCGGCAGGAGCTCCCGTCACCACCAACTCGGCGGGCGGCGGTACATGCGGCTTGCGGTGAAACCAGCTGCAACCCGATAGAAACACCAGCGCAACGATGATGATGACTCTCACCAAAGCAAGGGTATCACGGCCACCCGGCGTGCCCAACAGTCAGGGCTTTGCGACAACTTCCGGGACGCAGCCGGTATGATGCGCACACCATGATCCTTGCACTGTCCACCTGGCCGGAAATCGAGCAGCGGATTCGCAGCTGCACCACCATCGTGATCCCCATCGGATCGAACGAGCAGCACGGTCCCACCGGACTGCTGGGCACAGACTGGTTATGTCCGGAAATCATTGCCCACGAAGCGCATCGATGTAGCGACAGCGTGCTGGTGGCACCGACATTCAATATCGGCATGGCGCAGCATCACCTGGGTTTCGCGGGAACCATCTCGCTGCGACCCTCGACCTTCCAGGCGGCGATCGGCGACTGGGTCGACTCTTTGAGCCGGCACGGCTTTGAGCGCATTTATTTCTTGAACGGCCATGGTGGAAACATCGCTTCGATCGAAGCCGCTTTCGCGGAGATCTACGCCAGGTATTCCTTTGAGGCTCGGCATTGCCCGTTCATGTTGAAGCTCAGATCGTGGTGGCAGCTGCCGGGCATCGGCGCACTGGCCGATCAGCTGTTTCCGTCGGGCCACGGATCTCACGCGACTCCCTCGGAGATCGCCATAACCCAAAGCGCGTATCCGAACAGCATCAAGTCTGCCGTGGTGACGCCGCGGATCGCGCCAACCGGGCCCATTCGGGATGCATTCGATTACCGCGCGCGTTTCCCTGACGGCCGCATCGGATCGGATCCCCTGCTGGCGACGGTCGAAAAGGGCGCAGAGCTGATAGCCAAATCCGGCGCTGCGCTCATTCGGGATTTGGATGAATTCACGCGCGAGCCTTTTGCAGACGTGAAACGTCCGCAATAGCAAAACGTGGGCCGCCAATGGCCATAGGCAAAGGCCCTCGTCACCCTGGGCCGTTCGGCAAGAGCACCAACAGCACCAGCGAGCGAGCCGTTATCCCGTAGTGATCACCGGCATTTCCCTTGTACTCATCGACGATCACCGGCAGGTTGGTGTCAAGCAGCAAATTCCAGGTGCCTTCACCGGCCGCCGCCGGCAAGGTGAATTCGACGACATCGTGATGCGCGTTCAAGACCAGGAGCAACGTGGCCTCGGTACCTCGCTGCCGCAATCCAGTAGGGCGCGCCCGTCCGTCAATCAACATGCCGAAGCACTGCATGCGCGCATCGCTCCAATCGGACTCCTGCATTTCTATGCCGGAAGCATTGATCCAGGTTACATCCTTGACCTCGAGCTCCTGATCGAATTCGCCGGTGAGGAATCGATTGCGCCTCAAAATAGGGTATTTATGCCGAAGGGTGCACAGCTGTGCGGCGAACTTCAGAAGTGACAGGCCGGGCTCGTCGAAGGTCCAGTTGAGCCAGCTGATTTCATTGTCCTGGCAGTAGGCGTTGTTGTTTCCCTGCTGCGTGCGTCCGAATTCATCGCCGGCCAGCACCATCGGTGTGCCTTGCGACAATAACAGCGTCGCCAGCAGGTTTCGCTTTTGCCTCTCGCGCAATGCATTGATCGCAGGGTCATCCGTGGGACCTTCGATTCCGCAATTCCACGACCGGTTGTCGTTGCTGCCGTCATTGTTGTCTTCGCCGTTTGCCTGATTGTGCTTGTCGTTGTAGCTGACCAGGTCGTTGAGGGTGAAGCCGTCATGCGCCGTGATGAAATTGATGCAGGACCACGGCCGTCTGCCGAGGTGATTGAAGACATCGGCGGAAGCACTCAAACTCTTGGCTACATCGCCCGCGGTAGCGCCGCCGCGCCAGAAATTGCGAGTGGTGTCGCGATAACGATCGTTCCATTCCGCCCAGCCCGGCGGGAATTTCCCCACCTGATAGCCGCCAGGTCCCACATCCCAGGGCTCCGCAATGAGTTTGACGGTTCGAAGCACCGGATCCTGGTGGCAGGCCTTGAGGAATCCGCTCTGGTTGTCGAAGCCGTCCGGTTCGCGTGCGAGAATGGTACCGAGGTCGAAGCGGAAGCCGTCGACGTGCAGCTCATTGACCCAGTAGCGCAAGCTGTCTGTCACCATTTCGATCACAGCAGGGTGCGACAGATTCAGAGTATTGCCGGTCCCGGTGTCGTTTATGTAGTAACGCTTGTCGGGCAACAATCTGTAATACGAAACATTATCGATGCCCTTGAATGACAGGGTGGGGCCCCGCTCATTGCCTTCGGCGGTGTGGTTGTACACCACATCCAAAATAACCTCGATACCCGCGTCGTGAAACCGCGCCACCATCTCCTTGAATTCGCGCAGACACTGTTCGGGTTCGGAGGCGTAACGCGGGTCGGGCGCAAAGAATCCAATGCTGTTGTAACCCCAATAGTTGTTCAGGCCGCGTTCCAACAGATGACTGTCGTTGATGAAAGTGTGCACGGGCAGAAGCTCGATCGCGGTGATGCCCAGCGACTTCACATGGGCAATGACCTCCTTGGTGCCAAGCCCCGCATAGGTACCTCGCTGCTTTGCCGCAACTGCTGGATGCAACTTGGTGAACCCTTTGACATGGGCTTCGTAAATGATGGTGTTGTCCCAGGGCAGGCCTTTCGAGCGCGGCTGGCCGTGCCAATCGAAATTCGGATCGACCACCACGCATTTGGGCATGAAGGCCGCGCTGTCGCGTTCATCGAAACTCAAGTCCTCGTCATCGGCACCCAGCGTGTAGCCGAAGCATTCCGGTCCCCACTTCAGGTCGCCGGTAAAGCCGCGGGCATAGGGGTCGAGAAGAAGCTTGTTGGGGTTGAAGCGATGGCCTTCGGAAGGCTCATAGGGGCCATGAACGCGCAAGCCGTAAACCGATCCCGGATGGACGTCGGGAATGTAGCCGTGCCAAATCGTGTCCGTGTATTCAGGCAGTGCGATCCGCTCTAGTTCGGTGCCCCCTTTGTCGTCGAATAAACAGATTTCCACCTGGGTGGCATGCGTCGAGAAAAGGGTAAAGTTTGTGCCCTTACCGTCCCAGATCGCGCCGTGGGCTTCCGCACTACCTTCCTTGACCCGCGAATTGGCTTGGCGCATCGATAAGTCTCTTTTTGTGATCCGACACAATACCGGTTGCCCGACCTTTCGAGCAGGCGGCTTGGCGGCTTGGGCAGTGCGCCTACACGGGTTGGCGCGCTGCGCCTACCGAAGAGTGAATAGGACTCGGAAGGAATAGCAGGAACTTACCGGATGTCCATCTTCCGTGGTAGCGCGGTAGTGACCGGATCCCGCCTTGGCGAGTATCAGCGCACCACCGTCCAAGCGGACATTGCCGGAGCTTTGCACCATGGTCGGCTCCGACGTCAGCCGACCCTTCGGATCGACGCAGACTTGGACGATCACACTGCCTTGTTCCTCCAGACGGCGGGCGGTCTGGGGGTTCAACCAATCGGCAAGTGTGTGATGCTGATTCATGCGACCACTCCTGGATTGAAGCTGGCAAAAACTTCGCTGGCACGTTTGAGACCGGTGGAAGTGAGCTTGTAGAGCCGACGGCGCGGGCGGCCTTCGCTGGAGGGATCGATGGATTCCCAGCGGCTGTTGAACCAGCCCGCTGCTTCGAGTCTTAGGAGGAAGGCAACACAGAGGGGCGGTGCGTGTCGGTGCTCACCCGGCACTCATGTGGAATTATAAGAATGGCGCCGGCCGCGAGTGTCGGTCACGGTGATCTTGCCATCGTCGCTGCGGCTGACGTAGTTCGGGCCGATCGGCACCTTGCCGTGGCCGCCGGGGATGTCCAGCACATATAGCGGCTGACACAAACCGGAGACGGTGCCGCGTAGCTCTGCCATCAACGTTTGACCCTGCTCGATGGAGGTGCGGAAATGCGAAGTGCCGCGCGCGAGATCGCCATGATGCAGGTAATAAGGTTTGATGCGCATCGCGACAAGCGCGCGAAACAGCGCCGTCAACGTCCGCGCATCCGAGTTGACTCCCTTCAGCAGCACCGTTTGGCTCAGCATGGGAAATCCCGAGTCGATCAGGCTGGCGCAGGCGCTTCTAGCCGCTGGAGACAACTCTCGCGCGTGATTGGTATGCAGAATCACATACACGGCCTTGCTGATTTTCAGGGCGTCAAGCAGTCCCGCATCGATGCTTTCCGGCCGAACCACTGGAACTCGGGTATGAAAGCGGATCACCCCGACATGCTCGATGGCCTGCAGCCGCTGCATGATTGCCTTCAATCGGCGTTGCGACAGAATCAAGGGGTCACCGCCCGATAACACCACTTCCCAGATGTTCGGATCGGACTCTATGTAGCGCAGCGCGCGTTCGATTTCCAGTTCATCCAGTGCCCCCGAGCTCTTGCCGACGGTCTCGCGTCGGAAACAAAATCGACAATAAACCGCACAGGCGCTGGTGAGCTTGAAGAGCACGCGGTCGGGATATCGGTGAACGATGCCGGTCGCGGGCGAATGCGGTTCATCGCCGATTGGGTCCGGCAGTTCCTCCGCAGTCCGATGCAGCTCATGCGTCGAGGGTATGAATTGAGCGGCAATCGGATCGTTCGGCGCCGTGCCATCGATCAGGGCCTGCACTTGGCGTGAAATGCCTACCGCAAACTGGGCGGCGACTTCACGGATGCCTTCAAGATCGCCGCCATCGATCATGCCGGCTTCCAGCAGTTGTTTCGGCGTGCGCAGCGTTGAAGTATCCATGCCGCGGGATTCTACAGACTGGCGCGCTACGGGTGGCTGCCCGATACATAAAATCCCGCCCAATAATAAGGGTCCGCGTACTGTCGGCCGGATCCTTCTTGACGATTTCGCAATGCCAGCTGCGCTTCACGCAAACCCATGGCGGCGTCGCCCTTGTCCGCCAAAAACGACCGATAGATGGCGCGCATCAACTGCGCGGTGCTGACGTCCTCCACCCGCCACAGGCTGGCGATAACCCGGCCGGCGCCGCGCCGCTGCACCAAGGCGCTCAGACCTTCGATTTCCCGGCCATCGTCGGTACGCGCGCCGCCCATGCCGGTTTCGCAGGCAGACAGGGTTACCACATCGACCGCGCTGAAATCCAATGAACCGATGGTGTCGAGGGTCAGCTTCGAGCCGTCACCCAACAGCAAAAACGAGCGTAGCGCGTTGCCCGGACGCAGCCTAAAATGCGTGCCGATGTGCAGTACCGAAAAGCTGCCCGGTGCGTCCATGAGTTGTTCGAAGCGGGCGGCCGTGAATGCGGCGTCCACAAATCCTTCGCCCGGCAGTGCGCCCTGACCCTGCTGCGCACCCGCGCCCTCGGGCGCGGTGGGGCATGCCCCCTCTGTGGAGTGCAACCCTTCGATGGGACCGCGCACCACGTAACACAGTTCGTCGGCAACGGCAGGCAGGGCGGGGAAGCCGCCGACGGCTTGAGTCACGCCGAAGCCGCGCACTTGCGGGATGGATGACGAGGCTGCGCGCACATGCACCGCGGGTGCCGGCGCATACATTTGCACGATGTATTTTTCGAGCATGTATTTTTGTCCGTCGCGCAGTGCGGCAACGGGCACGTACCGCAGCGGCCCATCCAGCCAAAGCACCCAGCGCCGCACCCGATATTGCTCGCTCAAGCGATCCACGGGTGCCGCGAGCAGTGTATACAGCCGATTGGACAAGGCACTGGAATCACGCCGCTGCACGATGTCGTCCAAATAGTGGCCGATGTCCTTTTGCAGGCTTGCGGCATCCACGGATACGCGAAACTCCTGTGGGATGCCGTGGATGCTGATCAAGATCCGGAGATGATCCTCTGACAGAAGGTAGACGACAAAAGCCGTGTCGGAACCGAAGCGGCGCGCTATCTGCGTCAGCGACGGCGCATCGATGCCGCGCCGCTCGGCCGGATTCGACCCTGGGTGGACATCGCCGCTGAGCGCCGCGTCGATTCGAGAGGCGCGATCCGCCTCGCCGGCGCCGCTATTCGCCAGCAGCGCGCGCAAGTAGTCACGCTCGGTAGGACTGATGTGCCCGTGCTGTTCGAGTTGGCTCAAGCGCGCGATGGAATCGGCTTGCGCGGCGGCGGGAGCCCCTGCCGTGGCCGGGTCGACGGCGCGCCGGTAGCGATCCTGCAACCCTTGTTCGCCGTCCGTGAAGACCACGCCACGATCGGATGGCAGAATGGCCTCCCTCACGCCGAAGTCTGCCAGTTCCTGGGTTTTCATCAGCTGCAGCACGGCGAGGCCTTCATCGATGCGCCCGAGTTCCAGGAGCCAGTCGGCGACACGGCGATAGGCAACCACCTTGTCGCGCAGGAAATCCTGATCGAGGCGTAGATCAGCCCCGACGAAGAAGCTTCGCTCACGCTGGATCTGCTCCAGCGCCTGCTTGCCCAAGAACACCGCCAGATCTGTCCTGCCGCGGGAGCTTTCGACGTAGCCGAGCTGCATGTAGGCGCGCCAGAGCGATTCCGGCGTGGCCGCCGTTTCGGCGGCGGCCATGCCGCGAATGGCCTGCAAGCGCGCCAATGCCAAATTGCCACGCGATTGCGCCAGTTTGCTTTGGTTGAGGTAGACGGCGGCGCGCAAGCTTGGATCGAGGTCGTGACCCTGCTGCAGCTTCTCCGCGGTCTGGACGCAGCTCGCCGGATCCGAAGCGATGTTCGTCGAAGCCGCCTCGACCCCGCAAAGCTGATTCAGGGTACGGAGGATGGCGGGATGCGTCTCGGGCAGGCGGGTACGGAATTGCGCCAGCGCTTGCAACAACTCTTCGCGTCCATCGGATTTCCCCAACGCGGCGACCGCCTGCGCGTGCGCCAGCAACAGGCTGGCCCGCTCGAATGACAGCGCAGGGTCGTCGCCGGAGGCGTCCAAGCCGGCGGCCACGCTCCGCTCCGCCTGTTCGATATCCCCCAGACTCAGTTGCAGAGTCCCCAAGTCATGGTAGTACTGCACCAGGAATGAGCGCTCAATTTGCGCATGATCGACTGCGACGATGGCGCCGGCGCGTTCGAAGTCGCGCAATGCTTCCGGCAGATTTCCCAATTGGCGTTCCGTGTCGCCCAAGGTTTGCAACACGGGCACCAGGCGCGGCACGGAATGCCCCACCGTGCTCTCGCCCACATTCAACGCCCGGGCAGCGAGCATTCGCGCTTCGGCAGGATGCCCGCGCTCGTTCAGCAAAATCGACAATTGAATCAACGCCGACAGACGGTGGCGCTGCAAGGGCCCTTGCATATCCTCGGAGAGTTCAAGTGCATGTCGCTCAGACTGTTCCGCCTGTTCGTATTCGTCCTGGCGTTCCAGAATGCGTCCGAGCAATGCATACGCGGGCACCAGTTGCGCGGCGCCATTCTTCAGCGTGGTTTCGATCCGCAACTGCTCTTCGGCGTGTCGACGCGCTTCCGCGTAGCGCTCCTGCCGGAAGGCGATATTGATCAGAACGTTTTCGATGGCCGCGCCGGCTTCGCTGTCGATGTCGTGGTTCTCGACCAGGATGCGATGGGCGCGCTGAGTATTTTGCTCCGCCAGGTCGAACTTGCGTTGCGACAGTTGCGCTTGGGCCAGCCCCACCAAAACCTTTTGCAGTTCGATTTTCTTGAGGCCGGGCTTGCGCTCGCGCACTCTCAAGGCGGATTCCCAAGCGGCTTCGGCATCCGGCGCCCGACCCAGCCGGGTGTAGATCCACGCGTACGCCACGTGAATGTCGCCCAAAGGTTCGCCATCCGGACCATATTGCCTTTCCAGGATTGGCTGTGCGAATTGAAGCAGCGGCAGCGCTTCATCGAAATTGTCCATGTAGGCAATGAGAGGCGTGGCGAGCGACGCCACCCACCAGGCAAGTTCCGCAGATTGCGCACCTTTTTCCCGCTCCACGCGCGGAATGGTGGTGCAGAGGATCGCGAAGGCTGCGGTGGGATCGGTTTCGCCTTCTGCCTCGACGCGTTTGCGCAGGACCTGCAGCGAGGATTTGGTATCGGGCGCCATGCTGACGCCGGCGCAGGATGCAGGCAGAGGTGCGCAATTCGCCGATGCGCCATACAAAGCGGCGCAGACGATGAGTACGCAAGGAGCGGCGCGGCGCGGGCTCACCGATCTCTCGAAGCTTCGATTTCCACCATGAGCACGCCGTCATTGGGCGGCGGTATGTGATGCTTTTTCAGCACATCCTGGACCGCCGCCGGTACCGGTAGCGGCAAATCGGCATCCACCCCGAGGCGCCCGAGGCGATCGTAGCCGGTGGCGCGTACACCGACGGCATCCAATTCCTGCAGCAGCCGATCCTTGAGCGCTTGAGGATTGCTGGATTCGATTCTCACCGCGCCGCCATCCATTCCGCGGTAGGTTTCCGATCCCGGGGCGTGGCGCAGCAGACTCAACACCATGCTCGCCAGCAGGGCGGTGGCCGCCAGGGCCCCGCCGGTGAGCCACCATACCCGCCGCGCAGATCGGGCGGCGACTTGCGCCGGCAGCAATCCCTCCGCCCGGGCCCGCATGATCAGAGCCGCTTCGCGCTGCGCATCGACTGCCGCAACGGCCGGGCCGTCCTCTCGGAGTTGCGCAGCGATGAGCTCGCGCAGCAACTTGGCTTCCGACGCATCCGTTCCCGCCGATCCGCGTCCTGCCAATGTGTCCAGCCAGCTTTGATCGTCGTCGGTCATGGGCTACTCGGCCGCCTCTGTGGCCATTTTGTACCAGTCTCCGAGATACAATCGGGCCCGCTTGCGGCATTGGGATACGAACTCGCGTGTTGCGCCCGGCGTTCGCCCAAGCAGGTCCGCGATGTCATCGATGGACAGGCCGTCCTCAACCACCCACGCCATGACATTGGCATGCAGGGGATGTGCCTTTTGAAAGCGCATCCAACCTTCGCGAAAATGCTCCGCGCGTTCGCGCTGATGCGCAATGCGCTCTGGGGTCGGATTGTCTTTCTCGGAGAGATATGCGATGCGACGCGATGCCTCCTCGGTGAGACCCTGTTCATTCTCCATGGGACTTTCACGCACCGTGCGGCGCAATCTCTCGATGGCGGCATGCCGCAGTATGACTTTTATCCAGGGAAGGAGGTCCGAGTCGCCGCGGAACGTGGCGCAGCGCTGCCAAACTTTGATGAAAGTTTCCTGGACCAGATCGCGCGCGGCATCGGGATCGCGCAACGACCGTAAACTGCATCGATAGAGCACGGCAAAAAAGGCACGGTCGATTTCTCGAAGCGCTTTCTCGATCGCCGCGCCGCCTTCACGGCAGGCGCTCATGAATAAGGCCTTGTCCATCCCTGTGCTGCGCGCGGCAGTCCTGATTCATCTTTACCCCTAGGATAAGCGATTTTACGCAATACCCTATAGATGCTTGCCGTGCAGCAACGTCAGGCTCGCCATCCACGATATCGAGTTATGCGGCCCTCCCCTGGGCGCTCGGCTTGGCAGCCATGGAGGTCTTCAAGAAATTCAGCACATCGTCCTGAATACGCTGCTTGTGCGTTGCCAGCAGGCCATGGGGACCGCCGTCGTACTCGAGCAGCGAACTGCCGGTGATACCGGCGGCAGCGGCGCGCGCGCTCACGTCAATGGGAACGGTTTTGTCCTTGGTGCCATGAATGATCAGGGTGGGCACCTTGAAAGCCGCCAAATCACCGCGAAAATCGGTGGCGGCGAAGGCAGAGGCGCAATCCAGCGTTGCCTTGAGGCTGGCTTGCATGGCCAGGTCACGGGACCATTCCAGCACCTCGTCGCTGACCGAATGGGACAGCATGCCGGCACCATAGAAGTCCTTGAAGAATGAGGACCAGAACTTGGCGCGGTCTTCTTTGATGCCCTGAGCCATCGAATTGAACACGCTTTGATCGACGCCCTTGGGGTTGTCGTCGGTCTTCAGCAGGTAGGGGACCACCGAAGAGATGAGGATGGCTTGTTTTATATTCTTGCCGCCATGACGCGACATGTAACGGGCGACCTCGCCGCCGCCCATCGAAAATCCCGCCAACGTGGCATCTTGCGCGCCCGTCTGCTCGATCACGGCCGCCAGATCGTCCGCCAGCGTATCGTAATCGTAACCGTTCCAAGGTTGATCGGACCGCCCGAAGCCGCGCCGGTCGTATGCGATCGCCCGGAGCCCGGTATTGGCAATGGCCATTGAAAGGTCGTCGAAGCTATCCGCCGACAACGGCCAGCCATGCAAAAGAATGACCGGGCGTCCCTGGCCCCAATCCTTGACGTACAACTTGGTCTCGTCTTTGGCTTTCACAAATGTCATAAATATCTCCTCATTCAGTGTTGAGAATCACCCAGAGCAGCAACAACGCGTGGTGGGTCGGGCGCTCGCGCGTTGCCATCAATTCTGCGGCGACGGTGCCATGGCCGAAGTAGAAAGGGCGGCCGGACCGCCCTTTATACTCATCTAAACGCGTATTTGGCGTCGCAACGGCTGCTCAAGCTGCTTTGGGCCTTGCCTGCAATTCCTGCTTGCGCGCGGCCAGCTGTTCGCCGAGTTGTTGCAGGTCCATTTTGGATTTCTTGGCCTCAGCAAACATGCCGCCCGGTTGTTCTTCTTCCTTGACGTGATGCTTGATCATTTCCGAAAGCACAGTCACCTTGGCATCGAAGAAGTCGTCGGTCGAGGACATCCCCTGTATTTCTGCGATGAGATTCTTGGCGCCGGCGTGTTCGACGACTGCCTCGTGATGCATGTCCTTGTCCTTCGTGGCCTGCAAGAAGGCGGGGTAAAAGATCTCTTCTTCGATGGTGGTATGAATGGTGAGCGCCTCACAGATCTCGTCGGCAAGCTGCTGCTTCTTGGACTTACTGTTGGACTTGTCAAATTGCGAGAACCATTGCTCGACCTGTCGATGATCGGCCTTGAGCAAGGCCACTGCATCGGGAGTCTTCGAACGAGAAGGCGTTTTCTTGACGGCCATAAAAAATCCCCTGTAGCTTAAGTTGGTGAGCCGGAATGCATAGATGACGACGTGGCACGCTTGGGGCGTATCGGTTGGGCGCGCATGTGTGTGTCGGATTTCATGCCGTGGCGCTTCGGTTACGTGGGTAATTCAGCGGTTTGGAGTCATCGGATAGGCCGCCGTCCTACGCACGGCCGTTGCGGCATGCGCTACTTTCAACGCATGCCTCAATTCAAAACCGCGGGACGTATGGTTTTGCTGGTGGCGGGTCTGGCAGCCGGATGTGCGCCTTCATCGCATGTTTTGACCGGGACGGCGCGGCCACCCATCACCCCCGATCAAGTGAAAATCTACTCAAGTCCGCCGGCCCAATTTCAAGAGATCGCCGTCCTGGATGCTTCGAGCAAAAGCGCGTTTGGAACCGGCGGCCAGAAGTCGGTGGACAAAGTGGTGGAGCGCCTGAAGATCGAAGCTGCCAAATTGGGCGCCAACGGAGTCATCTTGGAGGGCTTTCAGGACGCGCAGACCGGATCCATTGGTTCGGGCGTGGGGTCCGACTCCTATTCCAATCATTCGGCCGTCGGAGTCGGCGTCGGTGGTTCGCTCGGAATCTACAAGAAAACCGGTCATGGCGAGGCCATTTACGTGCCTCCAAGCAGAGCCGCCGATTGAGCGCCTGCGACGCCCAACCGCGCTGTCGCTTGCCCCGAACCAACGCCATGGCTTCTATGCTCTTTGCGCGAGTGTGTCTTCATTGCAACAAGTCCGTCAAGCAGCACAATCAAGCAGTTGTAAATATTACATGCCTTCATGTCGGAATCGGCGCACGAGCGACGTCATGGAACGATGACGGCATTTGCGGGCTTTTTGAGGCAACATGCGTTTGGAGAACAATGGGCCTTGAGGAGCAGTCATCAATATTCGTAGTTCAGCGTCGGCTTTGTTGTTCGACAAAGTGTTGCGCGCATTCGAGACGGGCGGATTCACCTACGTGGATTTTCGTTCCCAACTCAAGCAGATTCTGGCCAAGGGCGCATCGCCCGCTGAATTGATCGAGACCCTGCGCCGTCGCGAGAGGATCGAGCCGTTGCCGGCGTACGCGCACGACGAAGTCCTGAGTCTACTCAAGGATGCGGCGGAGCAAGCCCAGTCGGAGGCGCAGCATTCCGATGTCTCTGTAGGCGAGGGGCCTGAAGAACCTGCCGCGTCCGGCGACGCGTCCGCGTCGGGCGGCGAGCGCAATGAGTTTGCCCGCGCGGCCGGCGCGCCTCCCAACACCGACAACGTGCGCGCCCTTCAAGAGCAGATCGTACGGCAGAATGCCGACTATGAAGCTCTGTCGCGCGCCTATGAGAGGACCAAGGTTGCACAGACGGCTGCCAGCGAACGCGTGACGGCGCTCGCCGGCGCACTGGCCACCGCCACCCGCTCCCTCGAAGCGGAGCAGAATAAGACGCGCGAATATGCCAAGGCCATGGCCGAGCGCAGCGCATCGGCCGACGCGCATCTAGCTCGCGGCGAGGAGTTGCTGCGCAGGTGCAAGGACGTCGAAGCGGAATTGCAAGCCGCGCGTGAATCGTTGGGCGCGCGCGAAGCCGAGTTGCTCGAGATTCGGCAGTCGCGTGACGCTTTGAAAGCGGAACTGGCCGCACGCGACACCAGCGCGGCCGGCTCCACCGCCGCCATGGCGGCAAGCTTGCAGGAGGCGCTGCGCAGCTCCGAGCGGCACGAGGCCGAGGTCAAGACGCTGCGTATCGCCCTCGTGGATCGCGACGTGAAGCTGGCGGCGCTGCAACAGGAGCAGGCAAGCGCCAACCTGGTGCAGGAAACGCGGGCGAAGACCGGCATGCAGATTCAGGCGGATCTGGCTGCTGCGCGGGCGCGTGCCGATACGCTGCTGTTGGAATTGAATTCCAGCCGCGGCACTGCTGCTGCGGCCGACGCCCAACTGAAGCGCGCCAGGTTCGATTTGGAGGCGGCACGCGCCGAGTTGGCGGCGGTCAAAGAGCAGTCCCAGTCCTACTTCGATCGGCTGCGCACGCATGAATGGCGGCGCGCGGCGCACCAGAGCGCGTCCGACGCACTCGGCGCCCATGGCGGCTTGGCAAGTACTTCGGACGAAACGCTTCGGGCATTGAATCAGGAGCTCCAAGCCCGGCTTGCCACGACCAAGGCGCAGCTGGAACAGCGTGATGCCTTCATTGCGCAGTTGCGGGCCAGCCGGCGCGATGAGTTGCTTGTCGATCGCGCGCGAGCCCAAAGCACGGCCCTGGATGCCCCGGCCGAACCGGCCG